>NZ_JBVIDV010000018.1:0-198765 GCF_055572195.1 Streptomyces sp. NPDC030809
CCCCCCCCCCCCCCCCCCCCCCCCCTGCCCGGCGCCAGCCGGGTTGCCTTGGGGCTCCGCCCCAAACCCCGCGCCTCAAACGCCGGCGGGGCTGGAGGTTGCCCCGCCCGGTGGGCGGCTGCGGGCTGTCGTGTCGGGGCTCCGCCCCGAACCCCGCTCCTCAAGCGCCGGAGGGGCTGGGTATTGGCCCGCCTCGTGGGCACCGCCCGCTCGATGGGCATTGGCGGGGTGGGGAGAAGTGCGGCATGCTACCCGCCGGTAGTGCATCACGCGTCCGCCCCGCCCCGAGGAGCCCCATGGCCGTCCCCCGCCCCAACCCCGCACTCGCCCTGGCGGGCCTGCTCGCGACCGCCGGGGTCGCGCACTTCGCCGTGCCCCGGCAGTTCGACGCGCTCGTGCCGGAGGCGCTGCCGGGTTCCGCCCGGGCCTGGACCCAGGCCAGCGGGGTCGTGGAACTCGCCCTCGCGGCGGGCCTGGCGATACCGGCCACCCGCCGGCTCAGCGCCAAGGCGGCCGCGCTGTTCTTCGTCGGGGTGTTCCCCGCCAACCTCAAGATGGCCTACGACTGGCGCGACCGCCCCGCTCCGGCCCCCGCGCTGGCGATGGCCCGGCTGCCGCTCCAGGTGCCCCTCGTCCTCTGGGCGCGCGCGGCCGCCCGCACCGCCCGCTGAGACCCGCGGGCCGGACGGGGCCGCGACGGGCCGGAGCCCGTCCGCCCCGTCCGCCCCACCGGCTCAGTGCACGAAGGAGTAGCTGCGCCAGGGCTTGGCCTCCGGCGCGCGCCGGTTGCTCAGCGTGGTGCCCAGGTAGGTGTAGCCGCCCTTGCAGTCGGCGTCTTCGTACAGCCGCATGTCGACCAGCGTGCCGTTCTGCACCACGCTCGCCCCGCCGGCCAGCCGGTGGCAGCCGCGCACCCGGGGGCTGGTGACCGCGATGGCCAGGTGCTCGGCACCCTCGGCCGCCTCGGCCTGCTGCCCTTCCTCGGTGCGTGCTCCCTCTTCGGCGTGCGCGGCCGGCTTGGCGGCCGACTCGTACATCACGGGGCCCACGGCCGTCCGGCCGAGGGAGGAGCACGCGGTCGTGGTGAGCGCCAGGGCCAGGACGGCCACGGCGGCGCCGCGCAGACGGCGGCGCCGGGCGCCGGGGGCGGTTGCTGCGGTCATGGTGTTCCTTCAGAAGTGACGGACAGGTGGGAAGGGTCGGGAAGGTCGGAAGGTTTGGTGCCGGGCCGTGCGCGCGTGCGGCGCGCGGTGCTTCTCGCCGCCGGCCCGGGTCGGCCGAGTGCCGCGGGGCGCATTTCCGCAGCCGCGCGCGATTCTGGCAGACCCGCTGTCGATCCGCCGGTTTTCCGGGGCGCGGCCGGTGCGGCGCGCCGGTCCCCGCTTCCGCACCACCCCCCGCCACACGGGTGTTCCGGCGCCCGGCACACAGCCTGAACACGGAGGACGGGCCCCGGCACCGGGCGTGCGCATCGCGCGGGGAGGGCGGCCCGCCGGCTGCACCGTGCGCGCCGGGGCGCCCGTCGGGCTCACCGCGCCCCGTGCACGTCGCACGTCCACCGGAGCAGGACCGGGACCGGGCCCGCGGCCGCGCGCCTGGAACGGCCTGCGGAGGCCGGGCCGCCGCCCGGGCGCGCCCGTGCCTCAGTCGGCCGCGACCACGCCCGGCTTGAGGGTGCCGTTGCCGGGTCCCTCGTACAGGTGCAGGCTCCGGTTGTTCCAGTAGCCCATCACGTCCGAGCCGCCGCTGCCGGTGAACTCGCCGGACAGCACGGCGCGCATGCCGCCCCAGGTCCGGTCCGGCCACATCGTCCGGGAGGCGCCCACCGTGCCCGCCGCGTTGCCCCGGTAGAGCCGCAGCGAGCCGTCCCACCAGACCGCGAGCAGGTCCGTGGCGCCCGATTCCGTGAACTGCCCGGTGGCGAGGTGCCGGATGCTGCGCCAGGTGTTGTCGTGGCCCAGCTGCTGCGAGCCGGCGGTCAGGGCGCCGTCCGCCTTCGTCGCGTACCGGTGCAGGGTGCCGTTGTTCCACACCGCCACGAGCCCGTCCCGGCCGCCGTCGGCGCCCTGCCAGGCGGCGAGCCGGCGGATGTTGCGCCAGGTGGTGTCCTGCCACATCCGCCGCACGTGCCGCAGTGCGCCGTCCTCTCCGGCCGCGTACAGGTGCAGGGAGCCGTCGGCCCACACCGCCGCCAACTGCGCCTCCCCGGTCCCGGTGAAGTCGCCGCCCGTCACGAGCCGGACGCTGCGCCAGGTCCGGTCCGGCCAGAGCCGGCGCGCGTACGTCAGCCTGCCGCTCCGGTCGGCCACGTACGAGTGCAGGGAGCCGTCCCGGTGGACGGCGGCGAGGTCCGCGCGCCCGTCGCCGGTGAAGTCGGCGGCGGCCAGCAGCCGGGGGTCGTTCACGGAGAGGTCCGGGTCCGGGACGTCGACGGGCCCGCCGACGTCCAGCTGGTTGCGGTCGATCGCGATCCGCACCCCGCCGTACGTTTCGGGGACGTTCCCCTTGTACTGGTGGGCTCTTCGGGCCCCGGGCCACCGGCCGCTGCCGGCGGGCAGGCCCATGGAGGCGTCCCCGGTGTCGGCCGAGCCGTTCCAGTACGCCGTCCACAGCACGTCCGGCATGGCGTACGTGCCTTTGTCGTACTGGGCGCTGAGGGCCTGCACCCCCGAGGACTTGGCCACGTACGCCCCCGACCGGTAGCCGTGTTCCCGGACGCGGCGGGTCCACGCGTCCAGGTACGCGAGCACCGGGCGGTCCCACTTGGCGCGGTCGCTGTAGTTCTCCAGGTCGTTGTAGAGGACCGTGCCCTCGCCCAGGCCGAGGGCCCCGGCCGCGGTGACGGCCCCGTCGGCGGCCGTGCGGCCCTGGGACGCGGCCGTCGAGGCGCTGGTGGACAGGGCGTTCGAGCCGCTCCACGGCTGTGGGCCGACCCAGATCGGCATGAGGTGCCACCCGGCCGCGTGCTGGCTGCTCACCCAGTCCGGGGTGAGCTCGTTCTGGGCGCAGGCCCGGGCCGGTCCGCCGATGTAGACGCCGATGCCGCCGTACGGGGAGCTCGTCCGCCAGGCGCGCATCTGGGCGGGGGTGGGGGCGGTGCAGGCGTCGAAGGCCCGGCCGCGGAAGGCGCGGGGCACGACCGGGGCCTTGGCCGAGGGCCGGGTGGGGCGCCTGGTGCGCCACTCTCCGGCCGTGCCGTCCTCCGCCTGCGCGAGCACGTCGGCGACGATCGCGACGACCTGCTCGGGGGAGGCGCCGTAGGCGACGGTGGCGACCAGGCCCTGCCGTTCGAGCAGGAACCGCAGCTCCCGGCTGGGGGCCTCGGGCAGCCGGTCCGGCAGCCGCTGCCCGGGGCGCACGGTCACCGTCGGGATGTCCGCGCGCTCCGGTGCGCCGTCGGCCGGCTCCAGATGGAGGGTGTCGCCGCGGTCGCGGGCCACGGCGGAGGCGGCGCAGTCCGCCTGGTCCCCGGCGTGGCCGAGGTACAGGGCCGGTTTGTCGAGGCGCAGACAGGCGTGCGGGCTCGTGTCGAAGCTGACGACCTGCCAGTCCTGAGGGACGGTCACCTGGACGTCGCGGTACGGGACCTCGCGCCCCGCGGGGGTCTCGTCGGCCGTCGCGGGCGCGGCGCCGGGCAGGGCGGCCGGCACGGCGAGCACCCCGGCTCCGATGAGGACGGAGAGCCTGGTCCGGCGGCTGCGGTTGCGGCGGTTGCGGTGCCGGGTCCCCGAGGGCCCGGAGTTCTCGGATTGCATGCGGAACTGCATCGTTCCCCCATCGTCGGATCGGCTGCGGCCGTTTGCCGGACCGCTCCTGCGACGATGGCATCAAGTGTTCATATGACCTGGTTGCCTTGGTCGTCGTGCCGCGCCCTTTTTGTGGCGTTCCATCCGTTCGGGGGAGCGGGATGCGCTGTGTGGGGTGGTTTGGCCGAAATGCATGTACGGGTCATAGGTGCCTCAGGCATGTAATGGAACAGGCACCACGGCCCCACGTGAGCGAGGCATTTCATGACACAGATGTCCGATCCCGTCTCCTTCCCCCAGGACCGCACCTGCCCCTACCACCCCCCGACGGCCTACCAGCCGCTGCGCGAGGAGCGGCCGCTGTCGCGCATGAGCCTCTTCGACGGCCGCTCGGTCTGGGCGGTGACCGGCCACGGCGTCGCCCGCGAACTCCTCGCCGACCAGCGGCTCTCCTCGAACCGGGACCACGAGGGATTTCCCGTGCCCGTGGCCCGGGTCAGGGACATCCGGCGCCGCCGGCCCGCCCTGCTCGGGGTGGACGACCCCGAGCACAACGCCCAGCGCCGGATGCTCATCCCCAGCTTCAGCCTCAAGCGCACCGCCGCCTTGCGCCCGAGGATCCAGGAGACCGTGGACCGCCTCCTCGACGCGATCACCCTCGCCGGTCCGGGTGCCGAGCTGGTCGAGGCCTTCGCCCTGCCCGTCCCGTCCATGGTGATCTGCGCCCTGCTCGGAGTCCCGTACGAGGACCACGAGTTCTTCGAGGCCCAGTCCCGGCGGCTGCTGCGCGGGCCCGCGCCCGAGGACGTGGAGGACGCGCTCGACCGGCTGGAGGCCTATCTCGGCGAGCTGATCGACCGGAAGCGGGCCGAGCCGGGCGACGGGCTCCTCGACGAACTGATCGCCGACCGGCTCGCGACGGGGGAGACCGACCGGGCGGAACTCGTCAGCCTGGCCGCGATCCTGCTCGTCGCCGGCCACGAGACCACCGCCAACATGATCTCCCTGGGGGCGTTCACCCTGCTCACCCACCCCGAACAGCTCGCCCAGCTGCGGGCGCGGCCCGCGCTGCTGCCCACCGCCGTCGAAGAGCTGATGCGCTTCCTCTCGATCGCGGACGGCATGCTGCGTGTGGCGGTCGAGGACATCGAGGTCGCAGGGGTGACGGTGCGCGCCGGGGACGGGCTGGTCTTCCCCACCTCCGTCATCAACCGGGACGCCGACGTCTACGCGGACCCCGACGTGCTGGACTGGCACCGCTCGCCGCGCCACCACGTCGCCTTCGGCTTCGGCATCCACCAGTGCCTGGGGCAGAACCTCGCCCGCGCCGAGATGGAGATCGCCCTCGGCACCCTCTTCACCCGCCTCCCGGGCCTCCGGCTCGCCGTGCCCCCCGCCGAGGTCCCGTTCAAACCGGGTGACACGATCCAGGGCCTGACCAGGCTCCCCGTCACCTGGTGAGCCGCCCGCTCCCGGCCCTCTGACGATCCCGGCGGGCGGGCGCGAGCCCGCCCGCCGGGAGGAACCGAACCTTCCGGACAGCCTCCGTACCCCCTGAGCAGGCCGTATAAGCCTCACGTAAGGTCGCTCGCACGCCTGCCGACCTGCGGGCGGCGCACACCGTGAGTCCTGGGGGTACCCCGCCGTGTTCCTGAAGCCGTCCGATGTCGGCCTGCCCGCCAAGCCGTTGCTGCCGCGGCCCGAACTGCGCTCGCCGGCCGGTCTGTCGTACGCGGCGACCGCCTTCCTGGGGGCCGTGGCCCTGTTGGACCTCCTGTCGCTCGGGGCCGACCTGGCCTCGTACGTCCTGACGGACCCGCTGCCGGAGCCGGGCTCCGCCGCCGAGGGTGCGCTGGAGACGGCCGACCGCCTCCGGGTCTCCGCGTCGAACTTCTACGCGGCCGCGTTCTTCTTCGCCGCGGTGACCTTCCTGATGTGGTTCCGGCGGGTCCGGCTCAACGCCGAAACGTTTCGGTGGGACGGATGGGAGCGGGGTCGCGGCTGGGCCCTCGGCAGCTGGTTCATCCCCATCGGCAACCTCTGGCTGCCGTACGGCATCGCCCGCGAGGTCTGGAGTGCCTGCGCACCCGCGGCAGAGCGGGCGGGCGCGGGTGGCCGCCGCTCGGTGCACTCCACCGCGCCGGTCACCGTGTGGTGGGTGCTGTGGGTGGCGAGCTGCCTCATCGACCAGGCCGTACGGCGGATGGAGGCGGGTGCGGGGCAGCTGGACGGCTACCGCGCGGCCGTTCTGGCGGCCGCCGGCTCCGACCTGGTGGACCTGGCCGCGGCCGTGGCCGCCGCCCTGTTCGTCCGCAGGCTCACCACGCTGCAGACCCGCGCCGCAGCCGCCCGCCGGGCCGCCGCGGCGGAGCCCGCTCGGGCCCTGCCCTGACGGGCTCCTCCGGAGGACGGCCGTGGACTTCGCCCGCCCCGCTGTCAGGTGCCCGCGAGGAGCATGCCGCCCATCGCCAGCATGGTTGCGGCCACCAGGCCGTCCAGGACCCGCCAGGCGGACGGCCTCGACAGCAGGCCGCCGAGCAGCCGGGCCCCGTAGCCCAGGGTGGCGAACCAGGTCAGGCTGGCCACCGCCGCGCCCGTGCCGAAGGCCCAGCGCAGGTCCCCGCGGTCCGAGGCCAGGGAGCCGAGCAGGAGCACCGTGTCCAGGTAGACGTGCGGGTTGAGCCAGGTCATCGCCAGGCAGGTCAGCACCGCGGCCCGAGCCGAGCCGGCCGCCGGGCCCCCGGCACTGAGCCCGCCCGCCGGGGCCGGCCCCAGCGCCCGGCGGGCGGCGAGCACCCCGTAGCAGACCAGGAAGGCCCCGCCCGCCAGGCCGACGGCCGTCAGTGCGGCCGGCCAGGCGGTGACCGCGGCCCCCACCCCCGCCACGCCGAGGGTGATGAGCAGGGCGTCGGAGACGGCGCAGATCGCCACGACCGCCAGGACGGCGTGCCGGCGGACCCCCTGCCGCAGGACGAACGCGTTCTGGGCGCCGATGGCCACGATCAGGGAGAGTCCGGTTCCGAATCCGGCGAGGGCCGCCGCGGTGATGCCTTGAGTCATGCCTCCGACCGTAGGGACCGCCGATTCATCAGTACAGCTAAAGATTCTTACGTATCCTTAGCGCTCGTGATGGACGAACTCCCCCTGGACCAGGTCCGCACCCTGCTGGCCGTGGTCGACGAAGGCACCTTCGACGCGGCCGCCGCCGCACTCCACGTGACCCCCTCCGCCGTCAGCCAGCGGGTCAAGGCCCTGGAACAGCGGACCGGCCGGGTGCTCCTCATGCGCACCAAACCCGTACGGCCCACCGAATCCGGCCAGGTCGTGGTCCGCTACGCCCGCCAGCTGGCCCGGCTGGAACGGGACGCGCGCGCCGCCCTCGGCCTCGCCGACGGCCGCGGCGGCCCGGCCCGGCTGCCGATCGCCGTGAACGCGGACTCGCTCGCCACCTGGTTCCTGCCCGCCCTCAGCCGGGTCCCCCAGGACCCGCCGGTCTGCTTCGAGCTGCACCGCGAGGACGAGTCCCACACCACCGCCCTGCTCCGCGAGGGCCAGGTCATGGCCGCGGTCACCTCCTCGCCCGACCCGGTCGCCGGCTGCACGGTGCGGCGCCTCGGGCTCGCCCGCTACCTCCCGGTGGCCGCCCCCGCCTTCGCCGCCCGGTACCTGTCCGGCCCGCTGGAGGAGTGCCTGCCCGAGGCCCCCGTGATCGTCTTCGACCGCCGTGACGACCTCCAGGACGCCTTCGTGCGCACCCTCACCGGCGAGGCGACCGGGGCGAGCCCGCTGCGGCACTCCATCCCCGCCTCCCAGGGATTCAGCGAGGCGGTGGCGGCCGGCCTCGGCTGGGGCCTGGTCCCCGAACCCCAGGCCCTGCCGCTGCTCCGCTCGGGCGCCCTCGTCCCGCTGGGCGGGGCCCCGCCCGTGGACGTACCGCTGTACTGGCAGCAGTGGAAACTCGATTCGCCCGCCCTGTCCGCGGTCGCCGAGGTGATCGCCCAGGTCGCGGCCGAGGAGCTGTACGCGGCATAGGCCGGGCCCGGTCCGGGGCGGACGGGCGCTCCCGGCGCTCACCGCTCAGGCCGCCCGGCGCCGGACCCGCTGTTCCACGGCCGCCCAGCCGGCCAGGACCATCGCCACCGAGACCGGCGCCGTGACCGGGACCGCCACCAGGGTCGCGGCGTGGCCCTCCAGCAGCCCGCCGAGCCCGGTCATCGACAGGCCGAGCACCCCGAAGAGGCACACGGCGACGCCCACGGCCGCCAGCGCACCGGAGCCGCCCGCGGCCGCCGGTATCCGCCCGCCCGGGCTCTCGAACCGGCGGAACGCGGCCACCAGCAGCCCGGTCAGCGCGGCCGCCGCCGCGATCCGCAGCGGAACCTGCGCCCACCACCCGGCCGAGGCGGGCGCGGGCAGCCCGATGCCGAGGGCCGACTGCACCGCGTACACGCCGAGCATGGCCGTCAGGTGCCACAGGAAGGCGGTCATCGCCAGCCCGTTCGCTGCGACCACCCGGCGCCACACGGCCGGGCGCGCCAGCAGCCGGGCGGCCGGCCCGCGCAGCAGTTCCACCGCCCCCACCAGCCACAGCGCGTGCGCGAGCAGGGCGAGCGTGGGCGGGGCCATGTTGGAGACCTTCTCTCCCGGCATGCCCACCATCGACAGCGGATACGGCCCGAACCGGACCAGCAGCACGCCCGCGGCGAGCCCGGCCCCGGCCAGGACCGCGGGCCGCCGGATCCGCCCGTCCGCGCGCAGGAAGCCCAGCTGGTGCACCGCGAGCCAGACGAACGCGAAGTTCAGGAACTCCAGGTACGGCACGCCGGCGCCGAACCGCAGCAGGTCCACCGCGGCGGCGGCCGCAGCGAGCGCCCCGAACGCCCCCCAGCCGTACCGGTCGTGCAGCCGCAGCAGCGGCGGAGTGAAGGCCACCATGGCGAGGTAGATCCCGATGAACCACAGCGGCTGCGTCACCAGCCGCAGCGCCGCCGCCGGCAGCCCGTGCCGCCCGCCGCCCGCGAGCTGCACGAGCAGCGCGCCCGCCCCCCACACGAGGACGAACACCAGGGTGGGACGCAGCAGCCTGCGCAGCCGGGCCCGCAGGAACAGCGCGTACACGGGCGAGCCCGGCCGCCTGCGGGCCAGCGAGCGGTACGAGAGGGCGTGCGAGAAACCGCCGACGAAGAAGAACACCGGCATCACCTGCAACACCCAGGTCAGCAGCTGCAATCGGGGCACGAAGGCCAGCAGGTTCCCGATCCCGCCGTCGGTGACGGCGGCCATGAGCCAGTGCCCGAGCACGACGGTCCCGAGCGAGGCGACCCGCAGCAGATCGACGTACCGGTCCCGGGAGTCCGGTGTCGCGGCGGCCAGTTCGGTGGCGGTGAGTCCCTTTCCCATGCCCCCACCTTCCGGCTGCCGACCCGGCTGCCGTCAGGGTGCGCGTACTCAGCCCGGCCTGAGTACGCCGGTCCCCCCGAGGGGGTCTGTCGCCGCACCCCCGGGACCGGCACACTGGCCCCGGCACCTCCTCGTCCACGGCAACCCCCGAACCACCCCCCGCGCCAAGGAGGAAGAGCACCCCATGCCCCTGAAACACGCCCTGGCCGCCGCCACGGCCGCGCTCGGCCTGCTGCTCGCCGGCAGCACCCTCCAGGCCCGGCCCGCACAGGCCGGCCCGGCCCACGAGGCAGCCGCCCGGACCGGAGCCGCGCAGGCCGGAGCCCAGGCCCGCGGTGCACCGCTGCCGTCCGCGGCGGCCGAGCCCCCGGCCGCGCCCGCCCGGGGCCCCCTCCCGGCGGTCTCCGGAGCCCTGCCCAACACCGTCGTCCCCGCCCCCGCGAGCGCCGTGGCCACCGGCCCCGCCTTCGCCCTCACCTCTTCCCTCGCGGTCACCGCCGACGGCGCCGCCTCCCGTCCCGTGGCCGACCACCTCGCCGGGATCCTGCGCGCCTCCACCGGCCACCCCGTGCCCGTGGACACCGGCGGCGGCACCTCCGGCACCATCGCCCTGCTGCTTTCCGGGGCGCCCGCCACCGTCGGCCCGGAGGGCTACCAGCTCACCTCCTCCGCCACCGGCGTGGTCATCCGCGCCACCCACCCGGCCGGGCTCTTCCACGGCGTGCAGACCCTCCTGCAGCTGCTGCCCGCCAAGGTGATGAGCCGCACCGTGCAGCCCGGGCCCTGGAACGTGCCGGGCGGGACCGTCACCGACCGCCCCCGCTTCGGCTACCGCGGCGCGATGCTCGACGTGGCCCGGCACTTCTTCACCGTCGCCCAGGTGAAGCGGTACATCGACCAGCTCGCCCTGTACAAGATCAACGTCCTGCACCTGCACCTGTCCGACGACCAGGGTTGGCGGATCGCGGTGGACAGCTGGCCCAACCTGGCCGCGCACGGGGGCAGTACGCAGGTCGGCGGCGGGCCCGGCGGCTACTACACCAAGGCCGACTACACGGCCCTCGTCTCGTACGCCGCCGCCCGGTACATCACCCTCGTGCCCGAAATCGACATGCCCGGGCACACCAACGCCGCCCTGTCCTCGTACGCCCGGCTCAACTGCGACGGGGTCGCGCCCCCGCTGTACACCGGCACCCACGTCGGCTTCAGCTCGCTGTGCGTGCCCCTGGAGACCACGTACGCCTTCGTCGACGACGTGATCGGGGAGCTGGCGGCGCTCACGCCCGGCCCGTGGATCCACATCGGCGGGGACGAGGCCTCCTCCACCACCCCGGCCGACTACCGCACCTTCCTCGACCGGGCCCAGCAGATCGTCGCCCGGCACGGCAAGACCGTCGTCGGCTGGCACGACGTCACGAACGCCACCCTGCTGCCCTCGACCGTGGCCCAGTACTGGGGCACGGCCCGCACCCACGACCGCACGGCGGCCGCGGCCGCCGCCGGCACCAAGGTGATCATGTCCCCGGCCAACCTCGCCTACCTGGACATGAAGTACGACCGCAACACCCCCCTCGGCCTCTCCTGGGCCGGCTACACCGAGGTCAACAAGGCCTACGACTGGGACCCCGCCACCAGGCTGACCGGAGTCGGCGAGTCCGCCATCGCCGGGGTCGAGGCCCCGCTGTGGTCCGAGACCCTCGTCACCTCGGCCCACATCGACTACATGGCCTTCCCGCGGCTGCCCGCCCTCGCCGAGCTGGGCTGGTCCCCGTGGAGCACCCACGACGTACGCGCGTTCGACGAGCGGCTCGGCAGCCAGGGACCCCGCTGGAAAGCGCTCGGCATCAACTACTACCGCTCCCCGCAGATCCGCTGGCCCGCCGGCTCCTGACCGGCACCGACCGCCCCCGGTCCGCCGGCTCCGACCGGCGGTCCCGGTCCGCCCGTGACCCACAGCGACCTCCCGCACCCGCCCACCAGGGGTGCGGGAGGCCTCGGGGCCGCCCGCCGGAACCCGTTCGGCCCAACCGGAGCACTCGTAAAGGAAGGGCGTGCGCCCGGCGCGCAGGCGGGCCCGGCCCGTTCCGCGGCGCCGCGACACGCCGCGCAGCGCGCGGGAGTCGGCGCATAGTGCAGGCATGCGGCCGGATTCGGTGACCTCACGCTCTGTATCCGCGTACCACGGCTCCGCCTACGCGGCGTACGCGACCCTGTCGGCCCTGCTGGCCGTGTCGTTGCTCGGCGGTCCGTGGCTCCGCCCGGCGCCGCAGCCCGGCGCGGGCCGGACCGCGGCCGCCGGCCCGGGACCCGGGCGCGCCGCCGCACCCGCCTACGACCGCCAGGCGAAACACGAGACCGCGCTCTTCGGCATCACCGCCGAGAACAACGCGGCGGCCCAGGAGTTCACGGCCCCCGACCGCAGGATCACCCGGGTCGGCCTGTACCTCTCCGGCACCGCCGCCACCGGCACGCTCACGGTGCAGGTCCGCACCCGGCGCGACCGGCCCTCCAGCGCCCTCGCCACCGCCACCGCCGACCTCGCCGCACTCGGCGGCGCAGGCGCCGGCTGGGTCGAGCTCCCGCTCGACGCCGCCATCAAGCCCGGTACCACGTACTACCTCCACGCCCAGGCCCGCACCCCGGCCCCCGGCCAGGTCCGCTGGCACGGCACCCTGAACGGCGACCCCGGCTCGCTCACCGCCTGGAACTACGACAAGGCGTACTGGGGCGGCTGGCAGCCCTACGAGTCGAGGCTCGCCTTCCACATCAACCCCACCGGCACCGCCCGGTGCGGCGAGACCGAGGAGTGCTACGTCCCCGCCACCGCGCTCAAAGCGCGCACCTCGGGGGTCCTGTCCAACCTGGCGGCGACCGAGGCGGTCCTCCCGCAATTCGCCGTGGGGGCCGTCTACATGGAGAACAGCCACGTGCTGAGGCTGCCCTCCGGCCGGTGGCGCTACCTGCCCGAAGGCGCCACCCGCTCCGTGGTCGTCCCCGCCGGGGACCCCTCCGCCTGGCAGCAGATCGACGCCTCCCGCGCCTGGCTGGCCTCCGGCACCGTGCCCGGGACCGCGGACGCCCGCCGCACCGCCGCCCGGGCCCTGCTCGCCATGCGCGCCCTGCTCCGGCCCAACGGCGCCTTCGCGGCCGCCTGGTCCCCGCCCTGGGAGTACTCCTGGCCGCGCGATTCCAGCTTCGCCGCCGTCGCCTTCGCGCACACCGGCCACGACGAGGAGGCCTACCGCATCCTCCGCCACAACGCCGACACCCAGCGCGCCGACGGCACGTGGGAGGCCCGGACCACGCTCGACGGCGCCGGCCCGCCCGACGCCCGGCGCTGGCAGCTGGATGCCAACGGCTGGCTGCCGTGGGCCACTTGGCAGTGGTACCAGGCCGCCCCGCCGGACACCCGCAAGGCCCGGCTCGCCGCCCTCTTCCCCATGGTCCGGAAGGCCGCCGACCACGCCGCCGGCTCCCTCGACGCGAACGGGCTGCCGCCCGCCTCCCCCGACTACTGGGAGCTGATGGCCACCACCGTCACCATCGGCACCGCCGCCCCCCTGCTCTCCGGGCTCAACGCGGCCGCCGACCTCGCCACCACCCTCGGCCGGGACGCGGAAGCCGACCGCTGGTCCGTCGCCGCCCGACGGCTGTCGGCCGGCATCGCCGCCCACTTCGCCCCGCTCGGCTACCAGCGCACCATCGACGGGGCCCACGGCCGCGACAGCGCGGCGGCCTTCATGGCCCCGCCGTTCAACGCGGCCCCGCCGGACCTCGCCGCGGCCCTCGACGAGACCTGGCAGGCCCTGCTGCTCCCGAACGGCGGACTGCGCCCCGGGGACGACCCCGACCACGCCTGGAGCAAGTCCGCCTGGACGGCCAGCACCTCCTTCTTCGCCCTCGCATGGCTCCACCTGGGCCAGCGGGACAAGGGCAACCGGGTCCTGGACTACGTCCTGAGCACGCAGAACCACCTCGGCGAACTCCCCGAGACGGTCACCGAGAAGGGCCACCCCTCCCAGGTCGCCCCCCTGGGCTGGACCGACTCGCTGGTCCTGCTCGCCCTCCTGGCCCGGCACGGCACCCCGCTCCAGACCCCGCCGCTGCGCCCCGCGCCCACCGCCCCCGCGGTGCCGGACCCGGCCGTCCCGGGCGTTCCGGACCCGGCCGCGACCCCGGGCGCGGACACGAGCCCGGCGCCGGACCTCATGCAGGTCTCGGCGCCGGATTGAAACGGGGCAGGCGGGCGGCTCCGGGCGGCCGTCCGGTGGTCCGGAAGTCCGGTGATCCGGTGGTCCGGAAGTCCGGTGATCCGGTGGTCCGGAAGTCCGGTGGTCCGCCGGGTCAGTCCAGCGGATCGGTGTCCGCCACCCGGTGCGCCTCCAGCGCGGGATCCGCGAGGAGTTCCGCGACGAGGGCCTCCGAGCCGCCGACGTACGTGCTCTTGAGGTCGGTGTCCCCGCCCAGGCACCAGGCGCGGTCCTCGGGCCACCACAGGTCCGGCAGCTCGGCGAAGGGGTCGAGCGCGGTCGGCGAGAGGGCGTCGGCCAGGGTCCCGGCCATCAGCACCTTGTCGCGGTGCGGGGTCTCGAAGCGGGGCACTTCCGCCCAGTCCCAGCGCCCGTAGCCCTCCCACAGCGCGTACCAGCACCGGTCGGGCGTGCCGGTGTGCCGGGCCAGTACGGGGAGCAGGGCGCGGGCCACGTCCGGCGGGGTGGGCCCCTCGCCCGGCCACTCGTCCCAGACGCCGTCGGGCGCGAGCCCGCCGTCGGACTCCTCCCGCGACACGCCGAGCAGTTCGTGCCAGCGGGTGCTCCCGTCCGGGGTGCGCCCGTACGCCGCGCCGACGGTCTCCCAGCGCACCGGCTGCCCGTCGAGGTGCGCGGGGTGCAGGATGCGCGCGTACGCGGGGAAGCCGGGGGCGCAGACCCCCGCCACGGTGCCGAAGTCCCCGTGTCCGGGGCGCCGCCCGGTGAGCCAGCGGGCGGGGGAGAGGCCGTCGGTCTGCACGAGGAGGCGGCCGTAGCGGCCCGGACCGGGCTCGCGGTGTGTCGATCCGTACATGGTCATCCGGCCAGTCTGCCGCCCTCCGTGAGGAGGGCCGAACGATTATCCGGTCATGCCCGGCCCGCGGCCCGCCGGCGGCGCAGCGCCAGCCGGGCGTAGCCGAGGTGCGCGGTGGCCTCGGCCGCCAGGACCAGCACCACCAGCCACGGAGCCAGGTGCCCGGCTCCCCACACGACCAGCAGCGGTACGGCGATCCCCGGCACGGCCCACACGGCCACCGAGCGCACCGGTCGGCGGTAGCGCAGGGCGATGGCCGCGTGCGCGGCGTGGTAGAGCGCGAGCCCGCCCGCCAGCGCCCACACGGCGCCGTCCGGCAGACGGGCGTGGTCCGCCTCCTCGACGGCGGTGGCCAGCCCCGCGGCCATGCACAGGACGGCGGCGGTCACGAAGAAGTGCAGGAAGCCCCCGATGTCGCGGGCCAGGAAGTAGGCGGTACGGCTGTCCGCCGCGCCGAGCACCACCTCCGCCGAGGCCGAGCCGAAGTCGAAGTACGACCACCACAGCGCGGCGAGCAGCACGAAGCCGATCGCGCCGGTGATCCCGGCCAGGACGGTCCAGTGGTGGTCGGCGGAGGACACCAGGGCGATGACCGACTCGCCCAGGACGATGATGACGAACAGGCCGACCCGCTCGACGAAATGCCCGGTGTGCAGGTCCCTGGGCATGCCGCGGCCCCGGGCGGTGAGCAGCAGCACCATCTCCGCGAGGATCAGCACGGCCCACAGGACGTACCGGCCCGGGGAGGGCACCGCGGCGGACACGGCCCACAGCACTCCGGAGGCCAGGCAGTACGTCAGCGGCCGCCAGCGGGGGAGCCGCCGGGGCTCCGGGTACCGGGTGCCGGGCCACCAGAGGCCCAGGAGGACCAGCCGGGTCCCGGCGTAGCCCAGGGCGTAGGCGGACGCGCGGTCCCCGCCCGCACCGGGCACGGCGGCGGCCATGACGGCCAGGCAGAGCATGGCCGAGAGCATCAGCAGCCGGCGGCGCGGGCTGTCGTCCGCGAACACGTTCGCCGAGACGGTGATGTTGACCCACATCCACCAGGGCGGGAAGTACAGCGCGAAGAACACGGCGAAGTCGGCCGGGCCCGGATCACCGTGCAGCTGGTGCGAGAGCTGTGCGGCCAGGGCCACGAACACCAGGTCGAAGAAGAGTTCCAGCCAGTCGGCGTGCCGGTCCTCGTGCCGTGCGGCCGTCACCGCGGCGCCGGTGCCGGCGCCGGGGTGCGCACCGTGTCCCGGGCCGGCGCCGGCCCCCGCCTGAGGAGTGCCCATGGGTCCGCCCGGGTCCGTGCCGCTGCCTTCCGTGGCCTGCCTCCCTGTATGACACCACGGAGGACGCCCCGCCGCCTGCGCTGGGCCGGGTCCGTGCGCAGCCGGCCGCCGGCCGCGGACCGCTGCCGGGCACAATGGGGCCCGTGACGGCATTCCTGGACGAGCAGTTGACCGGCCTCTGGTGCAGCGCCCCCTTCGACGTGGGCGCGATGGAGACCAGCGAACTCGCCCTGCTGCCCGACGGCGCGGGCTGGAGCCGCTTCGAGAGCATCACCGGGGAACTGGCCGTGACCCGGTTCCGTTGGCGCTGCCCGGCCCCGGGCCGGCTGGTCCTGCACCACACCTGGCAGATCACCGGGACGTGGGGCTCCGGGACCGAAGGGTTCGACGGCGTACCCGACTGCGTCCCGGACACCGATGTGGTCGGCGTCGGCTACCGGATCTCCCCGCAGTGCCCGCCGTACCGGGACGAGCCCGTGACCACGCTCGAACTCGACTCCGCCGTCGAGTTCGCCTTCCGGTTCGCCCGCAGCGTCCTGCCGGTGACCGCCGGGGACGACCCGTCGGCGGCCCACCTGCCGTACCCTCCGCCGCCCCGGCCCGGCCCGCCCTCGCAGGCCGGGCGCGGGAGGTGACGCGGCGCCGGCTCAGCCGTGCAGGAGCACCGGCAGGCGCCGGTGGCCGTTGGCGATCAGGGAGGGCAGCGGGAGCAGGGACTCCACGGGCTCGGCGAGCGCGAGGGCCGGGAACCGCCCGAACAACCGCGGCAGGGCGATGCCCGCCTCCATGCGGGCCAGGTGCGCGCCGATGCAGTAGTGGGCGCCGTGCCCGAACGACAGGTGGTCCTTGCGCTCGCGGGTGATGTCGAAGACGTCGGCGCTCTCCCCGTGCACCCCCGGATCGCGGCCCGCCGCCCCGTACGAGGGCAGCACCGCCTCGCCGGCCCGGATGCGGAAGGACGCGTCCACCGGGATGTCCTCGACGGCGTAGTACATGGGGACGTGCGCGATGGGGGCCTGGAAGCGCAGGGCCTCCTCGATCGCGTCGGGCCAGCCGGCCCGGCCGGTGCGCAGCAGCTCCAGTTGCGCGGGGTGCGTCAGCAGCAGGGTGACGGCCTGGTCCAGGAGGTTGACGGTGGTCTCGTAGCCGGCGCTGATCACGAGGAGCAGGGTGTCCAGGAGCTCCTGCTCGGTCAGCGCCCCGCCGTCGCCCTCGGTGTCGCGGGTGGCGATCAGGGCCGAGGTGAGGTCGTCCGCGGGCTCGGCCCGTTTGGCCTTGAGCAGGCCGCCCAGCACCTCGTACAGCTCCGCCATGTTGGCGGCGGCCCGGTCGGCGTCGAGCGTGGTGTCGAAGACGGCGTTGACGTGGGCGGAGAACGAGTGCCGCAGCCCCTCGGGCAGCCCCATCAGGAGGCCGATGACCCGGATGGGCAGCGGGAAGGCGAACCGCTCGCGCAGGTCGGCCGCTCGGCCCGGCGGTACGGCCGCCAGTCCGGCCAGGAGCGCGTCGGTGATCTCCTCGATGCGCGGGGCCAGGGCGTTCATGCGGCGGACGGCGAAGGCGGGTGCGACCAGGCGGCGCAGCCGCTGGTGGTCGGCGCCGTGGGCCGTGAACATGTTGGAGACGCCCACCCAGTGCGCGAGCGGCCACTTGCCCACGATCCCGTCCGGGAACAGCGGCCAGTGCCGGTGCGCGTCCTTGGAGAGCCGGGGGTCCGTCAGGAGCCTTTTGAGCAGCACCGGTTCGCTCACCGACCAGGCCGTCACCCCGAGGACGTCCACCCGGGTGACCGGCCCGCGCCGCCTCAGCTCGGCGTGTTCGCGGTGCCGGTCGGCGCCCTGCGGGTCGAGGATCAGGGGCTGCTCGTCGGACATGCGCGCTCCTCGGGGGTGGGGGGAAGGAGCCCGGTGCCGGAAGCCGCCGGTCCGGCCTGGGCGCAGGCATCGTGCCAGGGCGGGCGGCCGACCGGAAGGGGCGCCCGCCCCGCGCCCGGGCGCACGGCGGGGAGTGCAGTGCCTCCGCCCCGCCCCCCGGGCCCCCGGACGGCTGCCGGATCCCGTGCGCGGGGCCGACTGTCAGTGGGCGCTGGCATGGTGGCGCCATGGACGAGCAGATCATGCGCGGGCGGGTGTACGGGGCCGACCACGAGGACCCCGACCCGGGACCGCGTCCGGGGCGTGAATACGCCGAGTTGGTCGGGGGGCCGTTGGACGGGCTGCTGCTGGACGTCACGGGCTGGAGCGCCCGGGACCGTGCGGAGGGGGCGTTGCTGATGACGGAGATCGGGCGGTTCGGGCCGGGCGGCCGGGCCCTGTACGAGCCGCGGCCGCACGATCCGGGGCGGTTCGACTGGCAGGGGGATGCGCGGTGAGCCGGCGGGCGGCCCCGTGCCTGCGGGCGGTCGGGGCCGCTTCGCTCAGCAGGCCCGGCCGCCGGCCGAGGCCATGCCCAGCCAGGTGTGGGGGTTGCCCTCCCAGCACCAGCCGAGCTTCGGCGCGTTCCTGCTGATCCACAGGGCGGGCACGCGCCGGTCGCCGAACCGGCTGCCGGCCAGGGAGAAGCACTTGTTCCTGGCCAGGGCCCTGGGGAACAGGGTGATCAGGGCCACGCCCTCTTCGATGGTGAGCGGTGTACGGTTCCGGCCGGCCACCGCGGCGAGCGCGTCCAGCGGGACGGTGTTGCAGAACTCCTCCCCGCGGTCCACGTCGAAGACCGCGTACACCGGGCTGTCCGGTACGCCGAACTCCTCGACCGTGACGAACCGTTCGAGCTCGCCGGGGGCGTAGAAGCGCTCGATGACCCCCGGGTGCCGCTTGCCGGCGAGGGTGGTCAGCGGGACCGACCCCTCCAGCGGGACCAGGGCCCGGGTCGCCACCAGCAGGAAGGGCACCCGCCCCTCGGTGGGCGGCCGCATCGCGGCCGCCCGCTCGGCGACCGGCGCCCGCAGGGGTTCGAGGAGGGCGCGGAAGGCGGCGTCCGTCAGCCCGGCGAGGCCCGGATGGCCCAGCTCGACGAGGGTCCGGACCTGGCGGTCGAACTCGGTGCCCGCATCGAAGGGGGCGGGAGACGGGGTGGGGCCGGGGGCTCCGTGCAGCGGTGCGGAGGAGGGCATCTGTGCCTTTCGCTCGAATGGCGGGTGGCCCTGAGAAAATTACCACCGACGTAAAAATACGCCGGTCCTGCTGAAGTGGTCAAGGTGAAATTTACGTCCGGGGTAAGATCCGTCCATGGCTGACGGGCCGGGGGAACCGGTGGGACTGCGCGAGTCCAAGAAGCAGGAGACCAGAAGGCTCATCTCCGACCACGCGACCAGGCTGTTCATCGCCCAGGGCTTCGAGGAGACCACCATCGCCGAGATCGCGGCGGCGGCGCGGGTGGCCAAGAAGACCGTCACCAACTACTTCGCCCGCAAGGAGGACATGGCCTTCGACCGGCACGAGGAGTTCACCGCGGGCCTCGCCGCCACCGTCGCGGCCCGCGCCCCGGGCGAGTCGGCCCTGGCCGCCCTGGAGCGGGCCTTCGCCGAAGGCGTGCGCCGGCACGACCCCGTCATCGGCTTCTCCGGACCGGTCTTCGCCACGATGATCGCGAACAGCCCCACCCTGCTGGCCCGCCTGCGCGACCTGCACGACCTGCGGGAGGCCGCACTCGCCCGGACCCTGGCCGAGGAAACGGCCGCGGACCCCTCGGACATCACCCCGCGCGCCGCGGCCGGGCAGCTCGGCTCCGCCCACCGCATCCTCTTCGAGCAGATCCTCCGGCTCACCCTCGACGGGGTCTCGGACGCGGAGATCGAGCGGACCGTCGCGGACTCCGCACGCCGCGTGTTCGGCCTCCTCGCCGGATCACTGGCCGGCTACGCCGTGAAGTGACCCGGCATGCGGGCCGCCGGTGATCATGGTTGGCTTGAATCGACAGGACCGCCCCCGACGCCCGAGGAGCCTTTGACGATGGCTGCAGCAGGTGAACCCGGAAGCCGGCCCGACCAGCTGCAGGCCAAGGCCCGGGAACTGAAGGCCGCGGCCGAGCGCGCCACCGAACCGCAGGAGCGCCGCCGCCTCCAGGAGAAGGCGGACCGGCTGCTCCGGCAGAGCGAGCAGGAGCGCCGGCTCACCGAAAAGGGCCCGGACGCGCTCTGACCGGCGCCCTCGGAACGCGGCCGCCGGCCGCCGGCAAGGAGGTCGGGTCTGTGTCGACGTCAAGCCACGAAATGTTCGGGTCGCCGTGCTGGGTCAGCCTGATGGCCCGCGACCTCGGCGCCTCGCAGCAGTTCTACGGCGCGGTGCTCGGCTGGGTCTTCCGCCGGACCCGTCTGGGCGAGGGCTTCTCCGTGGCCTTCCGCGACGGCACCCCCGTGGCCGGCATCGGCGCGCTGGCCGAACAGCTGGGCATCCCCGTGGCCTGGACCCCGTACTTCGCCGTGGACGACGCCGACGACACCGCCGCACGCATCCGCGAGCGCGGGGCCACCATGGCCGTCGGGCCGCTCTCCTTCGGCACCGGCCGGGCCGCGCTGGCCGCCGACCCCGACGGAGCCGTCTTCGGCTTCTGGCAGGGGGAGGTGATCCCCGACTGGACCGTCGGCCGCGGCACCGCCCCCGCCTGGCTGGAACTGCGCACCCGCGACGCCTTCGCCGCCGCCGTCTTCTACGGCGAGGTGCTCGACTGGGCCTGCGAGCGGGCCGGCTGCTGCGACGTGGCCTACGAACAGGACCACGTGGTGGTCCGCCGCGGGACCGACATCGTGGCCCGGCTCAGCGGCGGCGCCGTCGAAGAGGCTCCCGACCCCCAGGTCCGGCCGCGCTGGCACGTCCACTTCGAGGTGCCCGACCTGGAGGCGGCAGTGGAAACGGCCACCCGCCTCGGCGGCCGCGCCGCCTCCCCGGTCCGCGACATCCCCGGCGGCCGCTCCGTGGAACTCAAGGACCCCGACGGCGCCCTGTTCACGGCGGTCTGCCCGGCCCCGTCCGGGGAAGCGGGCGACGCCGAGGACGCCGGAGACTGAGGCGCGGGTCCGGGGCGGAGCCCCGAAAGGCCCCGCCCCGGGCTTCCCGGCCCCCGCCGGCCACGTCGTACGGGTCACGTCGTACGGGCATCCGCCCGCGCCCGGCGCTGCCACCGCCTGCGCCACCAGTGCCCGACCAGCGGCAGTGCGGCGCTCACCGTCAGCAGCCAGGTCCCGGCGAAGGCCCAGATCAGCGGCTGGGACACGGTGATGCACGCCACCACGAACAGGACCGCGCTCAGCGGCCCGAGCACGCACACCGCCCACACGCTGCGCCGGGTACCCGCCCGCCGCATCAGCTGCACGAGGGTGTGGTCCTGCGCCAGCTCCGTCTCGATGGCGCGCAGCTCCTGCCGCTCGCGGTCGGAAAGACCGGATCCGTCCATGGGGAGCCTCCTCCGCCGTTCCACCGCGCGGCTACCCCCCGCCCCGCGCGCTCACTCCTGCTTGGTGGTGTGCCGGATTCGCGCCCACAGGGGCAGCGCGAACCAGCACAGCAGGTACCAGGCCAGCACCCCTCCGACCAGCGGCGGAGCGACGGAATCGGGGGCCGCCACCCGCAGGATCAGGAAGAGCGCGCTGGTCAGCGTGGCCACGAGGAGGACCAGTCCGACGAAGGTCAGGCGGGAGGCCCAGACCACGGCCTGCGGCTTGATCCGCCTCCCCGACACGATGCGGTGGAAGGAGACCGGTCCGATGAGGGCCCCCGTGGCCAGGGAGCCGAGCACGACGGTGACGAGGTAGACCGTCTTCTCGGTGCTGCCGAGCGACTGGTACCGCGGGGTGAACACCACCGTCAGGAGGAAGCCCAGCAGGATCTGCACCCCGGTCTGCGCTACCCGGATCTCCTGCATCAGCTCCTGCCACTGCCGGTCGGCGCGCTCCTCGGTGCTCTCCTCGCGCCCCGACCGCGCGGGCCTGCCCGGCACGCCTCGGCCCCCCTCGCCGGGCCCCGCGGGTCCGTCGGGCCCCCCGGGTGCGCCGCTCCGGACGTGCTCCTGCCCGTGCGATCCGTTCGACATGGCCGCTCCTCGGCTCGACTCCGGTCGAAACCCTTCCTCCCTCCCTCCTACCCCGCATGACACACCCCGGTCTGAACCGGCCGCAACGGGGCACCCGCCGGGCATGGACGCCGTCGGCACCCCGCCGGCCCAGGGCCGGCCCGATCCCCCCGACCGGGAGCAGCAGTCGTACTGGACCCTCACCGCCCCCGGCCGGCCACCGCACCCCGCCCTGCGCGAGGACCTGACCGCCGACCTGGTCGTCATCGGCGGCGGCATCGCGGGCCTGTGCACCGCCCACGAGGCCGCCTGCTCGGGCCGCCGGGTGGTCCTCCTGGAGGCCGGCCGCCTCGCCCACGGGACGACCGGCCACACCACAGGCAAGCTGAGCTCGCTCCACGGCCTGCGCTACGCCCGGCTGCGCAACACCCTCGGCGCCGAGGCCGCGGCCCTGTACGCGCAGTCCCAGGAGGACGCGCTGCGGCACGTCGCGGCGCGCTGCCGGGAGCTGGACACCGACGCCGAGCTGGAACGGACACCCGCCTACACCTACGTCACCGACCCCGAGCGGGTGCCGGAGGTGCGGGCCGAGGCCGCCGCAGCGAAGGAGGCCGGACTCGACGCCTCGTACACCGAGGAGACGGACCTGCCCTTCCCGGTGGCCGGCGCGGTCCGGGTGGAAGGGCAGCTGGTCTTCCACCCGCGGCGCTACCTGCTGGCCCTGGCCGCCGACCTGACCGCCCGTGGCGGAGCCGTGTACGAGCACACCCGGGTCACCGGGCTCAAGGAGCGGGCCGACTGCCGGCTGACCGTCGAGGGGGGCGCCACCGTGCACGCCGCCGACGTGGTCATCGCCACGCACTACCCCTTCGCCGCACCGCTGTCGCTGATGGCCCGGCTGTCCGTGTGCCGGGAGCTGGTCGTCGCCGCGCCGGTGGCGGCGGAGCACGCCCCGGCGGGGATGTACCTCACACCGGAGGAGGGCACCCGCTCACTGCGCAGCGCCCCGTACGGCAAGAGCCGGCGGCTGCTCATCGTCACGGGGGAGCGGTTCGAACCGGGCGCGGCCGACGTCGCGGAGCGCTGGGAGCGGCTCCACTCGTGGGCCTGCCGCCGCCTGCCGGGTTTCGCCGGGGCGGAGACCGTGTACCGGTGGGCGGCGCAGGACGTGCAGTCGGTCGATCTGCTGCCGTCGGTGGGCCGCGAGCACCCGGACAGCCTCCACGTGTACGTGGCCACGGGTTTCGGCGGCTGGGGGATGAGCGGCGGGGTGATGGCGGGCCGACTGCTCGCGGCGGACCTGTGCGGCACCCCGCACCCGCCCTGGGCCCGGCTGTTCGACCCGCGGCGCCCGCTCCCGCTGCGCGGGGTCCCGGAGGTGCTGCGCTCGCAGGCGGCGGTGGCCCGCCACTACGTCGCCGGCCGGGCCGGGCCCCGCTGCACGCACATGGGCTGCGAACTGGGGTTCAACGGAGCGGAGCAGACCTGGGAGTGCCCCTGCCACGGGTCGCGCTTCGACCGGGAGGGGCGGGTCTTGGAGGGACCTGCCACGGAGCCGCTCGAACAGCCCCCCGGTGCGCCGTAGCAACTGCACGAGCATTCATGGAAGCGAGCGGGTCACGGCGGGACGTGCACGAGGGGCCGAGGATGCGGTCGTCCCGTGTGCGGCACCCGCGGGGGCGGTCGGCGAGCGGACAGCGGACGGCCGCCCTGACGGCGAGAGCGGCCCTCACGGCGACGGGTGCCCCCACCGGGAGGGCGGGCGCGCCGGCTCCAGCGCGGCCACCGCGTCGAGTACCCGCGACCAGAACAGCTCCCGGTCCAGGGTGACTCCGACCTTCGCGTTGACCGGCCGGTCCAGATAGCCGTGCAGGTCCACCACGGTCGCCCCGCGCGTGTACTCCCCGCGCAGCTCCACCACCACGTTCGCGTCCACGCACTGCACGATCTTCGGGTCGATCACCCGCGCCACCGCCACCGGATCGTGCAGCGGCGGGCTCTCGAACCCCCACAACTCGCGGTAGGTGCCCGCGAAGTACGTCATCAGCTCCGCGCAGATCCGCCCGAGCCGGCTGCCGAGCGCCTCGAAACGGGCCACCACCTCGGGGGTGGCGAGGGCCTGGTGGGTGACGTTCAGCCCGCACATGGTGAGCGGGACCCCGCTGCGGAACACGATGTCCGCGGCCTCCGGGTCCGAGACGATGTTGAACTCGGCGGCCGGGGTGCGGTTCCCGCGGTCGGCCGACCCGCCCATGAGCACGATCTCGCGGATCCGCGCGGCGTCCTCCGGGTACCGGGTGAGCAGCAGGGCGATGTTGGTGAGCGGGGCGGTGGGCACGAGGGTGACCGGCTCGGGGTGCTCGGCCAGGATCCGGTGGATGAGGTCCACCGCGTGCTCGGGCGCCACCGGCACCGTCGGCTCGGGGAACTGCGGCCCGTCCAGCCCGGATGCGCCGTGTACGTCGGCCGCCACCGCCAGGGGAGCCAGCAGCGGCCGGTCGCACCCAGCCGCGACCGGCACTCCGGTGATCCCCGCGACCGTGCACACCCGCCGGGCATTGAGGGTGGTCTTCTCCAGGGTCTGGTTGCCCGCCACGGTGGTGATGGCCAGGAGCTCCACCCCCGGATCGCCCGCCGCCAGCATGATGGCGAGGGCGTCGTCGTGCCCCGGGTCGCAGTCGATGATGAGGGGGACGGCCAAGGTCGCTCCTTCGTCGTACACACGCACGTGCATGCGCACAGCCGCACGCCGCGCCGGACAACCGCCCCACCAGTCTGCCCGCTGGGCCGTCCGACCGGCCACGGGGCGTCGCCCGCCCCGCCGTGGTCACGTGTTCCCGGGCGGGATACCCCGTACGCGAGCCGCCCCGCCCGCCCGGGGATGTTCCCGGGCCGGCGGGGCGGCTGCTTCCGGGAACCGTGGGGGCGGCCACCGGGGAGGACTGCTACTGGATGCCGGGGATCTCACGCGCCTTGAAGGCCGCGCGGACGGCCGCGGCCGCGGTCGGGCCGTACATGCGCCCGGCCGTCGCGATCGTGGTCAGCGCCGCGTCGCGGAAGTCCGTGTCCGGCTTGAAGCCGAACTGCGCGTTCACGATGATGCGGTCCGCGGTCCGGGCGCCCAGGGCGCCGCGGATGTCGAACAGCGCCCGGGACCAGATCTCGCCGTCCGCGTGGACCTCGCCGGTCCGGTCGGCGTACACCTTGTTCCCGTCGATGCGCCGTAGGCAGTGCGGGGCGGTGCTGTACGGCACCGAGTCCCAGTCCGCGACGCACGCGAGGTCCGTCTTGACCGGCCAGCCGTTCGCGGTGGCCGCGTGGGTGCCGACCTCGACGGCCAGGTAGTCGCCGAAGGCCTCGCCGATCGCCCCCGCCTCGGGGGACGAACCGAAGCCCGGGACCTGGGCGTCGTGCACGGCGTGACCGTACTCGTGGACGATGACCTCGGCGTCCTCGGCGTCGTCCACCCCGCCCTTGCCGAAGCGGATCTCGTCCTTCTTGTCGGTGAAGAAGGAGTTGTCCGCACCCCACTGGTTGATGCGGACCGGCTGCACCCGGTTGTTGGCGCCCGGCAGTTCGGTGCCGAAGCCGAGCCCCTGGAGGTACTCCTGCGCCTGGTTCACCCAGAAGTAGGCCATGACCTGCTCGAACTGGTCGTCGGACCGGTTGTACGCGCCCGCCTGGGCGACCTGGGCGGGCGCGCCGGTCTCGGAGCGGACGCGCGCCCACGTGCCGGACAGGGTGCCGCTCGCGTCCAGATTGCGCAGGGCGACGGTCGCGTAGGCCGAGGCGGGCACGGCGGTGGCCGAATCCTTGCCGTCGGCGAGGTTCTGGTCACCGGTGGCCTGCACCGGGTTGACCATGAAGACGCGTGCCTGGGGGAGTCCGGCCGCGTTCCCCGCGGGGAGCGCGGAGACGGGGCCGGCCAGGGTGAACACGGCCACGGTGGCGGTGGCCGCGGCGATCAGGCCGCGGGATGTGCGGCGGGCCATAGACATCCTCTCGTCGTGGAGCGGTGGCATGGGGTGCGGCGTGATCCTTGCCTACGCCCCACCCCTTTGGCCAGGCCTCCGGAAGGAACGTGACCAGGCATTTGCCAGACCGCACCGATGGTCCGGACCAGCCCGCCAGTGGCCGGTTTCCGGCCCTATCGGTGCGTACCGGGCCGTTCCCTCCCGTCGCCCGCCGCCCCGCCCGCGCCCGCCGGCCGCCGCGCCGGAAATGCGCGGACCCCTTCCCCCGTGCGGCGGGGGAAGGGGTCCGCGGGGCCGGCGGGCGGTTACGGCTTGGGCAGGGCGCAGCCCGGGCGGCTGAGGTCGATCTTGTTGCCGGGGGCGATGCAGGGCACGATCGTGTAGGTCTCCTGGGCGTAGTTGATGCCCTGGCGGACCGTCACGGTGCCGTTCTCGTCCACCTCGCAGGGGTTGTTGTCCGTGCAGCGGCCGCCGTCCTCGTTGCCGGTGTTGTTCACGGCGACGACCTTGCCGGTGGCGGTGTCGATGACCGGCGAGCCGGAGGTGCCGCCGATCGTGTTGCAGGACGAGGTGTAGCGGACCGAGTCCTTCCAGGTCCACTCGCCTTCCAGCAGCCGGTAGGCGAACCCGTCGATGTTGCAGCTGTACGTCCGCTTCCAGTAGCCCGAGACCACCTTGATGGCGGTTCCCGCCACCGGGTGCGCGTCGTTGAGCGTGAGCGGGCTGATCCCGTACTGGCTCTGGATCTGCGCGTACGTCTTGGTCAGCTGGTAGATCGAGACGTCGGTGTCGGTCATGGTCGCGTACGCGATCTTGCTCGCGCGCACGGTCCCGGCCCGCGCCCCGGAGGCGGTGAGCAGGGTGAACGAGCGGCTCGACGCCTGGTCCTTGACGACCTCGCCGGCGGCCGGGAAGCCGGTCTCCAGGCAGTGCCCGTTGGACAGGACGAGTGCCGGGTCGGTGGACAGGGAGCCGGGGGCGCGGACCACGGAGCCGGAGCAGTTGCTGAGCGCGACGGTTCCCGCGTACGTGACGGCCACCGCCGGTGCGGCCTTCTCCCGGGATGCGGGGGCCGGGGCGGTCGACTGGGGTGCGGAAGCCAAGGCCGGGCCTGCCGCCGCTCCGGTGAGGAGCAGGGCGAGCAGGGCGCTGGCGAGAGGCTTGTTCATGTGGGGGTTCCCCTCTGATGGCGCTGGTGGCGACACAACCGAAGATCCTTCGATTGTCATGTGCATTGTTGGGACGGAAGTGTCAACTGGCAAGGGTCCAGGCCGGGTTGGCGCGTTTGCGGTGCGTCCGGCCGGAAGGCGGCGCTCCGGCCCCCGCCGCTCGGCCACCCCTGTGCGGCCCGTCCCGATTTGACGGATCGCCACCTCCGATTGCATCGTTCCACTAACGCATTAGTGGAACGATGCAATGAGGCGGAGATGATCGAGTTTCAGGTGGACCGACACAGCGGTGTCGCCACCTATCTGCAGCTCGTCAACCAGGTGAAACAGGCGCTCAGACTGGGCGTGCTGGAACCAGGTGACCGGCTGCCCACCGCCCGGGCCGTGGTCGAGGCGACCGCGATCAACCCCAACACCGTGCTCAAGGCCTACCGCGAGCTCGAACGGGAGGGGCTGGTCGAACCCCGCCCGGGCCGCGGCACCTTCGTCACCCGCTCGCTGTCGCGCCCCGAGGCCGCGGCCGACTCCCCGCTGCGCACCGAGCTCCTCGCATGGATGCGCCGGGCGCACGCCGCCGGACTGGACCGCGAGGAGATCACGGCACTCGTCGAGGCGGCCCGGGCCGAAGCCGAGGCCGCAGTCTCGCCCCCGGCCGGGGCCGAGCGGACCACACCCACACGAAAGGACGAGAAGTGAACGACCCGACCGCCGCCCCTGCACTGCAGGTCACCGCGGTCGAGCAGAGGTTCCGGGGCATACCCGCCCTGACGGACTGCACGTTCGACCTGCCCGCCGGCCGCATCGCCGCACTCGTCGGCCCCAACGGCGCGGGCAAGAGCACCCTCCTGCACCTCGCGGCCGGCCTGCTGCGGCCCACCGCCGGGGAGGTGCGGGTCTTCGGCGCCGCACCCGGCACCCCGCAGGCCCTGGCCCGTACCGCCTTCGTCAGCCAGGACAAGCCGCTCTTCCCGCACTTCACGGTGGCCGACACGCTCGCCATGGCCCGCCGGCTCAACCACGGCTGGGACCAGGACGAGGCCGAGCGGATCGTGCGCGCCGGCGGCATCTCCCCGCGGGCCCGCGTCGGCACCCTCTCCGGGGGCAAGCGCACCCGGGTGGCCCTCGCCCTCGCCCTGGCCAAGCGGGCCGGTCTGCTCCTCCTCGACGAGCCGCTCGCCGACCTCGACCCGCTGGTCCGCCACGAGATCACCGGACTGCTCATGGCCGACGCCGCCGAGCGCGGCACCACGATCGTGATCTCCTCGCACGTCCTGCCCGAGCTGGAAGACGTCTGCGATCACGTCCTCCTGGTCCAAGGCGGCCGGCTCCGGCTCGCCGGGGACACCGAGGACCTGCGCGAGGCCCACTCCCGGCTCACCGGCCGCGCCGACCCCGGGACCCCGGACGGGCTGCCCGCCGACGCCGACCGCAGTGCCGTCGTCCACGCCGCCACCACCGGCCGCCAGCTGACCGCCCTGGTGCGCAACGCCCCCGGCACGGCCCGCCCGGCCGGCTTCGGCGGCCCGGACGGCGAGGACCGCTGGGTCACCGCCACCCCCTCCCTCGAACAGCTCCTCCTCGCCCACCTGCGCTCTGCCCCGCCGGCCGTGCCCGCCGGCACCGGCGCGCCCCACCGAACGGAGGCCGCGGCATGACCGGCACCCTGTGGCTCGCCTGGCGCCAGCAGCGCCCGCTCGTCCTCGCGGGCACCCTGCTCCTCCTCCTGTGCACCGTCTGGGTCGCGGTCCGCCGCGCCGACCTCATGGACGCCATCGGAGGCTACGACCTGAGCCGGTGCAAGGGCTGGAACGGCACCTGCCCGCCCGAGGCATTCGAGGCCATGGACAGCGCCGGCTCGGGCATCCGCCTCCTCGGCAGCCTCGGCCTCCTGGTCCCCGCCGCCATCGGCATGTTCTGGGGCGCCCCGCTGATCGGCCGCGAGTTGGAGAGCGGTACCATCAAGCTCGTCCTCACCCAGGGCGCCGGCCTGCGCAGCTGGTTCACCGCCCGCCTCGCCCTGGCCGCCGGCTGCGCCACCGTCCTGTCCGCCGCGTTCGCCGGACTGACGCTCTGGTGGTGGCAGCCCGTCGCCAACATGCTGAACGGCGTCTACTGGCACGACCCGTACATCCTCAACTCCACCGGCCCCGCGGCCGTCGCCGCCGCCCTGTTCGCCCTGGCCGCGGGCACCGCGACCGGCCTGCTGGTACGCCGTACCCTGCCCGCGATGGGGATCACCCTCGGCGCGGTCCTCGCCACCGCGGCCGTACTGACCTTCTTCCGCCGGGACTTCGTGTCCCCCGTGGACCGGATCACCCCCGGCACCACCCCCAAGCGGCTGATCGGCAGCGCCTGGTCGGCGGGCTACCGCTACCTCACCCCCGACGGCGGGCAGCACCCCCTGGAGAACTGCCTCTTCTCCGGCGAGGAGCTGCGCCGCTGCATGGCCGAGAAGGGGTACGTGGGCCGGGTGCACAAGGTGTACCCGAGCTCCGACTACTGGACCTTCCAGCAGATCGACACCCTCGTGTACCTCGTGCTCGCGCTGGCCCTCGTCGCGCTGACGGCCGTACTCCTGCGCCGCCGCACCCGTTTCGTCTGAGCCCGCTCCCGCTCCCGCCGGCCGCGCGCCCGCCCGGGCGCCGCGGCCGCCGCACGGCACCACCGCACACCGCCAGACCCCTCCGGAGGAACTCCGCATGGCCGGCAAGAAGAACCTCGTCGCCAACCGCACCACGCTGACCCACAAGGTCCGCTACGCAGTGCGCAACCCCCGCCGCATCGCCCCGTACGTCCGCCGGGCGGCCCGCGACACCTGGCTGCGCGTCAAGCACCCCGACCACGTCGGCTACTACCGCGCCGTCATGGCCTCCGACGCCGCCCGCAACCCCGAGGCGGCCGTCGGCAGCCGGACCCACGACCGCTGGCTGGCCCTCGGCAAGATGCAGTTCGACTACCTCCTCGGGCACGGGCTGAGCCCCCGGCACACCATGCTGGACATAGGCTGCGGCAACCTCCGGGCGGGCTGGCGCTTCATCGAGCACCTGGAGACCGGCCACTACTACGGGATCGACATCTCGCCGGACATCCTCATCTCCGCCAAGGACACCCTGACCCGGCAGGAGCTGCAGGCCAAGCTGCCGCACCTGACCCTCACCAAGGACCTCACGCTGGACTTCCTGCCCGACGCGCACTTCGACGTGGTGCACGCCCACAGCGTGTTCTCCCACTCGCCGATCGGGATCATCGACGAATGCCTCGCGCACGTCGGCCGGATCCTCGCCCCCGGAGGCTTCTTCGACTTCACCTTCGACCGCACCGAGGGGGCCGAGCACCAGGTGCTGCGCGAGGACTTCTACTACCGCACGCAGACCCTCCTGGACCTCGCCGCCAAGCACGGGCTCGAAGCCCGCTTCATGGACGACTGGGAGCTCCTGGACCACGGCCAGTCCAAGATCCGGGTGACAGCGCCGGCCCGGCCGGAGTGACGGCCCGGCCGGCGCCGCGCCTCAGCGCCAGACGGTCTGCACCGAGTCGAACTGCACCCAGCCGATCGTGTTGCCGGCGTTGGCCCCGTAGATGGACACGGCGCCCGCGGGGTTGACCTCGAAACGGCAGGAGTTGATGCCCTGGCTGTTGTTGCGCGGGGCCACGGCCCGGATGTAGCCGGTGGGCTTGAGGCCGCCCGGCAGGGTGGCGATCTTGGCGTCGGTGGCGAGGGAGCACGTCACCGCACCCCGGGCCTGGAGGTACGTGGTGCCGGCGACGGTGACGATGCGGACCTGCGGGGTGGCCCCGGCCTGCGCGGTGATGCCGGGCTCCAGGAGCAGGTCGGCCCACTCTCCGGCCTCGACCCCGCCCGCGGCGGCCGCGGGTGCGGCGGCCGCGACGGTGCCCACGGTCAGGGCGGCGGGCAGGGCGAAGGCGGCACCGAGGATGCTGCGGCGGTTCTGCGACATGTTCGGACGTCTCCTTGACGGAAGCGGGAGGAGGAAGGGGAACGGGGGACGGGCGGCCGGACCGGCCGGCGTCAGCGCCACACCGCGCTGAAGCAGTCCAGCTGCGCCCACGTGATGGCGTTGGTGCTGCGGCCGCCGTACAGCCGCAGTTCGCGATTGGTGTCGGCCTCGACCCGGGCGGCGACGAACCCGCCGACGTTGTTCCGGGGGACGCTCGCCCGCACGACCATGCTCGGGGTCAGGGCGTCCGGCAGGGTGCCGATCACGGCATCGGCGTCGAAGGTGCCCTTGACCCCGCCGCTGAGCTGGAGGGTGGTCGTGCCGCCGAGGCTGATGAGCCGGCCCTTCGGGGGGTTCTGGTCGGCGGTGACCCCGGCGGCGAGCGCGATGGTCTGCCAGTCGGTCAGCACCTTCACGCCGTCGGTCTCGGGGGCGCCCGACAGGGAGAGGATGGTGGCGGTGCGCGGGCTCGGGTCCTCACAGGCGAAACCGAAGTGCAGGTGCGGGACCCCGCCCCGCACGGACACGGCCATGCCCTCCGGCTCCCGGTACTCCAGTCCGGGAGCCGCCAGGACGCGCTGCTGGTCCAGCACCTCGCCGGTGGCCCAGTCCACCGCCGTGAGGTACGTGTTGCCCGGCGCAGGATTGTCCGGGTTGGCGGCGCTGATGGCCTCGCCGGCCAGCATGTAGAGCACCCCGCCCAGCGAGGCGTATCCCTGGAACACCCCGTGCGGGTCGGGCTGGGTGAGGCGCGCGATCGGCTCCCAGACCCCCGCGGCCGCCTTGGCGAGGTCGTACGACTCGTACTGCATCGTGCCGGAGAGGAAGCGGACCACGAGCCGGTTGGTGGTCGGGTCCACCGTGCAGGTCACGTTCGTCGCGCCGGCCACCGGCGTGTGCTGCGGGGAGAGCAGCGGGGAGCCGTGGTCGAGGACGGTGCCGGTGCGGAAGGCGAAGCTGGTGACCGCCGTGCCGTAGCCGTCGTTCTCCTTGTTCGGCTTGGCGTCGGTCTCGGTCCACAGGTACGGGGTTCCGCCCCGGTTCTCGACGCCGATGGACACGCCGTGACCGAAGCCGCGCAGGTACATGTGGCCGGTGATGGCGCCCGAGCCGTCGAGCCGGGTCACGCACAGGTCCCCGTTCGTCGCCCGCTCGGTGCCGGTCAGCGGCCCGGACTCGCCGGAGAGGGTCAGGCCGCCCTGCACCACCTGGGCCACGTAGACCTCGCCCGTGACCGGGTCGATGCCGAACGACTGCATCACGGTCGTGTTCTTGAGCGGACGGCGGTGGAGCAGTTTGCCCACCGGCCCCGCTATGTCTATTTGTCCTGGAATGGTGACACTCAACGCCGTGGCTCCTTTGCTCACTTCCGGCTCTCCGCCATCGGAGCGCGTCATTCTGCCAGAGTGGAATTTGTCATTCCGGACCGGCCTCCCGGCCATTCGGAGCACGCTCGCACTCCCGTTCCGCGCCCCCGGCGCGGCGGCGCCGGGCCGCTCCCCGCGGCCTCTACATTCGGCGCATGGCAGACACGTTCGAGCATGAGCCGCAGGTGTGGACGGCGGGCAGGCTGCGCCAGGCGCTGGCCGGGCTCCCCGACGAGACCCCGATCCACATCGGCGTCGCGGACAGCCCCGGGGACTTCGAGGGCTACGGCGAGTACGTCCTCGTGGACGCCGAGCCGGTGGAGGTGGATCCCGAGGGGCCCGAGGGCGACGAGGACCGGCACGACGGTCCCGGCGAGCAGCCGCGCGTCCAGTTCACCCTCTTCGCCGACGCCTCCGCCGGCGTCTACTACCTCGACCTCGACTGAACCCCCGGCCCGTGCCCGGGTCCTGCGCTCAGGGCCCGGTGTGCACGTACGCGGCCCACCACAGCGGGTCCCCGTCCAGCTCCCGCAGCCGCTGCACCGCCGCGTGCAGGGCGCGCGCGGACCGGCCCGCGTCGAGGCCCGCGGGCCCCGCGGCGGACTCCGGCGCGGCCAGCCCGGCGTAGAACTCCTCCACCGCCCGCAGCGCGTTCGCGTCGCCCACCACCCACTGCGCGGCCACCACATGGGCGAACCCGGCCAGTTGCAGGGCCCCGGCCAGGTGCACCGCCTCGTCGGGAAGCCCGGCCGCGCCGCGCGCGGTCTCACACGCCGACAGGAACGCCAGCTGCGCCCCCGACAGCCGCAGCCGGGCGATGTCCGCGGCCGTCAGCGGACCGGCGCTGTCGTGGTCGTGGCAGAACAGCGCCCCGCCTGCCGTGTCGGCGGGGTCCTGGCTGCCGTGACCCGAGAAGTGCAGGAAACCGTGGGCGGGCAGGCCCTCCAGGAGCGCCCCGCGGGAGGCGTCCGCCCCGGCCAGCAGGGTGGCCCCCGGCACCCGGTCCGCCACCCTGCGGGCCTCCGTCCGCGCGTGCGGCAGTGCGGGCAGCCCCGGTGCGTGGGACGCGTCCACCGCGAGCAGCCGGCCGCGGCCGCCACCGGCTGCGCCCGGGCCGGCCGCCCCCGGACCCGCCGCCCGTCCGGCCGCCGCGCCCTCCGGTTCCGACTGCGCCGCCAGGGCCCGCAAGGTGGTCGTGTACGAGCAGACGTACCGGTCCGGCAGGGTGCGCGGGGGCTGCGCAGGGGCTCCTCGGGATGCACCCGGGCCCGGCCCGTAGTGCCCGGCCGCGTGCAGCGGCAGCAGCGAGAGCAGGCCGGTGGGGCACCACCACAGCCGCGGCGGCCCGGCGCCCTCCGGCGCCGGGCCCGCGCCGGACTCCAACTCGGCCACCACCGGCCCGGCCACCGCGTCCCACAGCCAGGCCAGGGTGCGCAGCAGGATCCGCTGGGCCCGCCAGGCGTCCGCCGCCGACCGGCCGGCCGCGGCCAGCGCGGCGAGCAGTTCCCCGGCCCGCTCCGCCACCCCGCCCGGCCCGGTCAGCCGCAGGTCCGGCAGCGGGACCGGGCGCAGGCCCTCCCGGGTCACGATCAGCGCGTCGCACCGCAGTTCGCTGGTGTTCACCACCACCACGGGGCCGTGCGCCGCCGCGGCCCGCAGCCGCTCGGGGGAGGGCAGCCGCAGGAAGTCACCGAGCCCCGGCAGCTCCCGCGCCCGGGCCACCAGATCGTCCATCTCGCGCGCCAGCTCCCGCCGCAGGTCCGCCGCCTGCCGCTCCCCGACCGGTCCGGGACCTGCGGCCTCGGTGCCGGACGCCACGGGCGCCGGGGCGCCCGCACCCTCCTCGGCGTCCAGCAGGGCGCGGACCTCCCGGAACCGGTCGGCGAGGCGGGGTGCCAGCTCCCGCAGCCGGGTCATGTCGTCGCGGGCCTCCAGCGCCTGGGCCAGCAGCACACCGCGGCCCTGCTCCAGCAGCTGCAGGGCCTCCTCCGGACGCCCCGCGTTCAGGGCGGCGGCCGCGGCCTGCCCGGCCAGACCTGCGGACGGGCCCAGGGCGTCGAGCCGGTCCGCCCGGTCCAGCCCGTGCCAGGCCAGCAGCGGCAGTTCCGCGACCGCCGCCCGATGGGCCGCCAGCGCCTGCGGCCAATCCTCCGCCGCGGTGGCCGCGGCGGCCCACCTGCGCGCCGCCTGGAACCTGACCCGGGCGGGAGCGGTGGCGTTCCCCACGGCCTCCCGGAACAGGGCGTACGCCTTCCTGATGCCGAAGGGGTTCCTCCGCATCACGGCGCGGACGAACAGCACCGAGGCGAGCTGGGACAGGTGCATGCTCCGGTTCACGTCCTCCGCCGGAGTCAGCCGCACCGCCTCCCGGGCGTGCTTCAGCGCCTCCTCCACGGCCGGGTCCGAGGCACGGCGCCGGAACGGGCCGGCGCCGGCCGCCGGGTCGTACGCCAGGGAGAACCCGTCGAACAGGGCGCGGGACAGGTTGGCCAGGCACACGCCCCGCGACGGATGGCCCGGCGGGAGTGCGTCCAGGGCCTGGCGCAGGCAGGCCACCGCCTCGTCCCGGTCGGCCCGCTCACGGCCGGCGCGGTAGCGGGCGAGCAGGGCCAGGGACAGGTTCGACAGGTGCCCGGGCCGCAGCGGATGCCCCTGCGGCACGGCCCCGACGGCCGCCCGCCCCGCCTCGATCGCCTCGTCCAGTGCGGCGGTCCCGCGGGAGCGCTCGTACAGGTTGAGCAGCGCGATGCCGAGGTTCCCCTGGTACAGGGAGGTGTCCAGGTGCCCGGCCGGCAGCGCCCGCACCGCGGCCCGCTCCGCCGCCACCGCCCCGTCCAGGTCGGCCCGCGCACCCGACAGCTCGTACCGCCGGCGCAGGGCCAGGCCGAGGTTCGCCTGGTGGACGGCGAGCTCGTACCCCGCGCCCGGCGGGGTACGCGCCACGGCTTGACGGCTCGTCCGGACGGCCTCCTCCACGTCCTGCTGCCCGCCGGAGCGGACGTAGCGGCTGAGCAGGGCGGTGCTCAGGTTGGACAGGTACACGGCGTGGTGCGGGTGGTCGGCGGGCAGGACGGCCACCGCCTGCCGGCTCAGCCCGACCGCACGGTCCAGGTCCTCCGGGCGGCCGAGCCGCTCACCCCGCCTGCGCAGGACGGCGCCCAGGTGGGACAGGCCCATCGCGTCGGCGGGCCCGGCCGGCCGGTCGCTGCGCACCGCCTCCTCCAGGCGCTGCACCGCCTCGTCCAGCACGGCGAGGTCGCCCGACTGCTCGTACGCGGACTGGAGGGCCACGCCCAGGTTGAAGTGCACCTGGCCGGCCCTTTGCGGATGGTTTCCCGCGAGGGACCGGGCGGCCCGCCGGTGCCGGTCGAGGGCCTCCGCGAGCGCGCGGGGGTCCCGGGTGCGGTGGAAGCGCTGCATCAGGAGCCCGCCGAGGTGCGATTCGTCCACGACGCGCTCCGGGGAGTCCGGACCCAGCCGGAGCGCCTCCCGGCAGGCCTCGACCGCCGCGTCGAGATCGGCCGGGGAGCCCGTCCGGTCGAACCGGTGGGAGAGCGCGTGGGCGAGCTCGGACCGGCACTTCGCCAGGGCGGCCGGGTGGTAGTCCGCGAGCAAGGCGCAGGCCTCGGTCAGGGCCTCCACCGCCGCGTCGTTGTCGGCCGCGGCCCCGGACCGCAGGTGCCGGGCGTCCAGCGCTTCCCCGAGCAGGCTCAGCGGCATCCCGCGGTCGGGGCCTCCGCCGCCGGAGGACTCCACGCAGAGCCGGGCCGCGGCCACGGCCGCGTCGGCGTCCGCGGGGTCCGCCGTGTGGCGCAGGCGCGTCAGCAGGGCGTGGCCGAGCTTGTACGCCGTCGTCCCGGACGTCCCGAGGTCCGCGCTCTCGTCCAGGTCCTGCCGGAACAGTCCCACCGCCTCGTCCAGATCCGCCCGGTCCTCCCGGCGGTCGAAGCGCAGCCGCAGCGCATCGCCCAGGGAGCACAGCAGCAGGGAGCGCTGCGGGGCGCCGGCGGGGGCCGCCGCCAGGGCCCGGCGCGCGGCATCCACCGCCGCGTCCAGGTCGGCGGCCGTCCCGGACCGCTCGGCCTTGGACCGGAGCACCCCGCTGAGGGTGGCCTGGTACCCGGGCCGGGCCGGGTGCCCCGGCGGGCAGGCCACCACCGCCCGGATCGCCGCGTCCACCGCCCCGTCGAGGTCCGCCGGGTCCCCGGAACGCGTGAACCGCCGGTCGAGGGCGAGTCCCAGCGTGGACAGGTAGAAGGCCCGCTGCGGATCGTCGGGCGCGGCCGCGGAGACGGCGAGCCGCAGCGCCTCCACGGCCTCCGTCAGATCGGCCGGGCCGGCGTCCTGCTCGTGGCGCAGCAGCAGGGCCAGTCCCGCGTTGGCATGGAACAGGGCCTGCGGCTCAGGCGCGACCCGCACGGACTCCCGGCCGGCCGCCACCGCCTCGTCGAGGTCGGCCCGGATCCGGCGCCTCCCGTACCGCGCGGAGAGCGTGCCCGCGAGGTTGGCCAGGTACAGCGCCCGCTCGGGATCCTCCGGCGGGGCCAGCCGTACGGCCGCCCGGCCCAGCTCCGCGGCCTCCTCCAGATCGTCGCCGTCGCCGAGCAGGGTGAACCGGCTGCGCAGCGCGAACGACAGGTTGGACAGCATCATCGGGACGGCCGGGTGGCCCTCGGGCAGCACGCTCAGCACCTCGCGCCACAGCCGGGCCGACTCCTCCAGCGCCTCGCCGTCCCCGGTACCCGTCCAGCGTGCGGTCAGCTCAAGGCCCTCGGCCACCAGGCCGGGTACGTCGTACGGGGCGGGGAGGTCCACCCCGGCCACCGCCTCGCGGAGCTGCTCCGGTACCTCCCCCGGGGCGAAGCGCCCCACGAACGAGAAGAGCGCGAGGGTCAACTGCACGTCCTCCTGCGCGCTTTCGTTCCCGGTTCCCAGCACCAGGCAGCGGGCGAAGTGCAGGCAGGCCACCCGGTACAGCGGGGCCAGGTCCAGCAGGTACACCCCCTCGCGGGGGCCGTCGGCCGCGGCCGGTGCGGCGGCCGGATCCGGGGAGCGCAGGACCAGCAGCCGCAGCGCCGTCGCCTCCGCCACGGCGTCGGGCGCCAGGACGGCTTCCCGGTCGCCGCCGGTCCAGAAGGCCTCCAGCCGTTCGTCCAGGGCGGCCGAGAGCCGGTCCGCCTCGGCCCAGCCGCTCTTCTCCGCCATCCCCGCCCCCGTCACCCCGCCTCGCCCTTCACATGACATGATGATCCATCAACTCCACCGCGGAGGAGGCGGATTGTGGACACGGCGGAGCTGCTGAGCACCCTGTGCCGGGAACTTCCCCGGCTGCGGGCGGTCGCCGAGAGCACCGGCGACGGGCCCGCGCTGGAGCAGGCCGCGGAGGCCGCGCGCCGCGGGGAGCCCGTCGAAGCACGGCTCGAAGCACTGGGGCTGCTGCGGCTCCTCGAGTCCTGGACGGCCCGCGCGGTCCCGGCACCCGGGGAGCAGCCCGGCCTGGTCGCGCTGCCCGGCGGCATGCCCGGCCATGTCCCCCTGGGCGGCTACCGGTGCCCGGCCGGAACCTGCCGCCGCGCGGAGCAGCCCGCACCGGGCGAGGACCTGCCGGTGTGCTCGCTCCACGGCCGCCCGCTCAGGTTCGCCTGACCACATGCCGGCAACCGGCCGGGGGAGGAGCGGAGCGCCGTGAACACCATGCTCGCCGAGCTGGGCCGCCGTTACGCCGACCGCTGGGTGGCCGGCGTGGTGCTGCCCGGGCTGCTCTTCGTCGCCGGCACGGTGGCCGCGTACCGGCTGGGGCACGCCCACTGGGCCGACCTCGGCCGGCTGACCGCCCTGCTGGACGCCGACGGACCCTTCGGCGGCCGCCGCCGCTCGCCGTGGGTGCTGCTCGTGGCCGTCCTGCCCGTGCTCTCGGCCGCCTCCGGGCTGGCCGCGCGCGGGGCCGCCGCGGTCCTCGCCCGGCTGTGGTTCGAGCCCTGGCCCGCTGCCCTGCGGGGACTCGCGGCCCGCCGCACCGCGGGCCGCGCCGCCCGCTGGCAGGAGCTGGACTCCCGCTACCGCACCGCGCTGGCCGCAGCGCAGGAGCCCGCCGCGCCCGCCGGAGGGCCGGACGCCGCCGCACCCGCCGGAGCGCAAGAGCCCGGAGGGCCGGACGCCGCCGCACCCGCCGCAGTCCGGCAGGCCCCCGCCCCCGCGGCCCGGCGGCCCTCGCCGCAGGACCGGGCCCGGATCGACGCCCTCGCCGCCCGGCGCAACGCGGTCGCCCTCGGTCCTCCGACCCGCCCCACCTGGGCCGGTGACCGGCTGGCCGCCGTCGACGCACGCATCTGGGCCTGGTACCGGCTCGACCTCGGCTTCGCCTGGCCGCGCCTGTGGCTGGTGATGGCGGAGCCCGAGCAGAACACCCTGCGCGCGGCGCGCACCGAACTCGACGCCGCCGTCACCCTCGCCGGCTGGGCCCTGCTGTGCGTGCTGCCGGGGCTGCTGTGGTGGCCCTTCCTCCTGTTCGCGGCCGGGCTGTTCCTGCGCGGGCGGCGCCGTACGCACGCGGCCGTCGACACCCTCGCCCACCTCACCGAGGCCGCCTTCGACCTGCGGGCCGCCCTGCTCGCCCGCGAACTCGGCTTCGAGGTCCCCGAAGGCCCGCTGCCCCCGGCCGTGGGCGCGCAGGTCACCGCCCACCTGCGCAAACACGCCTGAGCCCGGACATGCCGGATCGCCGGGGTGCGGCCCCTGCCCGATAGTGGACCCATGGAGCGCTACCCGCCCATCGCGGACCACGGCCTGGTGGGAGACCTGCAGACGGCGGCCCTGATCTCGGACCGGGGCGTGGTGGACTGGTTCGCGGCCCCGCGCTTCGACTCCCCGGGGATCTTCTCCGCGCTCCTGGACCACGACCGCGGCGGCTGGTTCCGGCTGGCCATGGACGGGCCGGGGGTCACCGTCAAGCAGCTGTACTACCCCGACACGGCGGTCCTGGTGACCCGCTTCATGTCCCCGGACGGGGTGGGGGAGCTGCTCGACTGGATGCCCCCCGACCGCACGGCCCGGCGCGCCACCCGGCACACCCTCATGCGCGTGGTGCGCTGCACGCGCGGCACGGTGCGCTTCGTCCTGGAGTGCCGGCCCCGCTTCGGCTTCGGGCGCGACCGGCACACCGTGCGGATCGACGGGCGCACCGCCGAGTTCCGGGCGGCGGGCAGCTCCGGCTTCCTCCAGTCCGACATCCCCATGGAATGCGAGGGCGAGGCGGACGTACGGGGGGAGATCGTCCTGAACCGGGGGGAGCAGGCCGGGGCGGCGTTCACCGCGGACGCGCCCGACGCGGCGGCCCCGGGACCGGTGGACGCCGCGGCCATCGAGGCCGAACTGTGGGCGACGGTCGACTACTGGCAGGACTGGATGAGCAGCACCCGCTACCGCGGCCGCTGGCCCGACATGGTGCACCGCTCCGCCATCACCCTCAAACTCCTCACCTACCTGCCCTCCGGCGCCCCCATCGCGGCCGCCACCCTGGGCCTGCCCGAACTCGTCGGCGGCGAGCGCAACTGGGACTACCGCTACACGTGGATCCGCGACGGCTCGCTGTCCGTACGGGCCCTGCTCGACCTGGGCTTCGTGGCGGAGGCCACGGCCTTCACCCAGTGGCTCACCGACCGGGTGACCGAGCGGGGCACGGCCAAGGGCGGCGCGGTGCAGCCCCTCCAGATCATGTACCGGGTGGACGGGGACCCGCGGCTGCCCGAGGAGGTGCTGGAGCACTTCGAGGGGTACCGCGGCTCGTACCCCGTACGGGTCGGCAACGCGGCGGCGGACCAGGTGCAGTTGGACATCTACGGGGAGGCCCTCTACGCCCTCGCGCAGGGCGAGGGCCGGGACGCCCAGCCGACCTACGCCGGCTGGCAGGCCGTCGCCTCGATGCTGGACTGGCTGACGGAGGCGTGGGACCGGCCCGACGAGGGCATCTGGGAGACCCGCGGCGGTCCCAAGGAGTTCACGTACAGCCGCGTGATGTCCTGGGTGGCGTTCGACCGCGGGCTGCGGCTCGCCGCCGAGTTCGGGCGCCCGGCGCCGCCCGACAGCTGGCGGGAAGCCCGCGACGCGATCTTCGAACAGGTGATGCGGCGCGGCTGGAACGTGCAGCGCGGGGCCTTCGTGCAGCACTACGGCGGCGACGTCCTCGACGCCTCGCTGCTGCTGATCCCCCGGGTGGGGATGCTCGGCCCCACCGACCCGGTCTGGCTCAGCACCCTCGACGCCATCGACCGCGAACTCGTCGAGGACAGCCTCGTGTTCCGCTACGACCCCAAGGCCTCGCCGGACGGACTGCGCGGAGCGGAGGGCACGTTCAGCCTGTGCACCTTCCTGCACGTGGACGCGCTGGCCCGGGCCGGGCGGGTCCGGCAGGCCCGCTTCTCCTTCGAGAAGATGCTCACCTACGCCAACCACGTCGGGCTGTTCTCCGAGGAGATCGGCCCCAGCGGGGAGCAACTGGGCAACTTTCCGCAGGCGTTCACCCATTTGTCGCTCATCATGGCGGCCACCACCCTGGACGAGGCCCTGGACCGGGCGCGCGAGCGGAGGCGGTGACGGCGGAGGGCGCGCCCCGGCCGGGGGCTGGTCCGGGCCGGTCCGAGCGGGGATCATGAAGGGCTCCCGTCCTGCCGGGCCCGCACGCCCGACGACCCCAGGAGGACCCACGTGGCCGTCCCGCCGAAGACGTCGCACACGGCACCCGCGCCCCACCCGCCGTCCTCGTCCTACGCCTCGGGCACGAGCGACGTGCCGCTGCTCGGCGAAACGATCGGCGAGAACCTCGATCGGACCGTACGGGCCTTCCCGGACCGGGACGCGCTCGTCGAGCTCGCCACCGGACGCCGCTGGACGTACGCGGAGTTCGCCTCCGACGTGGACGCCCTCGCCCTCGGACTCCTCGGCCTCGGCATCGCCCAGGGCGACCGGGTCGGCATCTGGGCCCCCAACCAGGCCGAGTGGACCCTGCTCCAGTACGCCACCGCGAAGATCGGCGCGATCCTCGTCACCGTCAACCCGGCCTACCGCTCCCACGAACTGGAATACGTACTGGGCCAGTCGGGCATCCGGCTGCTCGCCGCCGCCGAGCGGTTCAAGAGCTCCGACTACGCCGCCATGATCGAGGAGGTGCGGCCCCGCTGCCCCGGCCTGGAGCACGTCGTCCTGCTCGGCGGCGAGCGCTGGCAGGGCCTGCTGGACAGCGGCCGGGCCGCCGACCCCGCCCGGCTCGCCGAGGCCCAGGCCGCCCTGAGCCCCGACGATCCCGTCAACATCCAGTACACCTCGGGGACCACCGGCTTCCCCAAGGGCGCGACCCTCTCGCACCACAACATCCTCAACAACGGCTTCTTCGTGGGCGAGCTGTGCCACTACACGGAGCGGGACCGGGTCTGCATCCCCGTGCCCTTCTACCACTGCTTCGGCATGGTCATGGGGAACCTGGCGTGCACCAGCCACGGGGCCGCCATGGTCATCCCGGCCCCCTCCTTCGAGCCGGCCGCCACCCTCGCCGCCGTGGAGGCGGAGGCCTGCACCTCGCTCTACGGGGTGCCGACCATGTTCATCGCCGAACTCGCCGAACCCGGCTTCGACGGCTACGACCTCGGCAGCCTGCGCACCGGCATCATGGCGGGCTCGCCCTGCCCGGTGGAGGTGATGAAGGAGGTCATCGACCGCATGGGCATGACCGAAGTCGCCATCTGCTACGGCATGACCGAGACCTCCCCGGTCTCCACGCAGACCCGCGCCGACGACTCGGTCGAACGCCGGGTCGCCACCGTCGGCCGGGTCGGCCCGCACCTGGAGATCAAGGTCGTGGACCCGGACACCGGGCGGACCGTGCCCCGCGGCACCCCCGGCGAGCTCTGCACCCGCGGCTATGCGGTGATGCTCGGCTACTGGGGGGAGCCGGAGAAGACGGCCGAGGCCGTGGACTCCGCCCGCTGGATGCACACCGGGGACCTCGCGGTGATGGACGGGGACGGATACCTGAGCATCACGGGCCGCATCAAGGACATGGTCATCCGCGGCGGGGAGAACCTGTACCCGCGGGAGATCGAGGAGTTCCTGCACACCCACCCGGACGTGCTCGACGTCCAGGTCATCGGGGTCCCCGACGCCAAGTACGGCGAGGAGCTGATGGCCTGGGTGCGCATGCGCGAGGGCGCCGAGCCGCTCACGGCCGCCGCGGTCCGGGAGTTCTGCACGGGCCGGCTCGCGCACTTCAAGATCCCCCGGTACGTGCACGTCGTGGGCGAGTTCCCGATGACCGTCACCGGGAAGATCCGCAAGATCGAGATGCGGGAGACGGCGGCCCGGCTGCTGGCCGAAGGGGCCTTCCCCGCCTGACCGCCGGGCGGGACGCCGTACGCGCCGACGGCCGGGGCGGGGACATCCGTACGCGCCGACCGGCCGGGGCGGGGACGCGCACGAAGGGGCCGGGCCCGGGAGAGGACTCCCGGGCCCGGCCGTCATGGAGGGGGCCGCACTTCAGCGGCAGGGGCTGGGCCACCGGCGGGCGGCGGTCGCGGGGACCGTCGTCAGGAGGTGTAGAGGTACCACTTGCCGTGCTCCTGCTTGCAGTAGTACTTGTGCCACTTGCCCTGGTCCTTGCCCTTCTTCCCGGCCGACTGGCAGGAAGAGGAGCTGGAGTACGGCCCGTACTTGCCGGCGTGCGCCAGCTGCGGGGCCGACACGGCGGCGGCCGAGTGCTGCGGAGCGGCGGAGGCCGCCGCGACCGGACCGGCCACCAGCAGGCCCGCGGTCACCAGAGCGGCAGCCGGAGCGGTTCGAAAGATCTTCGCGTTCATGGTGGGTTCCTCATTTCGGGTTTCCTGTCGGACTTGCGGTTCCGAGCCCCGCTGGGGGACTTCGGACCACCAACGTAGGAACCCCCGCATCCCGGGCACATGGGCCTGACCTCCCAACCGGCTCCCGGCCGCCCGCCCGGCCCCGGCCGGGCCGGGAACCGGGCCCGCAGGGGAACACGGGCTCATGCCCCCGGGGCGGCCTCCCGGGGACCGTGACGGCATGTCCGAGAACCCGGGCGCCGCGCGCGCCGGCATCCGCATCGACCGGCACCTCGTGGCCGGCCCGCTGCACTTCCCCGTACAGATCCGCCACGGCGCCGCTCACCACGGTGAACTCGCCGACCTCGTCCGTGCGTTCGCCCCGGAGCTGATCGTCCTGGTCACCGGCCCCGGGCTGCCCCGTGCGCACGCGTCCGGCGTCCTGCGCCGGCTCGGCGCCGCCGCCCCCACCGCCCTGCTGTGGCCGGGACCGGCCGGCGCGGCCCGGGTGCCGGACGGGGCCCTGGTCGTCGCGCTCGGCGGCACCCGCGTCCTCGCCGCTGCCGGGCGGCTCCGCCGCGCCGACGGGACCCGGCCGCCCGTGGTGCGCCTGCCCACCACCCTGCGGGCCATGGCCGACACCGCCCTCGCCGCGACCGGCGCGGCGCCCGCCCTGGTCCGGGCCGAGCTCGAATTCCTGGAGACCCTCCCGGCGCGCGCCGTGCGGGCGGGGCTGAGCGTGCTCGTGCGCGACGTGCTGGCCGTGGTGCCGGGCTCCGCCGCCCAGGTCGCGGCGCGGCTGCGGACGGACGGCCGGTACGACCCCGCCACCCTGGCCCGCTTCGTCACCCTCTGCGTCCAGGCGAGGGCCGGGCTCGTGCAGTACGACCCCCTCGGGCAGGGTCCGGCGGCGGCCCTGCACTACGGGGCGGCCGTGGCCCGCGCCGTCCACGCCCTGGCACCCGTACCCGTGCCCTACGGAGAGGCGCTGGCCCTCGGGCTGCGCGCGGCCGCACGCGCCGCGCGGCTGGCCGGCCTGCTGCCGGAGGCGGACGAGGCCCTGCACGCGGACCTCCTCGACCGCGCCGGGGCCCCGGGGACCCTGCCGGCGGGTGTCGGGGTGCAGGACGTGCGGCAGGCGCTGACGGGCGGCGGGGAACACGCAGGACTGGTGCTGCTGCGCCGGCCGGGTGAACCCCACGTCCACCGCGGACGGCTCCGCACCCCGCTCGGAGCAGGGGTCCTGACCGAGGCCCTGGCGGCCCTCGCCCCGCTCCCGCAGTTCCCCGCCCCCGCCGGCCCGCACGCGCCCGCCCCGCGGACCGGGACCGGGAAAGGGTCCGCTCCCCATGCGGCCGGGTCGCCGGGAGCTGCATGGTGGATCACAGAACCCGTTCCGGCGGTCCGAGAGGTACGGCCGGAGAATGAATGGCAGAGGTGAGAACAGTGACGAGTCCGACTCCGGCCCAGTTCCGGGCCACCCATGGCGACATGGGCCAATGGCAATCGGTCGACTTCGAGGTGTACGAACACCTCCTGGAGAAGCAGCGGGCCGTCCCCCGCGGCCGCAAGGATCGCGTCGGCGTGGCCGGATCCGGCCGGCAGGGCGGGGACGGCGCCGGCGCCCACAAGGGCGGCTGACCGCCCGGCCCCCGGCACGGGTGCCCGCGGGCCGGGCCCGCACGGGGCCCGGGCCGCGGGGTGCGGTCAGGACAGCTTGCCGTCGTAGTCCGGCAGCTTGAAGGTGCGCTCGGCGTGGCCGCCCACGAGGTCGCTCTCCTTGTTCCCGATGTTGGCGATGATCGTGTAGCCCCGGGCCTCGATCTCGGCCCGCTTGGCCGTCTTGTACGTGCTGACCTCGTGGAACAGGTCCGGGAGGTCCCGTACGTAGAGCCCCGAGACCGGGTAGCCGACCGACTTGAGGTTCCGCTCCGTGAGGGAGTGCACGATGCCCGGACGGGCCGTGACGAAGAAGACCGCCACGCCCCGCTCGTTCGCGTACCGGGTCAGGTCGCGGACCTCGGAGATCGCGGGGGTGGGGAAGGTCCAGAACCAGTGGAAGTCCGTCTCCAGCGAGGAGTTGTCGATGTCGAGGACGATCGCGGGCTTCTCGCCGGCGGGCCCCTGGCCGATGCGCTGCTCCACGTACGGGCGGGCCTGGCCGATGACGGCGGCCACGTCCCGCTTCCAGGTCGCGTAGTCGACGCCGAGGATGGCCGCGTTGCCGCCCGGGGCGGAGGCGGTGACGGCCGCCGGGGCCGCGGCCGGGGCCGCCTGGGCCGGGGCGGCGGGGGCCAGCATGAGGGCGGCGGCGGCCGCGGCCGCGCCCGCGGCGGTGCCGAGGGTGCGGGTGCGGGAGACCGTGCGGGTGCCGGTGCTGCGCATGTGGGGGCGCTCCTTGCGGGGAGTGGGATTGGCGTGTACACGCTCAGAATCGGCAAGATCCAGCCCCCTGTCTACCGGTCGGTAGGAAACTTCTTCCGGCCGGCGGGTGAACGGCCGTGTCCGGATCCGCCCCCCGCCCGACCCTGCGGCCCGCCCGGCTATTTCGCGAGCTTGCCCTCGGCGGTGACCGCGAACCACTTGCCGCCGATGCCCTGCCCGTTGGTGTCGCCGGGGGCCTTGTCGCCCGTGTACCAGTAGAGCGGCCAGCAGTCCAGCGTCAGCTGGACGGTGCCGTCGGGGCGGGTGAAGGAGCCGGTCTTCTTCGGGTCGATGCCCCGGACGGCCCCGCCCGCCTTGAGCGCGTCCGTCCCGGCCGGCTTCCAGGTCTCCAGGCAGGCGCCGGTGCACCGGGAGCGCATCGGCCAGGCCGAGTCCGCGGTGAAGCGGTAGAGCGTACGGCCCTTCCCGTCGCGCACGATCTCGCCGAGCCGGGGGTCGCGCTGCAGGGACAGGGCGGGCGGCGGACCGGCGGGCCGCCCGGCCTTCCGCCCCTCGGGAGTGACGGCGAACCAGGTGCCGCCCACCCCCTGGCCGCGGGTCTGCCCGGGCGCGGTGTCCTTCGCGTACCGGTAGACGGGCCACCCGGCCACGGTGAGCTGCCGGGTGCCGTCCGCACGGGTCAGCGAGCCGAGGCGGGCGGGGTCGATGCCGGTGCCCGCCGCGGCGCCCGCCGGCACCGGAGGCCAGGCCTCGGCGCAGGCACCCGCGCAGGCGGAGGCGGGCGGCTTGGCGCTGTCCTTGTCGAACCGGTACAGGGTGAAGCCGGCGGAGTCGGTCACGAGCGTGCCGAGGGCGGGGTCCCGGCGGGCGGACACCGGGCCCTTGGCGGCGGGGGCGGCCCCGCCGCCGGCCGCCGAGCCGGAGCCGTAGCCGCCCGCGGAGCCGGACCCCGACCCGTAGGCGTCCCCGTTCCCGTACCCGTCGTCCTTCCCGCCCCCGGAGGAGTCCGCGGCTCCTGCTCCCGCGCCCGCCGATCCGGCCGCCGCGGGGGCCTTGGCCTCCGCGGCGGCGTTCGCCGTGCGGGCCGAGTCCGCACCACCGCAGGCACTCGCCCCCAGGAGCAGGGCCGCACTCGCCCCGGCCAGTCCTATCTTGCGCCAGTTCATCATGGTCACTCCGCTCATCCGGTGGTACGCCGTTTTCCTTCGCTTTCGACGGTCACTGGAGACACGACGCCCCGGGCGGGGGAGTTCAACGGATCCGGGGAAATTCTCAGACGGGCACCGCCACGAACCTCCGCCCCGCCTCGTTCTCGACGAGCACCTGCCGGACCTCGGACGGGGCCACGGCCGCCGAACCGTCCACGGCCGCCTCCTTGCCCCCGCCGTCCGGCGCCCGGCCCACCACCCAGCTCCCCGCGATGGTCCGGCTCCCGTCCTGCGCCACGACCACGAGCCGGCACCGCTCCCCGGGCGGCAGCCCGGTGACCGCCGCGTGCAGCCGCACCCACTGCGCGGCCGGGGTCAGGCGGACGGTCATCCGCGCCCCGCTGGCGGGGTCGGCAGCCGAGGCCACCCGGGCGCCGGGCGGCGCCGTGGAGGCGGGAGGTGTCGGTGCCGGCGGCGCCGACACCACCTCCGTGCCGTCCCCGGCCTGCGTGCCCAGCCAGAACACCCCGGCCAGCGCGGCCGCGGCGGCCATACCGGCCACCGCCCGGGTGCGCCGCAGCCCGGCGGCCCGTTCCGCCCGCGCCCTGCGCAGGGTCCGCCGCAGCAGCAGTTCGCCATCCGGCGGCGGCCCCTCCAACAGGGCCTCCTCCGGCACCTCGCCCAGCGCCGCTTCCATCTCCCGCAGACCCGCCAGCTCCCGTGCGCACCGCTCGCATTCCGCCAGGTGATCCTCCAGCCGCCGTACCTCCGGACCGTCGAGCACCCCGAGCACGTACGGGCCGAGCAGCTCCTCTTCGTGCTGCTGCCGGGTCATGCCGCCACCTCCTGCAGCCCGGTGGGCCTGCCGCCCCTGCCGGGTCCGTCGCCGTCGTGCGCGAACGCCTCGCGCAGCGCCTTGAGCGCGTAATGGGAACGGGACTTGACCGTGCCCGCCGGTATGCCGAGTGCCTCCGCCGCCTCGGCGACGCTGCGCTGGCGGAAATACAGCTGCACCAGCACGTCCCGGTGGTCCGGCGAGAGGCGGCCGAGCGCCCCCAGCACGGCCATGCTGTCCACCACCCCGTCCGCATGGTCCGGTTCCGCGGGCGGATGCGCCGGGGAGCCGGCAACCTCGGGCGGCCGGGCCGCCTTCGCGCGGTACCGGTCGGTGACGAGGTTGCGCGCCACCGTCAGCAGCCAGCCGCGGACCGAGCCCTTTCCGTTCACCATCACCTCCGGATGCCGCCAGGCGCGGATCAGGGTCTCCTGTACGACGTCCTCCGCGGCACCGCGATCCCCGGTCAGCCGGGTCGCGTAGGCCAGCAGGGCGTTGCCGTGTTCCTCGTACAGGGACCTGATCAGCAGCTCGTCGCCCGCGCTGCGCCGGGCGCGGGACCACAGTCCGGCCATGTCACCTTCTCCGTCCGTCGGCGTGCTCCGCGTTTCACACGGGCCGCGGAGCCCTCCGGTTCAACGGGTCCCGCCGGATTTCGCCGGACCCCGCCGGACCCCGCCCGCCCGGCCGGATCCGGCAGGTGCGGCCGGTCAGGCCGCGAACTCCCGGACCGCCGCCGTGAAGCGGGCGGCGTCGTCGAGCCACGGGTAGTGCCCCGCCCCGGGCTGCACCTGCAGCACGGCCTTCGGGAACGCGGCGGCCAGCTCGGCCACGGCCGCCGGCGGCGAGTTGAGGTCCAGCTCCCCCGCGAGCACCAGCACGGGGGCGTCCAGCCCGGCCAGGGCCGCCCGGGTGGCCGGCGGATCGTAGGCCCCCTCGGCCCCGAAGGCGGCGGCCGCGTCCGCGTTCTTCTGCTCCGCGTCGGCGGACTCCAGCGCCCGGGCGGCCGCGTCCCAGCGGCCGTGGAAGAAGGGGGCCAAGGCCTCGCGCCCGCCCGGCGCGGGCCGGCCGGCCACGAGTTCCTCCAGCGCGGCGTACGCCGCCCCGAACCAGGGCTCCCCGGCCCGCAGCCGCGCCGCCTCCAGCCGCTCTTCGGGCGCGATGCCGATGCCGAGCACCTGCGGGCTCGGGGTCACCAGGACCAGCCGGCCGACCCGCTCCGGGTGGCGGGCCGCGTACAGCACCGCCAGGTTGGTGGCGGCCGAGTGCGCGAGCAGGTCGATCCGCTCCAGGCCCAGGTGCACCCGCAGCGCCTCCACGTCCGCCACCTGCCGGTCGCAGCGGTAGGTGCCGGGGTCCGCGGGCGGCGCGGAGCGCCCGGTGCCGCGCAGGTCCAGCAGGAGCAGCCGGCGGTGCGCGGACAGCCCGCCCAGTTCACCCAGGTACGCGGAGTCGCGCATGGGGCCGCCGGGCAGGCAGATCAGAGGGGGACCTGCTCCGAAGGCGCGATGGGCGAGCAACGTCCCGTCATACGAAATGAATTCAGCCACGCGGGGCACCTTTTCAGCGCCCGGCCGCCGGGACAAGCCGATATCGGCGCCGGGCGGCAGCGGCCCCGGCCGGTCGCCCGGCGGCGGTCCGGTCGGGCCGACCGCGGCGGTGGAGTGCAGCGGCGCGACATCGCCTGCCGCCTCGTGGACCGGCTCCCGGCCAGGCTCCCGTACGCCAGGCCGACGCGCATCCAAGCCTTCGCCCTCCGCCCCGGCGGGTACGTCGCGCCCGGCTGAGCCCGCCCCGGTCCCGGCACCGCCCGCGCACCTCGGCGCGGTAGTGCGGGACGAGGCCGCGGGCAGGGCGCACGGTGGGGGGCCGCCGCCTCCGGTCGGCCCCTCACCGGGCGGGCGGACGGCGGGAAACGGACACGGCGGGGCCCTCCGCATCCAGCCGCTGTGTAATGTCACATCGCATGATGCTCTTACGGCGCGCGGCATCGGCCGCAGCCCTCCTCGCCTCCGTCCTTCCCCTCGCCGCCGCCTCCACTCCCGCCGCCGCGGCACCCGCCCCCGCGGCCGCCGAGGGCCCCGCCTGCCGCACCCAGGCCGCGCCCGCCCCCGACCGGGAGCAGGCCCGCCTCGGCGACCCGCGCACCACCGCCCTCGTCGACCGCTCCGGGCTCGGCGACTTCGTCCGCCGCTTCCCCACCGCCCTGTGCAGCGCCCGCACCGCCCGGGAGGCGGCCGCGACCGCCGAGGCCTGGGGCGAGGCCCTGTGGTGGTCCGCCGTACACCGGGCGCAGGGCCGCCGGCCGGCCGGCACCCTCCCGGCCGGGGACGACCGGCCCCTGTACTGGACCCGCCTGGCGATGACCGTGCAACTCGACCGCTGGGAGCCCGGGTTCGAGGTGGACCGGACCGCCCTGCGGACCCGGTTCGAGGACGCCTCCCGCGGACTTTCGGACAACTCCTTCACCGGCTCCCCGGGCGTCCGGCGCGTGTTCATCAGCGGCTTCGACCCCTTCGGCCTGGACACCGAGCTGCGCCGCGCCAATCCGTCCGGGTCCGCCGCCCTCCGCCTCAACGGCCGCCGCGTGACCCTCGCCGACGGCACCCGCGCGGAAATACGGGCCGTCGTCCTGCCCGTGCGCTACGGGGACTTCGACCGCGGGATCGTCGAGCGCGCCTTCGCCCCGCGGATGGCCGGCGGTCCGCGCTCCGCGGACCTCGTCACCACCGTCAGCCAGGGCTACCCCGGCCTCTTCACCCTGGAGGAGTGGGCCGGCCGCTCCCGGTCCGCCGACCCCTACCCGGACAACACCGGAACCCTGTCCGGCGGCACCCGCAACCGGCCCGTGACGGCCCCCGGCATGGGTCCCGGGGCCGAGTTCATCCGCACCACCCTGCCCGCGGACGCGGTCACGGCCGCGGTGCAGACCCCGTACCCCGTCCTGCTCAACCCGGACGTGACCGAGATCCCCGCGGGCGGGACCGAGCCGGTGGACCGGGCCGACGGGCCCACTCCGGGCTCGCGTGCCGTCGCGGGCGGCGGAGGCGGCTACCTCTCCAACGAGGTCGCCTACCGCTCGAACCGGCTCCGCCTCGAACTCGCCCCCGCACTCCCCGGCGGCCACCTCCACACCCCCGTGCTCACCGGCCTGCCGGCCGATCCCGCGGAGCTGACCGGCCCCGAGTTCGAGCGGAACGAGACGGCCATCGCGGAGGAGGTGCGGGCCGTGCTGGAGGTCGCGGCGGCCGTCCGGCAGACGCCCTGACGGCCCGTCCGGGACTCACACCAGGACGTTGCGGTAGTGCGTCGTCACCCGGCCGGCCGGGTCCAGCACGTGGAAGGCCACCGCCGGCGGCTGGTCGAGGTGGACGTGGTCCGCGGGGTGGGCGTACCGCTCCCACGGGAGCCGCAGGGTGGAGACCACCCCCGGTGCCACCAGCAGCGGCCGCCCGGCGAAGGCGGTGGCGGCCGCGGTGTGCGCGTGCCCGCAGACCAGCGCGGCGACCCGGGGGTGGCGGGCCACCAGTTCCGCGAGCCGCTCCTCTCCGCCCTGCCGGATGCCGTCCACGTACGGGACGTGCAGCGGGACCGGCGGGTGGTGGAAGCCCACGAGGACGTGCTCGCCCTCCCGCGTGCCGGCGAGTACGTCCTCCAGCCAGGCCAGGGTGACGTCCTCCAGCAGGCCTTCGTCCTTGCCCGGCACCGAGGAGTCGCACAGGGCGAGGGTGAGGCCGGGCGCCCGGTGGACCCGGTTCACGGGCGCGGCGGAGGGCTCCTCGCCGAGCAGGTGGCGGCGGAAGGCGGCCCGGTCGTCGTGGTTGCCCGGGCAGACCAGCACCGGGTGCCGGGAGTGCAGGAGTTCGCGGGCCTGCTCGTACTCCTCCGGCAGGCCGTGGTCGGCGATGTCGCCGGTCACCAGCACGGCGGCGAGGTCGTGGGGGAGGGCCTCCAGGTAGTCCATGACGGCGCGGGTGCGGTCGGTGCTGCGCTGCCCGCCGTCGAGGTGGAGGTCACTGAGATGCGCGATGACGGTCACGGTTCCGATCGGCCTTTCCGAAGACGCGGTGGGTCGGGATGCGGCGGCCGGTCTCGGCGCCGGCCCCGCGAAGGCGAACCTAGGCGGCCACCGGACCACGCGTAAGATCCACTTCCGTGCCGAAAAACTGGTCCGGTTCCGCCCCCGCCGGCTCCGATCTGCACCTCGACCTCGGTGCCGGGCCAGCCGGGCGCCGCGCCCGGCTGGAGGACGCGCTGCGGGAGGCCGTCCGCTCGGGGCGCCTCGCCCCCGGCAGCCCGCTCCCGTCCAGCCGCGCCCTGGCCGCGGAACTCGGTTTCTCCCGCGGCACGGTGACCGCCGCCTACGACCAGCTGGCGGAGGAGGGGCACCTCGTCATCCGGCCCGGCTCGGGCACCCGCGTCGCACCGGCCCGCCCCGGCGCGCCGGCCCCCTCCGCACCGGCCCCCTCCGGACCCGCCCCCGCCGCGGCGGACTCCGGCCCGCCCGCCGTCCGCCACGACCTGCGGCCCGGGCTCCCGGACGTCGGCGCCTTCCCGGCCCGGGCCTGGCTGAGGGCCGCCCGCCGCGTCCTCGGGCAGGCCCCGCCCCACACCTTCGGCGCGGGCGACCCGCGCGGCCACCCCGCCCTGCGCGAGGCGCTCGCCGACCACCTCGGCCGCACCCGCGGGGTGCGCACCACCCCGGCGCACCTCCTCGTCACCACGGGCTTCTACCAGTCGGTGGGCCTGCTGAGCCGGGTCCTGGCGGACCGCGGGGCCACCGCAGCGGCGATGGAGGAGCCCGGGCACGACCTCTACCGCGCGGTCGTCCGACGGGCCGGACTCGACGTGCTCCCGCTGCCCGTGGACGCCGACGGCGCCCGGGTGGCGGACCTCCCCGCCCGGGCCGGGGCGGTCGTCGTCACGCCCTCGCACCACTACCCCACCGGCGTGCCCCTCCACCCGGACCGCCGCCAGGCCCTGTGCGCCTGGGCCCGCAGCACCGGCGGGCTGATCGTGGAGGACGACTACGACGGCGAGTTCCGCTACGACCGGCGGCCCGTGGCCGCACTTCAGGGGCTGGCGCCCGACCACGTCGTCTACTGCGGCACCACCTCCAAGACCCTCGGGCCCGCCGTGCGGCTGGCCTGGATGGCGCTGCCGGCCGCGCTGGTGGAACCGGTGCTGCGCGCGAAGGAGGAGGCCGACCTCTACACCGAGACCATCGGGCAGCTCGTCCTCGCCGACCTCATCCGCACCCACGCCTACGAACGGCACGTCCGCGCGGCCCGCCTGCGCTACCGGCGCCGCCGCGAACTGCTCCTGGAGCGGCTCGCGGAATTCCCCGGGCTGACCCCGCACGGGGTCCCGGCCGGGCTGCACACCCTCGTCACGCTGCCGGCCGGCGGCCCCCGCGAGGAACGGATCCTGGCCGAGTGCGCCGCCCGCGGCATCGCCCTGCGCGGGCTCACCGAGCTCCGCCACCGGCCGGATCCGGCCAGGTCCGAGGGGCTGCTCATCGGTTTCGCGGCCGCCTCCGAACACGGCTTCCCGCGGGCCGTCGACGCCCTGTGCGCCGTGCTGCGCGCGCTGCCGGGCCGTTCAACTCCGCACGGGGGAGCGGTCGGTGACGAGGAGCACCACGGCGCTCCCGGCCCCCTGTGAGCGGTCCTCGTCGTCCCGGTCCGGGGTCGTGGCCGGGGTGACGGCGTGGGCGGCGAGACCGAGGACGAGGAAGACCACGATCAGCACCTTGGACCCGGTGTCGAGCAGCAGCGGGCGGGTGGCCGAGGGCCGCCCCTGTGCCGCATGCGTGCCCGGAGTCCCGTGAGCGGCAGGCGTCCCGTACCCGCCCGGCGTCCCGTACCCGCCCGGGCCCCCGTACGCGTCCGCCCCCGCTCCCGCCTCCGCAGGCCCGTCGCCGAACAGCCGCTTCGGGTAGGCGGAGGTGAGCATCATCGCGTACGCCCCGAAGCGCATCCGGAACCGCTCGCAGGCGGCCACCGCGCCGAAGATGGGCTCCGGTAGCCGCCCGAGCACCAGCGTGATCAGCCAGAACACCCAGCTGAGCGTCATCCAGCCGTACTGCAGCAGGTTCGTGATGATCGCCGCCGGAATCATCAGGACCAGCCGGAAGAGCACCGCCAGGCGGTTCAGCGGACCGGGGCGCAGCTCGATCTGCACGGGGTGGTCCGGCGCCGAGAAGGCGAACGGCGGATACCGGTCCACCAGCAGCAGGGAACTCGCCTCCACGCGCGTCTGGTACGCCAGGAAGCCGCCGAGGAACCGGGCGAGCGGATCCGGCACCCGGCCCAGGACCAGGGCCGCGCACCAGGCGCCGACCGTGCCGAAGAAGGCCGCGATGCCGAGCACGACCAGCACCAGGTACTGCGGGATCAGGAGCAGCCACCGCAGGAGCACGGTCCACCGGCGCTGCGGTCCGGGAGCGGGGATGTCGAGGGCGGGCAGCCATTCGCCGCCGTCCGTCTCGGTCGCGGGACGCGGGTCCCAGCCTGCCGCCATGAGCGCTCCGATCGGTCGGGTGAGGGCTTCGTCCGGGCCCTTCCGTTATCTCACCTCTCGTGCCGGTCCGCCGCCCGCGGGCCCGCAGGGGTGCGGGGTGCCCGCGCTCCGGACGGGCGGCCGGAAATCTCCGTCCGCCCGCGCGGCCGCGGTGTACGGTCGTCGCCGATGTCGGCGGGGGTCCTGGGGCGGGAGTGGGCATGGGTGGCGAATTTCGCTATTGGGCGGAGCGGATCGCGCTCGCGGTCATGGCCGCTTCCGGTGTCGTGGTGCTCATCGCCGACCTCTTCGGGTGGCTGGACGCGCTGGCGCCGGGCGGTGCCCTGCCCAAGGTCACCCTGCTGATCCTCAGTACCGTCACGGTGTTCCTGCTGATGGAGGTCGACCGGCTCAAGCGCCTCGACGACGTCCAGGCCCAGCTGGTCCGGATGGACGACACCATGCAGGCGCAGCTGTCCAAGCTCGACATCGAGTCCACCGCCCGCAGGCTCCGGGAGGCGCACTACGGGGGAGTGGTGCGCGTCCACGAGGAGTTCCCCGACGCCGAGTTCAACCGGCTCGCGGAGCGGGCCGCGGCGGAGATCGTCATCCTGCAGACCTGGATCCCCAACCTGCGCCGCATCCGGCGGGCGCTCGCGAAGGCGCTCGCCGAGCGGGTGCCGGTGCGCGTGATGCTGCTCCACCCGCGGTCCTCCGTGGCGGGGCAGCGGGACGCGGCCCTGAGCAGGGTCCGGGACGTGGCCTTCGAGGAGAACGTACGGCAGAGCGTCGAGCGCTGCCTGGCCGGCCTCGCCGAGCTGTACGGGGAGGTCGACGCAGAAGGCCGGGCGCACCTGCAGGTGCGGGTGTACAGCTCCCTGCCGTCCATCGCCGTCTACAAGGCGGACGAGCGCTACTTCGTGAGCTCCTTCCTGCACGGCCAGCTGGCCATCGAATCCACTCAGACGGAGGTCGAGGGCAGCGGCAGCGTGATGGGCCGGGGAATCCAGGGGGAGCTGGACACGCTGTGGAGCATCGGCGCGGACGTGGACCTGCGGGACTGGCGGGCTTCGGTCGCGGGCATCAGTCCCGAAGCCCTGGAGAACAGATCGGAAGGGTAAGGCCATGCACGAACTGGACGCATTCGAAGACGGGCTGATCGAGCGGTTCCGCCGGCATCCGGTGCTGGCGAACGTCTCGCTCCTGCCGGAGGAGGACTTCACCGCCGTTCTGCTCCAACGCCGTTTCGTCTCCCTGGCGTTCACCCCCTGCTACGACCTCGCGATCGATCTGCTGCAGGACGAGGAGGGGCTGCGGATCGCCCGGGTCATCCTGCGCGAGGAGTACCCGGACGTCCTGGGGCGCACGCCCTCGCACCGCGAGGACATGACCGCGGACCTGCGCCTGCTGGGAGTCTCCCGGGAGGCCGTGGTGGCCTCCCGGCCCACCGCCGAGACCCGGCGGGCCATCGGCGACGCCCTCGCCTTCATCGCCGATGCGGGCGGGCACCCCGACTCCGACCTGCGGATCCTGACGATCCTGCGGTTCTGGGGGGAGGTGCTGGTGTCCGTGGAGTACGGGCGGCTGTGGGAGCGGATGGAGCCGCTGTTCACCGGAGACGGCGGGAACCGCTCGCGCTTCTACCACCCGCACCACGTCCACGACGCCAAGGCCACCCCGCTGGCCGCGGTCTCCGTGCTCTCCGGCACCCACTCCGACCGGCTGGCCGCCCGGGTCACCGAACTCCTGGCCCGCGAGGGGTCGTCCGACTCCTTCCGGGAGCTGGAGGAGCAGGCCCTCGCGCTCAAGACGGCCTTCTACGACCAGTTCCTGCCGGCCGTGGACCGGGTGGCGGTCTGACCGGGCACCCGCCGGGTGCGCAGGCCGGGGCCGCGGTCCGTCGGTGGGCGGGAAGGCGTGGGCGTCAGCTCGCGGCCGTGGGCCGGCGTCGGCGTCGGTACGCATACCCCGCTGCGGCGGCGGCCAGGGCGGCGGCGCCGCAGCCGAGGAGGAGTCCGCCCGTGGGCCACGGCCGTCCCGGCTCCGGCGCGGGCGGGGTGCTGGCCGCGCACGTGCGGCGCTCGGCCGCGTCGGCCGGGGCCACCCGGTAGCGGGCCCACACCCCCTCCCGGTCCGCCCGCCGGACCTCGTACAGCCCCGGTGCGGCATCGCAGCGGACGGTGGCGGTGGCGGTCACCGCCGCCTTCTCCCCGCGCAGGACGGGCCGGCCCTCGAACCCCGGCGAGTCGAGGGCCTGGTCGTAGCCCTCCGCCATGGCCGTGGCGGTCACCCGCTGCCCCGGCCGGAACGTGCGTACGTCCCAGGGGGTCTGCGGCCAGGAGTCGGCGGCCGGCCAGTGCTCCTCCACGCGCTCCGGCGGCAGCGCCGCCGCCTTCGCCGGACAGGCGGCGCGTTCCGCCGCGCCGATGTCCGCGACCACGACGGTGACCCAGCGGCTGCCCTTGACCCCGTCGGCCGGGCCGTCCGGCAGGGTGATCTCCACCGGGTACGAGCCGGGCCGGGCCGTGCAGGACACCGTGGCCACCGCAGTGAGCACCGGATCGTCCATCCGCAGGGTCCCGTGCCCGGTGAAGGCGGGGGAGACCACCCACTGCCCGTTCAGCCCCGGCAGGTGGCCGGGCGCCCGGAGCGCGACCCGCTCACCGGGGCGCGCCGGCACCCGCGCCCCCTCCGGCAGCGGCTGCGGGGCGGGCCCCGCGCTCGCGGTCCCCGGGAGGGCGGTCAGCACCGCCAGCGCGAGCAGGGCCGCGCGTCCCGCGTACCCCCGCCCCCGGCCGTCCCTCCGTGCACCGCGCATCACGCCACCTCCGCCGTCGGCCCTGCCTCCGGACAGTGAGAGTGCCGCGTCGCGCGCGGGGTTCCCGGGCTGCTCCGGCGCGCCGGGAAGGCTGCGCGCGCGGGCGCACCCGCCAGCGTCCCGAATCTCAAACCCCTCTGTCAACAGGGGAGTTAGGAAACCTTACGATCAGCACTTTATTGGTCCAGACCTGTTGACTGCGCTGGATTCGGAGGTCTAGATTCCCGGCGACGCGGCAGTCACCGCCCCGCCGCCCTCCGGCCCGTCCTCCCGCTCCGTCCCCCACCCCGGCCTCCCGCCACCCCGGCCTCCCGCCACCCGGGTCCGGAACCCCGGCGCACCCCTCACGGCGGCGGCTCCCGAGCCGCCGGCACCGTCCTGTCGCCACGCCGCGTCCCCGTCCCCAGGAGGTACTGCCTTGCACAGCCGCACCCGTGCCCGCACCCGCAGCCGCGCCCGGACCCGACTCGTCTCCGTGCTCGGCTCCACCGTGCTCGGCGCCGCCGCCGTACTGAGCGTCCCCGGCCCGGCGTTCGGCGCCAACCTGCTCTCCAACGGGGACTTCGAGACCGGTTCCCTGTCCGGCTGGTCGTGCAGCGGCGGCCTGGGCTCGGTCGTCGGCTCGCCCGTGCACGGCGGGACCAAGGCGCTCGCCGGCGCGGCCACCGCCTCCGACCACGCCAAGTGCACCCAGACCGTCGCGGTCCAGCCCAACACGACGTACTCCCTGTCGGGGTGGGTCCGCGGCAACTACGTGTACCTCGGCGTCACCGGCGGCGCCTCCACCTGGACCCCCTCCGCCACCACCTGGTCCAAGCTGACCGTCTCCTTCACCACCGGCGCCTCCCAGACCAGCGCCCAGGTTTACGTCAACGGCTGGTACGGCCAGGGCACTTACCACGCCGACGACATCAGCCTCGACGGCCCCGGCGGAGGTGCCGACACCCAGGCGCCCACCGCCCCCACCGGCCTCACGAGCACCGGGAAGACCTCCTCCAGCGTCTCCCTGAACTGGAACGCGGCCACCGACAACGTGGGCGTCACCGGCTACGACGTCTACCGGGGCACCGCCAGGGTCGCGAGCTCCGCCACCCCCGGTGCGACCGTCACCGGCCTGAGCGCGAACACCGCGTACACCTTCACCGTCCGCGCCCGCGACGCCGCGGGCAACACCTCGCCCGCCTCCGGCGCCGTCACCGTCACCACCGACCCCACGGGCACCCCGACCGGCTTCAAGCAGGCCGCGCCCTACTTCTACCTCGGCTGGGGCAACCCGCCCAGCCCCACCACCGTCATGAACGCCACCGGGGTGAAGTGGTTCACCATGGCGTTCATCCTCTCCTCCGGCGGCTGCAACCCGGCCTGGGACGGCCAGCGCCCGCTCACCGGCGGCGCCGACCAGAGCACCATCAACGCGATCCGGGCCGCCGGCGGGGACATCGTCCCGTCGATCGGCGGCTGGCAGGGCAACAAGCTCGGCCCCAACTGCTCCTCGGCCCAGGCGCTCGCCGCCGCCTACCAGCAGGTCATCGATGCGTACGGGCTCAAGGCCGTCGACGTGGACATCGAGAACACGGACGAGTTCGAGAACGCGGCCGTCCAGGACCGGATCCTCGGCGCCTTGAAGATCGTCAAGCAGAACAACCCGGGGCTCCGCACCATCCTGACCTTCGGCACCGGCACCACCGGCCCGACCAGCTGGGGCAACCGCCTGATCGAGCAGGCCAAGGCGCAGGACGCCGGCATCGACGTCTTCACGATCATGCCGTTCGACTTCGGGAACGCCTCGACGGACATGTACGCCGCCACGGTCTCCGCGACCGAGGGGCTGAAGGCCAAGCTGAAGTCCGTCTTCGGCTGGGACGACGCCACGGCCTACGCCCACATCGGCATCTCGGGCATGAACGGGATCAGCGACACCCAGGAGACGACGACCGTCCAGAACTGGACCGACATCCGCAACTGGGCCAACTCCCACCACCTCGCCCGGCTGGCGTTCTGGTCCGTCAACCGGGACCGCGGCTGCCCCGGCGGCGGCCTCCAGGAGACCTGCTCGGGCATCGCCCAGAGCGACTGGCAGTTCACCGGGCTGACGGCCGGCTTCACCGGCTGACCGGGCACCCCGGCACCCGGGTCCGGCTGGCCCGGCGCCAGGGGTCCGCACCGACGGCCGGCGAGCCGCCCCGCACTCAGCGGGGCAGCTCGTCGGCCAGCAGGTCCATCAGCAGCCCGTCGTGCCAGGTGCCGTCCGCGCCCCGCTCGTAGCGGCGCATGATGCCCACGGGCCGGAAGCCCGCCTTCTCGTAGCAGCGGATGGCCGCGGCGTTGTCGGCGGCCGGGTCGATCACCAGGCGGTGGTGGCCCACCTCGTCCACGAGGTGCCGGGCGAGGGTGAGCACGGCATCGGTGCCCAGCCCGCGGCCGTGCACGCCGGGATCGAGGAACAAGTCGATCCCGGCGTGCCGGTAGTCCGGCTCCTCCTCGGCGTGCCACTGGATCCCCCCGATGATCCGGTCGCCCTGCCGGACGGTCAGGAAGTGGAGTCCGGGGTCCGCCAGGTCCTCCGCGATCTCCTTCTCGAAGTCCGGTCCGCCGCGCCACCGGGCCAGGACCTCGGGCGTGGCGCGGATGGCGGCCAGCGCGGGCACGTCCTCGGGCACTGCCGTACGGAGCACGATCGCGGTTCCGTGGAGCTCGGTCATGGGACGACAGTAGCCGCCGGGCCGGAGCCGGCGCGCGCCGGTTTCCGGGGTCAGCTGAAGACGTAGAGCTTGGTCACGCGGCCCCAGCCGACGCCGCCGATCTTCGAGAACAGGTTCTTGATGTTGCCGGGGTTCAGCTTGATGCAGCCGTTGGAGTAGTAGTCGTTCGGGTTGCTGTTGGTCCAGCGCTCGGACTCGATCGTGCCCTGGGTGCCGTTGGGGCGCATCTCGCTGTGGATGAACAGCTCCGTGCGCTTGGTGCCGTTGTGACACTTGTGGTCGGAGAGCTTGATCACGTAGCCGTTGATGATCCCGTCGAAGTTCGTCCGGTGGAACTCGATGTTGTACGTGCCGTTGGGCAGCCAGCCCTTGCCGACGATGCAGGCGTTCGTGGACTGCCCCGAGCCCGCCTTGTAGCTCGCAAGCACCTTGTCGGGCCCCGCGACGCTCTTCATGAGGTACAGCCGGGAGTTGGTCACCGAGCTCTTGTCGAACTTCAGGTAGTACGCGGGCACCGCCGCGGGGGCGGCCGCCGCCTGCCCGGCCGTCGGATCGGCCTGGGCCGGCCCGACCGCCGCGGAGAGCAGACCGGCCGCGAGGGTCGTCGCGAGGGCCACGGGAGCGAAGCGGAAACGATTGCGCATGACGGCACTCCTGAAAGCGAGGGGACGGACCGGGGGCCCCGGCGGGAGGCTGGTACGGCGCTCCCCCGGCGGCCGTCGCCGAGTCTTGTGCGAGGCGCCTCCGGGCACAACGGCGTCCGCTGTCCCGGACAGCAACTGCCGTGTCCGGGCTGGTCGCAGGCGCGCGCGTGGCGGGGGCGGGGGCCCGTCCGGGGGCCGGCCGGGCCGATCCGCCCGTCCCGCCCGGGCCGCAGCACGGTGCGAGGAACCGCCCAAAGAGTGGCAGAAACCTTTCTTTTGGCGGATGTCCTTGACCGCACCTGTCACTGATCTTGCGTAGGCTCGGCCCCCGGGGCGGCATCGCAACCGCGAACCGCCCCCAATCCCTGCCTTTGCCCACACTGTTGAGGAGACCCGTGCGCCTGACCATCGACCGACGCCTCACCGCCGGTGCCGCCCTGCTCGCGGCCGTGGCCGCCGCCGTGCCCGCGACCGCCCACGCCGCCCCCGCGGCCGCCCCCGCCGCGCCGGCCGCCGCCCGTACCGCCGTACCGGCGCCCGACCTGGAGGGGATCTCGCAGGCGCTGCGCAACACCCTCGCCGCCGGCGCCCCGGGGGCCATGGCCCGCTTCAAGGGACCGGACGGCATCCAGTTCCGCAGCGAGGGAGTCCAGGACCGGACCACGGGTGCGGCCATGGACCCCAAGTCCCGCTTCCGGATCGGCAGCGTCACCAAGACCTTCTCCAGCGTGGTGCTGCTCCAGCTGGTCGACGAGGGCAAGGTCCGGCTGGACGACCCGGTCAACACCTACCTGCCGGGCCTGCTGCCGGACGACCGCATCACGGTGCGCCACCTGCTGACCCACCGCAGCGGCCTCTCCGACTACACCAACGCGATGTTCGCCCAGACCGTCCCCGGCTTCGAGGCCGTGCGGAACAAGGTCTTCACCTACCAGGAGCTCGTCGACCTCTCCCTCAAGGAGCCGCGGACCACCGAGCCGGGCGTCTCGTACAAGTACTCCAACACCAACTTCGTCGTGGTCGGCATGATCATCGAGAAGGTGACCGGCCACCGCGTGGCCAAGGAGTACACCCAGCGCATCATCAAGCCGCTGAAGCTCAAGAACACCTCGTACGTGCACCCGGCCACGGCCATCAAGGGCGTGCACGCCCGCGGCTACCTGCACCCGGACGAGGAGGGTGCGCCGCTCGTCGACTCCACCGAGCAGACGGTCTCCTGGGGCCAGTCCGCCGGCGCGATGATCTCCAACGAGGCCGACCTCAGCACCTTCATGTCGGCCCTCCTGCGCGGCAAGCTGCTCTCCGCGAAGACCCTGGAGGCGATGACCACCGTCACCCCGACCGACGCCACCAACACCCGCTTCTACGGGCTGGGCCTGCGCCGCTACGACCTCACCTGCGGCACCCAGGTCTTCGGGCACACGGGCACCGTCCAGGGCTTCTACACCTACGCGTTCACCACCCGCGACGGCAAGCGCAGCCTCAGCGCCATGGCGAACACCTCCAACCGCGGCCAGGCCAACACGGCCCTCGGCGGCACCCTGGAGGCCGCGTTCTGCGGCAAGAAGGCCTCCGCCTCGGTCATGAAGCGCGGCTTCGCCCCGCTGCGGGCCGCCGAGCAGGACCTGCCCGAGCGCGGCTCCCGCTGATGCGGCACACCCCCGCCCGGCCCGCGCGGCCCGGCGGGGGTGTCCCCGTACCGCAGGTCAGGCCGCGACCGCGGCGGTGACCACCAGCGGGGGGCGGGTCCGCTCCGCCGTCCACTCCCGGCTGCGCACGTGCTCCGGATCGGCGAGCAGGAGCGCCTCGTCCACCGTGGGCCGCCGCTGCACGACCTCCCGGAACCCGGACCGCTCCAGCAGCGCCGGCAGCACGTCCACCGGCCACGCGTGGTTGCGGACCTCCTGCCAGGAACCGTCCGTGCGCCGCAGCTGCACCGGCATCTCCTCGCCGGGCCGGTACACCGCCCCCGCCGTCCCCACCCGGAGCGAGGCGTACTCCAGCCCCGTGCACGCCGGGTCGGTCGTCAGCAGGACGACCGGGCCGCCCGGCCGCAGCAGCCGGCGGATCTCCGTGAACACCGCCAGCACCGCCCCCTCGTCCGGCACCGAGGCGAGCACGTGATTGCACATCACCGCGTCCGCGGAGCCGTCCGGCAGGCCCGTCACCCGCCCGTCCTCGACCAGGTGGAACCCGGCCACCGCGGTCGCCGTCCGCCGCGCCAGCTCCAGCATCTGCGGAGAGGTGTCGGCGCCCAGCACCCGCATCCCCGTCACCCGCGCCGCCCGGTCCGCCACGCGCCCCGGCCCGCACCCGTAGTCGACGAGGACCCCGCCCGCACCGCCGAGGCGGGAGGACAGGGCCTCGAACACGAACGGATACCCGAGCAGCCAGTCCGTGGCCGCCGAGACCGCGGCGAAGGCTTCGGCCCCGGCCTGCCCGGCCCAGGCACCCCCCTCCGCCGCGTCCGGCTCTCCCGCTCCCCGCTTCGCTTCGCCTTCCCTGCTCACAGCTCCCCACTATCGGCCCGGGACCCCGCCCTCCGGGGGGTACGACACGGCTCGTCAGCGCAGCGGGCGCCCGCGGTGGTGCGGGAAGCGGTGCTCCCGACCCGGCCCCCCGGGGCGGCCGAAGCGGAACCTAGCGAAAGTCGTACGGCTTGCGCGCGTTCCAGTAGGTCACGTCGGCCGAGGCCCAGGTGAACTTCGAGGGCAGGCCCTTCGCATCGAAGACGTCCTGCTCGTAGCCCGGACCCGAGTCGCCCGTCCGGTCGCGCAGCGCGATGCTCAGCCCCCCGTCCGTGTGCGTCCCGGCCCCGTCGCGGAACAGGGCCACGGCCGCGTAGACCGTGGCTCCGGGCCGCAGGGTGAGCCGCGCGGCGCCGCCCGGCGCGTCGTGGCGCGAGTGCCCCAGCACCCGGTCCGAGTCCCCGAGCATGACGGACGGGTACGAGGTCACCCAGCAGGGCCGGGAGTCGGCGTTCTCCGCGCTGATGAGCAGGTGCTCGCCCGGCTTCCCCGCCTGGCGGTGCACGACCATGAAGGAGAGCTCGTCCCCCGCACACGCGCGGACCTGTCCGGAACCCCCGGCGGATGCTTCCCCCGCCGGCCGCCGGACCGTGCCCGAGGCGCCCGCCGTACCGGCGTGGGAACGGGAGGCGGCGGCCGCCTTGGCGGGAGCGGGAGCGGCAGCACCCCCGGAGGCGGCGGTGTCCCCGCCGGCGCCCGCCTGCGCCACCGCGCCGCTCCCCGCGCCCTTGCCGGCGGCCGGGCCGTCCGCGCCGCCCGCCGCCGCGCCGCCCCCGCAGGCGGTCAGCGCCAGGGCGAGGCCGGCGGTGGACGCCGCGAGGGCGGCGGTACGGATGCGGTGCTTGTGCATGAGGAGGCTCCCCGTGTCTGGTGCGTTCCGCACGGGCTGGTCCCCGTGACTCCACCACCCTCGCGACCCGGGCTGGCGTCGCGTTCATGCACCGCTGACGTTCCGCTGATGCCCACGGACACCGCGCCGCGCCCGGGCCCGTCGGCGCCCCCTCACGACCGGTCGGACAGCCGGACCAGCGCCGCCGCGTGCCGCTCCCGGTAGTCCTCGCACGCGGCCACCCGCAGCAGCGCGGCCAGCACCTGCACCGCGCCCTCGTCGAAGCCGAAGTCCTCGGCCTGCCGCGCCGCCTCGTCCAGGCGGCGGATCCCCTCCGCCCGCTCGCCGAGCCCGATCAGCGCCTCCCCGGCCGCCGCGAGCAGCATCGCCCGCGGGGCGGACGGCAGGTCGGGCAGGTGCAGCGCCGCGGCCGCCGTCGCCGTGTCGAGCGCCTCCTGCCACCGCCCGGCATCCAGCCGGTGCCGCGACAGGTGGTACAGCGCCAGCCGTTCGGTGTGCGCCAGCCCCGCCGCACGCGCCAGCTCCGCCCCCCTTACGCAGCCCCGCGCAGCCTGTTCCAGATCGCCCAGGGCGGCCTGCGCCAGGGAGAGGTTGACCAGGGCGGTGGCCTCGCCGCCCAGGTCCCCGCAGCGGGCGGCCAGCGCGGGGGCGGCCTCCAGATGGGGCAGCGCCTCCGCGATCCGCCCCTCCTCGGTCAGCACCCAGCCCAGCAGTGCCAGCACCCGCGACTCGGCGTTCGCATCCCCCTCGGCACGCGCCGCCGCCAGGGCGGTGTACAGCAGCGGCGCCCAGCCGTCGAGTACCCGCCACACCATCAGCGGCCACATCACCAGCACCACCCGCCAGGTCCGGCCGTGCAGGCCCGCCGCCTGCGCCGCGCCCGCGGCCAGCACCAGGTCCTCGCGCTCCGCCGCGTACCAGGCCATGGCCTGGTCCCGGCCCGCGAACTCCGGCACCAGCGCCGGCGGGTGAAAGTCCGCGGGCGGGGCGAAACACGCCTCCCCGTCCTGCTCGGCCGCCGCCGCGGCCGCGAGCCCGGCCGCGCTGTAGTGGTCGAGCACCCGCTCCAGCGCACCCGGCCGCGCCGGCATCCCGCGCGCGTACAGCCGCGCCAGGTCGTGGAGGGTCCACCGGGACGGCGTGCTCTGCGTCAGCAGGTGCGCGGCGGCCAGCTGGTCGAGGGCGGCCTCCGCGCAGGCCGCCCCGGTGCCCGCCAGGGCCGCCGCCGTGCCGCGGTCCACGTGCGTTCCCGGATGCCGTCCGAGCTGGGCGAACAACTCCGCGGCCGCGGACGGGAGCTGCCGTACCGACAGCTCCAGCGCCGCCCGGACCCCGGTGTCCTCGGCGTCGAGCAGGGCGAGCCTGCGGTTGGCGTCCGAGAGCTCGTCCGCCATGGCGGCCAGGGTCCAGTGCGGCTGGTCCGCGAGCCGGGCGGCCGCGACCCGCAGCGCCAGCGGCAGCCCGTCGCACAGCTCCGCCAGCCGGCGGGCCGCCGCCGGCTCGGCCTGCACCCGCTCAGCCCCCAGCACCGCGGCGAGCAGGGCCGTGCTGTCCTCGGGCCCCAGGACCCCGAGGGGCACCGGCCGGGCCGCGTCCGAGGCGATGAGCCCGCGCAGCCGGTGCCGGCTGGTGACCACGGTGACGCAGCCCGGCCCGCTCGGCAGCAGCGGCCGCACCTGCTCCGAGGTGCGGGCGTTGTCCAGGACGACGAGCAGCCGGCGGTCGGCGGTCAGCGAGCGGAACAGCGCGGCGGCCGCCGCCTCCGACTCCGGCATCCGGCGCGGGGCCACCCCCAGGGCCGGCAGGAACTCCCGCAGCACGTCCATGGCCGAGGGCTCGCCGGTGTCGCTGAAACCGCGCAGGTCGGTGTGGAGGCGGCCGTCGGGGAAGAGGGAGTCGTTGTGGTGCGCCCAGTGCACGACCAGGGCGCTCTTGCCGACCCCGGCCGGGCCGGTGACCAGGCACACCGGGGCCTCCCCGGACGCGGCCCGGGACAGGGCGGCGAGCTCGGCCCGGCGGCCGTGGAACCCGCGCGGCGCACGCGGCAGCAGATCGGCCGCGAGCAGGGCCGGGCCGGGCGCGAGGGGTGCGGGCGGCGACGGCGCGGGCCCGGCCGCCGGAGTCGGCGGGGCCGGGGCCTCCTCGTCCTCGTCGGGGCCGCCGTGGCCCCGCAGCGCCAGCGTGTAGGCCCCGGCCAGCTCGGGCCCGGGATCCACGCCCAGCTCCTCGGCGAGCAGCTGCCGGGTGCGGTGGAACCAGTCCAGTGCCTCCGAGCGGCGGCCGGCCCGCCGCAGCGCCGACACGAGCGCGGCCGACAGCGACTCGTTGAGCGGGTGCGCGGCGGCCTCGGCCCGCAGGATCGCCGCCGCCCGGGCGTGCTCGCCCAGCCGGCCGTAGCAGTGGGCGAGCTGTTCGACCGCGGCGAGCCGGTGCTCCTCCAGGGCGTGTGCGGCCGCCTGGAGCGGGGGGCTGGGGTGCACCCCGGTCAGCGCAGGGCCCTGCCAGAGCGCCAGCGCCTCCTCGTACATGGCGGCCGCATCCCCCGGCGAGCCCTGGCCGCGGGCCAGGGAGACCATCTCGTCGAAGCGGTGTGCGTCGAGGAGCATGTCGGGCATCCGCAGGGTGTACGTGGCCCCCTGGGTGGCGAGTTCCACCCCGTACGCCCCGGCCTCCGCGGAATCCAGCAGGACGCGCAGCCGGGAGACGTGCCCCTGGATCACGCTGCGGGCGCGCGCGGGGGGCTCCTCGTCCCAGAGGGCCGCGGTGAGGTGGTCCACCGACACGGGATGGTTGGGCCGCAGCAGCAGGGCGGCGAGCAGACTGCGCCGCTTCGCCGGACCGAGCGGCAGGTCCCCGGCCCCGGTGGCCACGGCCACCGATCCGAGCAGCCGGAACTCCACGAAAACCTGTACCTCTCCAGAAGCAGAACGACGGACAGCCTATCGGCCGTACGGGTGCACGTGGCGCGGGAGTGGCCCGCCACGTGCGCAGGGGAGGCATTGCGGCCGCCGCTCCGGGGGGAGGTGGAGATCACCGAGGCCGACCGCGCGGCCACCGAGGCGGCCGCCCCGTCGGCCCCGCCCGTCAGCCGTGGCCCCCCTCGGCCCCCGCCCGTCAGCCGTCGCCCTTCAGCAAGCGCGACCGGAACAGCTCCAGCACCTCTTCCAGGGCGTCCCGGGTGGGCTGGCCCGGCTCGTCGATCAGGTGCTCGGTCAGGACCGAATGCGCGGAGATCCGGCCCGCCGGGTTCGCGGCGCTGTCGTCGAGCTCCACGGCGACGAAGCCGTCGCCCAGCTCCCGCCGCAGGAAGGCGAAGCGGTCCGCGGGCACGAACTTGTCGCCCTTGAACCGCAGCCCCATGACCTTCAGCCCCTCGCGCTCGCAGCGCCCCCGCACCACGGCCAGGTCCTCCGGGCTGATGTCGATGCTCCGCCTGCGGTCCGCGGTGACCGGCAGCGGGAGCGAGGGCTGCGAGAGCACCGGGGCGAGGAGCCGGTCGTCCGTGGCCATGGCCAGGGCGAAGCCGCCGGTGAGGCACATGCCGACGGCCCCGACCCCCGGCCCGCCGCACCGCTCGTGCTCGTACGCGGCCAGTGCCCGCAGCCAGTCCACCACCCGGGAGCTGCGGCCGGTGGCCAGCACGGTGAACTCCCGGCTGACGCACACCTTCAGCACGGTCGAGGCACCGTACAGCGCGGTGGCCAAGGCGCCCCGGGTACCGGGATTCGGGTCGCGGCCGGGCGTCCCGAAGAGCACGGGCAGTACGGCGGTGCAGCCGAGGGCCGCCACCCGTTCGGCGAACTCCAGCACTTTGGGGGTGATCCCCGGGATCTCCGCCATCACGATCACGGCCGGGCCGGTGCCCCGGCGGAGCACGCGGTGCGTGGCGCCGCCGTGGCTGAAGGCGGTCTGCTCGTAGCCGGTCAGGTCCTTGTCTGCCATCGGGTCAACTCTTTTCAGAGGGCGGGACGTCGGGCCGGCCGGGGCCCCGCGGCGGGGCCGGCCGGTGGAGCGCACCGGCCGAGCCTACCCGCGAGTAGCGTGGCGTGGCGCCGTATCCGCCCCGCGCGCCGACGCCCGTGCCGGCGGGCGTCCCCGGATGCGGGGGCCGGACCGGCGGCCGATCATGAGGGGCACCACCGCACGGCCGGCCCGGCGCCGGCTGCTCACCGCGGGCCCACGGGCCGTGCCCGGCAGCCCGCCCTATGCCCGCGCGACGGGGCTGGGAGTGCCGATGCCCGAGCACGACGCCGCCGACCGGCCGTCCGCCGCGGCCTGGGGCAACCTGGCCTTGGTCACGGTCGGTTTCACGCTCACCTTCTGGGCCTGGGACCTGATCGCGCCCCTGGCGGGCAGCTTCGACGACCGGCTGCACATGAGCTCGTTCGCCCAGTCCGTGCTCGTCGCCGTGCCGGTGCTGGTCGGCTCCCTGGGCCGGGTGCCCGTCGGGGCGCTGACCGACCGTTACGGGGCCAGGCTGCTGTTCCCCCTGGTCAGCGCCCTGACGATCGTGCCCGTACTGCTGCTGATCCCGGCCAAGGGCTCGTACCCGGCGCTGCTCGCCGCGGGCTTCGCCCTCGGCCTCGGCGGTACGACGTTCGCCATCGGCGTGCCCCTCGTCAACGCCTGGTTCCCGCCCTCGCACCGGGGCGCGGCCCTCGGCATCTTCGGCATGGGCATGGGCGGCGTGGCCCTGTCCGGCTACTTCACCCCGCGCATGTACCGGCACTCGGAGAACCTGCCGTTCCTGGTCATGGCCGGTGCGCTGGCCGCGTACGCGGTGCTCGCCGCCGTGCTCCTGCGCGACCGGCCCGGACGGCCGGTCCCGACCACCCCGCTGACCGCCCGGCTGGCCGGGGCCGGTCGGCTGCGCGTGACCTGGGAGCTGTCCGCCCTCTACGCGATCGGCTTCGGCGGCATCGTGGCCTTCGGGGTGTACCTGCCCACCTACCTGAAGACGTGGTACGAGCTGGGGGCCACCGACGCCGGGACCAAGGCCGCCGGATTCGCCCTGGTCACGGTGGTGTTCCGGCCGGCGGGCGGGTGGCTGGCCGACCGCGTCGACCCGGCCGTGGTGACCGCCTGCGCCCTCGGCGCGGTGGCGCTCCTGGCCGTGGTGCAGGCCTTCGACCCGGCGCTCGACCCGACCGCGACCGTCTGCCTGCTCCTGATGGCCGCCGGCCTCGGCACTGCGAGCGGCTCGGTGTTCGCCCTGGTCGCCCGGGTCACCCCGCAGCCGCAGGTCGGCAGCGTGACCGGCATCGTCGGGGCCATGGGCGGACTCGGCGGCTTCCTGCCGCCCCTCGTGATGGGTGCCGTCTACAGCGCCGAGGGCTCGTACTCCATCGGCTTCATGCTGCTCTCGGACCTCGCCCTGGCCGGCTGCGTGTACGCGTTCGGGCGCATGCGCGCGGCCGGCCGGGGTGCCGGGGCCGTCAGATGACGTGCCGGCCGCCGTCCACGGTGAGCACGTCGCCCGTGGTGTAGGCGGCGCCGATCAGGTACTCGACGGCCCCGGCCACGTCCTCCGGGGTGCCGACCCGGCGCAGCGGGGTGTTGGCGGTGATCCACTCGCGCGAGCTCTCCCACACCTCCTCGGCGCCCTCGTACCAGGGGGTGTCGATGAGGCCGGGAGCCACCGCGTTCACCCGTACGGCCGGTCCGAGCTGCGTGGCCAGCAGGCGGGTCATGTGGTTCACCGCAGCCTTGCTGACGGCGTAGGGGACGGAGCTGCCCAGGGCCCGGGTGGCCGACACCGAGGAGATGTTGACGACCGAACCCGCGCCCGAGTCCCGCAGGTGCGGGGCGGCGGCCGTGATCATCTGCCAGACCCCGATGACGTTCACGTCGAAGATCTGCCGCCAGGCCTCGGCGTCCGCCGCGCCGAGGTCGTCGAGCGGGATGAAGCGGGTGGTGCCGGCGTTGTTGACCAGCACGTCCAGCCGCCCGTACGCGTCGACGGCCGTCTGCACGATCCGGCGCGCGTCGGCGGGGTCGGCCACGTCCCCCTGCACGTACAGCGCGTCGGGCAGTTCCGCGGCCAGGGCCTTGCCCGCCTCCTCGCTGCGGGCCGAATTCACCACGACGCGCAGTCCGCTGCCGGCGAGGCGGCGGGCTACGGCGGCGCCGATCCCGGACGAGGACCCGGTGATCAGTGCGACGCGGCTCTCACTCATGCGTATCTCCTGCGTGGCTCGGGGAAGATCGACTGCCCTGTCGACGCGGGAGCGTAAGCTATCGCTATATGGAATCCAAATTCCGTGATGCGGAATCAATGGAATTCGGGTCGAGTCGGCCGTGCCGAGCTCCACCCTTCGGCGTGCAGCCGCTCGAACCCGTCCAGGAGCAGGTCGAGTGCGAACTCGAACTCGAACTGGTCGTCACAGCCCCCGCCCAACACCGACCCCTCGTCGTGCGCGCGCACCGCGAGGATCTCGGCGATGTGCGGGTAGCGCGCGGCCAGGCCGCTCCGTGCCTCCTCCTGTGCCTGCTGCTCCTCGGGCGTGCCCGCGGCCGGGGTTCCGCCCGGTGCGGCCGGCGCGAGTTCCCGGGTGAACCCCCACACCCGGCTCCCCAGGGCGTGCATCGCGTGGTGGGCGAGGTCCACGGAGAGCCCGCCGGACCGGAGCAGGCCGATCACCGAGTCCAGGTACCCGAGGGCCCCCGGCGTGGGTCCGGTGCGCGATTCGATGACCTGCAGGGCCCAGGGGTGGCGGAGCAGCACCTGTCGGGCGGCCAGCACCCGCTCCCGGACGGCGGCCTTCCAGGGGGCCGCGCCCTCCGTGCCCTCCGCGTCCGCCGCCGGTGCGCCGATCTCCCCGACCACCACGTCCACGATGCCGTCGAGGAGCTCCTCCTTGTTGGCCACGTGCTTGTAGAGCGCCATCGGCACCACGCCCAGCTCCTGGGCCAGGCTGCGCATGCTCAGCGCCTCGATGCCCGCGCGGTCGGCGTGCGCGACGGCCGCCCGCAGCACGCGGTCCCGGCTCAGCGGCGCGCGGCGCGCGGCATCGGTCCTTCCGGCCATCCCCGACCGCCTCCCGTCCGACCGGCCGGCGCCGGTCCTCCTTGACGAGTGTACGGCGTACACCCTAGCGTCTGGGTGCCGGTGTACGCCGTACACCTCGCGTGGCCGCCCGTGGCGCCCGTGCGCCCGTCCGCCGTGCGCCGGCCGCCGAGCGGAGAACCGACCGAAGGAGACCCCGTGCCCTCACAGAGGAAGCTCGCGACAGCGGCGGGCACCTGCTACCTCGTCACCCACGTCACGTCCATAGGCGCCCTCGTCCTCTACGGGCCGCTGCTGAAAGGGGCGGACCGGCTCACCGGGACCGGCGCGGGCACCGGGGTGCTGCTCGGAGCCCTCTTCGAGGTGCTCCTCGCCCTGTCCGTGGTCGGCACCGCCATCGCCCTCTACCCCGTGGTCCGGCGGCACGGCGAAGGCGCCGCCGCCGGCTACCTCGGCCTGCGCACCCTGGAAGCCGCCGTGATCGCGGTCGGAATCGTGAGCCTGCTGGCAGTCGTCACCCTGCGCCGGGAACCCCCGGGCGGGGCGGCTCCGGAATCCCTCCTCGTCACCGTGCGGGCCCTGGTCGCGGTCCACGACTGGACCTTCCTGCTGGGCCCCAATTTCGTCCTCGGCGCCAACACGGTCCTGATCGCCCACCTGCTGTACCGGTCGCGCCTCGTACCGCGGTTCATCGCCGTCCTGGGGCTGGCCGGCGGCCTGCTGATCTTCGCCTCCGCGACCGCCGTCCTGTTCGGCGCCTACGAGCAGCTGTCGGTCTGGGGCTCGCTCGCCGCCCTGCCGGTCTTCGCCTGGGAACTCGCCCTGGCCGCCCGGCTCCTCACCCGCGGCTTCCGGACCGCGGACCCGGCCGCCGCCTGAGGCCCGCGGCCGTACCCCTGCCGCCGCCTGAGCCCCGCATCCGTACCTCGGCCGAGGGCGCCCGGCCCGGCGTGGTGTCCGTTCCCCGGCCGCCTGAGTAGCCGTACTCAGGTGCGCCCGGCGGGGGCGGCAGCACCATGGTGATCACCGCGGGGCCGGCAGTCGCCCGCCCCGGCGGATCCCACCGCCTCACCCGAGGAGTTCCATGTCCCCCCAGCCGCTGCGCACCCGGGCCCGCCTCGCCTTCGGCAGCCTCGCGCCCCGCCTCGACCTCGCCCCGGGCGTGCTCGGAGAGCTCGTACGGCGCAGGCAGCACGGCGACGGGAGTGCGCGCCGCGGCGCGGGACCCGTGTGGGAGGCCTGACCGTGTCCCCCGACCGCGTTTCCCTCGTGCCGCGCTTCCTGCGCTCCTTCGCGCGGACCGCCTTCGGCAACTGGCTCTCGGGCTCCTACCTCTGCCTGGCCCTCGTACTGATGCTCGCCGGCTCGGGAGCGGACGGCAGTCAGGAGGCAGGGCTCTTCTCCCTGCTGCTCGCCGTGCCGACGGGCGCCGTGCTGCTCTCGTTCGTGAACTCCCTGGACGCCTCCGCCCAAACCGGCGCGGCCATCTACACGATCCTGCTCGTCTCCTACACCGTCCACGCCTTCCTGCTGGGCCTCCTGGCCCGCGCCGCCCGCCGCGCCCTGGGCCGCGGCGGCCCAGGGCGCCGGGAGCCTGGGGGCCGGGAGCCTGGGCGACGCAGCTGAGACCCGGCCGCCGAGAGCCCGCCGGGCCGCGGCCGAGAGCCGGCCGCGGGGCAGCGGTGACCAACCCGATCGCCGGACGGGCGGTGTGTGCCGCGGATCCGCGTCAGGGGGCGTCGTACCAGGAGAAAGCGGCGATCCGCCAGCCCTCGGGGGTGCGCACGAACTGGAAGGTCTTGGTGCCCACGCCCTCGAACGGCTCCCCGTCCAGGACCCCGGACTTGCCGTAGCCGCCGATCCGCGAGGCGACGTCCCCGGAGATCTCGGTCCGCTCGGACGTCTCCCACTCCGAGAACCCGGTCAGCCGGCCCCCGCTCAGCAGCTCCTCGCGCGGCCCGATGAACTCGTCGACGGTGTACGACGTGAAGTCGTCACCGGCCTTCACGATCACCCCGCCCGGGATCATCAGCCGGCGGATCCGGGCCAGGTCGGCGGCCTTCCCGTCGCGGTTGTCGAAGGCGCCGAAGAACTCGGCGGCCAGTACGTCTATTTCGGCCTTGGACATGGGACCGACGGTAACACCTGTACCACGCCTTCCGGTTGGCCGGACGGGGCGCGGAGCGGGGAAGGAGGACGGCCGCCCCCGGGAAGACCCCGGGGGCGGCCGCCATCGCACGGAGCAGGGTCAGCGACCCAGCAGCCCCAGCATGCGCTTGCCTTCCTTGGACTCGCCCAGGGTCTTCCAGAGCTTGGCCGAGCTGGTGGAGGCGTACACGCCCGGGGCGCCCTGTTCGGCGCAGCCCTCACCGTACGAGACGATGCCGATCTGGTAGGTGCGCCCGGCCACCTTGCGGAACAGCGGGCCGCCGCTGTCGCCCTGGCAGGAGTCCTTGCCCTCGACACCGGCGCAGACGTTGACCGTCTTGTCGTAGGTGCGGTTGGTCGCCTTGCACTCCGGGTGCGACAGCAGCGGAACCTGCACCCCGCGCAGCCGGTCCGGGTAGTTGGTGATCTCGGTGTCCGTGTTGCCCCAGCCGATGACCGTCGCCTTGGCGCCCGGGCGCAGCAGCGCGTCGGTGCCGGGGGTCGGCAGCTTCACGGGGGCGATGCCGGTGACCGGCTTCGCCAGCTCGATCAGCGCCAGGTCGTACGCCTCGTTCTTCTTGTAGCGCGGGTGCGTGACGATGTTGAGCACGTTGCGCAGCTGGCCCTGGTTCTTCTTGGACAGCACGGTCCGGCCGACGGTCACCTCCAGCTGCTCCGCCTTCTCGCCGGTCACGCAGTGCGCGGCGGTGAGGACGACGTTGGGGGCGATCAGGCTGCCCCCGCAGAACTGGCGCTGCACGGGGCTGGCCTTGCCCTTGCTGAGCAGGGCGGCCATCCACGGGTAGACGCCGTCGGGCAGCTCGGTGCCGCCGATGATGTACGCGGCGGGCTTGTGCGGCTGGGCGCCGGACGAGCCCTGCGGCGCGGTGGCCGCCGTGGCCGCGGTGGCGGCCGAGGCGACGAGCGCCAGGGCGGCGCCGGTCGCGAGTGCTATGGATGCCGACCGGCCGGTGCGGCCGGACAGGTGCTTGCTCATAGGGGGGTGGTCTCCAATGTCCTGTTTCGAGCAGTAAAGGCCCGTATAGGATGGGCTGTTGATCCCATCAAACGAACCGCCCTGCCAGACTCGAAACAGCCCCCGGAGGTTCACTCCCGTCGCAGACTTTCCGGAGTCGACGGGCCAGGTCGGATGCCGAGCGCATCCCAAGGCGGAGGGTGGACCGCATGACCGGACGTACGTGGTCTGCCCGGCAAAGCGGCGAGCCGCGGCGCGGTGCCAGCGTCGCGGGCCAGGCACGTTCCGGAAGGCATGGCCTAGAGCAGGGGCTCGGCGAGGAGTTCCGCCAGCCAGTGGGCGCGCGCGGTGCCGCACGCGTCGTCCGCGTCGGCCGCCGCCTCGGGGAAGACGCGGCCCCAGGAGCAGGCCCGGCCGAGTGCGCCGAGCCGGCACGCCAGCCCGGCAGCCCGCCGCAGGTCCGCGGCCGTGCGGCCGGGCCCCGTCCACGGCTCCAGGTACGCGTCGCGCAGCCGCGGCAGCGCCTCGGCACCGTGCCGCTCGCGCACCACCCGGGCCGGCACCAGCAGGCTGCAGAAGGGGTGGGCGACGGCCGCGTCACCCCAGTCGAAGAAGGTGAACCGGCCCGCCGACGGGGCGAAGAACTGCACGTCGTGCAGGTCGGAGTGGTCGAGCGTGTCGGCGATCCCGTACCCCGCCAGCTCCGTGCACCAGTCCGCCAGGCGGGGCCGCAGGGCGAGCAGCCGGGCCCGGACCTCCGGGTCCAGTACGGCGTTCTCCTCGACCAACCGGTCGAACACCCCCGGAAGGGCCGTCGTGCGCAGGCTGGGCACGCCCAGTGCCTCCAGCCGTTCGGCGTGGGGGAGGAGGGCCTGCTGCATCAGGGCGTACTGGCGCAGCGGCTCCTCCCAGACCCGGGCCCCGTCCGCACCCGCAGCCTCCGCCGCGCCCCCCACGCTCTCCACGGTCTCCGGCGCGAGCGTGTCGCGGAAGACTCTGCCGCCGTCCGGGAGTAGGGACCAGCCCCGCGCGGGGTCGACGGCGAGCGGCCGCAGGACGTGCCCGGGGACCCACCGGGCCAACGCCTCGCCCAGACCGGCCTCGAACGCGCTGGCCGGCGGGTTCGCCTTGAACCACACCGCGTCCCCGCCCGCCACGGGCAGGCGTACGAGGACCGACCAGGGCCGCAGCCGCACCCGGTACGGACCGGCGGGCTCCAGCCCCTGCCCGGCGAGCGCGCGCTCCGCCCAGCCGAGGGCGGCCACCCGCCATTCGGGCCGGTCCCACGGAGTCACCCCGTGCGGGAACTCGCCCCGGTCCACCGTTTCCGCACCGTCATGTGCCATCGCACCATCCCACCACCGCAGCGCACCGCCCCTCAACGCATTTCGGGGCGGGACCGATGGGGCGACGGCCCCGCCGGGGCGCTTGGAGCCCACCGCCCGATCTTCGCCGTGCGCACGGCGGGCACGCCATCGAGCGCTGTCCGCGCCTCCCGCTGTGGAGGGCGGTCATGCCGCGGCGCGAAACCCGGAACCCGGTGCACGGGAACGCTCCCTAATCGCGCAGCGACCGCAAGCAGGCCTCGGTGAACTCCGCCACGTCCGCGTCCAGTTGACGGAGGCTCGCCGCGGTCGGCGTCTTCCGCGCCTCCGCCGTGACGACCACCGTGATCATCAGGTTGCTGTCGCGGACGTCCAGCTCCCGTATCTGGCGCAGTTCGGAAGGCGGGTTGAAGTTGAACTGGTACGCCTCCTTGCCCACTCCCTCCACCAGGGCGAACCCGTTCTTCGCGCGGCTCTGCCGCCGCTCCTCGCGAAGCCTTCCGTGCACGTCGCGCGCGAAGTCGACGCTCTCGGTGAAGGCGAAGTCCAGCTCGACCGACACGTTCCCGTACTGCGCAGGCCCCTCCTCAGCAAGCTTCTGGATGCACTTGAACCCGGGCGCCCCACCGCCCTCGCGGTTGCTCCGGTCGGCGACCTCCTTGCGCGCGCCCAGCGTGTCGGGGAGCTCGTCGTAGGGCAGGGCGTTGCAGATCTCGTCGGTGGCCACCCACGGGTACCCGCCCTTCCCCTCCTGCGCGACCTCCTTGTCGCCCGCCCCGCAGGCGGCGGTGACGAGTACGAGCCCCAGCCCGACGACGGCGTGGCGGAACGTTCCCTGACGGCGCATCGAGTGCCCCCCTGTGGCAGTCCGTGTCCGGGTGTCCCCTCCATTCCCCCGGACTCCGGACATCCGCGCAAGAGGGTCGCCCCCCGGCCCCCGACCGCTCACCCCTCAGTCGGCGCAGCCGCTCCCCTTGGCCATCGGCGCTGGCGGCGCGGCTCGGCACCCCGCCGCCGAGTTCCCGGGACAGCGCGCGCCACACGGGCAACCGTCGGATCAGGCCCGCCCTTCCGTCCCCGCCACCTGCGCCGACCACCGGTTCAGGTCGGCCAGGGCCTCCGCCGATGCCGAGGGGGCCGCCCAGCCCACGTACCCGTCGGGCCGTATGAGGAACAGCCCCCGGCCGTAGGCTCCGTAGGCGCCGAGCCGTGCCGTACGCAGGCGGCGCAGCGGCGGGAGCTCCGCCGGCAGGTCCGTGTCCACGGCGAGCAGGGTGAAGTGCGGGCCCCGGAAGACGTCGAACAGGCGCAACCCGTCCCGTCGGCCGTCGGGGGCGCGGTCTCCTGCGGTGAGTGCCTCTGCGGCCAGGTCCTGACGGGTTTCGCGCGTCAGCGAGGAACGGCGGTGGTGCAGTCCGAGCTGGCGGGTGGCGGCTCCGCGGCGGTCCTCGCCGCGGTGGATGCGCGTGGAGAGCCCCAGCATGTCGGCCGCCTGCGGCAGGCGCTCCTCCTCGTAGGTGTCGAGCAGGGCCTCGGGCGCCCCGTCGCGCAGTACCGCAGCGAGCTTCCAGCCCAGGTTGTAGGCGTCCTGGATGCTGGTGTTGAGTCCCTGGCCGCCGGCCGGCGAGTGGATGTGCGCCGCGTCCCCGGCCAGGAAGACCCGGCCTTCCCGGAAGCGGTCGGCGAGTGCGGCGTTGACCGTGAAGTCGGAGGCCCAGCCGACCCCCGTCACCTCCTCGGCCCGCAGGTGGGTGAGGTCGGCCACCAGGGCGCGGACCTCGTCGGCAGAGAGCTCGGGGCGGGCCTCCGGGTACTGCGCGACGAACTGGAACTCCCGGGTCTGCGGCAGCGGGCACAGCGCGGCGAAGCCGCGACTCCCGTCCTCGGCCGGCGGGAAGATGTGCCAGTGGTCACGGTCGAGGGAGTCGATGACCAGATCCGCGACCACCATGGGCGTGGGGTCCACCTGCTCGCCCGTCATCTTGATGCCGGTGAGCCGGCGGACGGTGGACCGCCCGCCGTCCGCGCCCACCGCATACCGCGCACGGACCGTGGCCGATGATCCGCCACCCGCCTCATCCCCGTCGCACCCGGCCGCCGCCCGGAGTTCGGCGGTGACCCCCGCCGAGTCCTGGGCCAGGCCGGTCAGTTCCACGTCGAACCGCACGTCTCCACCCAGCTCGCGCAGCCGCGCCAGCAGGATTTCCTGGGTGCGCCACTGGGGCAGCATCCACGGGCCCGGGTACGGATCCTGCTCGCTGGGCCCGGTCTCCTCGAACATCCGGTGCTCGCCGAGGCGCACGCCGTCCTTCCAGGCCATCCCGCCCGGAGCGGGACCGCCCCGGTGCAGCACCTCCTCGAGCACCCCGAGGTCGTCGAGCACCTCCAGTGTCCTGGGCTGGATGCCCTTCCCCCGGGAGCCGGGGAAGAGCCCCGGTGCACGCTCCACCACCAGTGGACGCACCCCGCGTCGCGCCAGGTCGCAGGCCAGTGCCAGGCCGGTCGGCCCGGCTCCCACCACGAGTACGTCCATGTCGGTTTCCGTCTGCGGCACGCCGATTGCCATCCCCGTCCCCTTTCCATCCTCCTTAACGGCGTTAAGGAGCTTGTGGCGACAGCGTGCCCTTAACGCCGTTAAGCTGTCAAGGAGGAATGTGGCGGACCGCCGCGGATTCACCCGAGAGAGGTAGCGATGACCCCCAAGAGCGAGCCCGAATCCGCCCGGACGCCGGAGCCCGGGCCAGGCTCCCCACCGCCCCGGATCCCGCCGCTCAGCCGCGTCACCGTCGCGGAGGCGGCCCTGCGCCTGCTCAACGAGACCGGTCTGGAGAAGCTCACCCTGCGTGCCATCGCGGCGGAGCTGGACGTCAAGGCCCCGGCCCTGTACTGGCACTTCAAGAACAAGCAAGAGCTGATCGACGAGATGGCCACGCAGATGTTCCGTAACATGGCCGCCTCGCCATCGGAGGAGGGGCCGGCCGAATCGCCCGTGCCCGCCTGGCGCGACATGGTGCTGACCTCCAACCACGGCCTGCGGCGCGCCCTGCTCGCGTACCGCGACGGCGCCCGCGTGTTCAGCGGCTCGCGGTTCACCGGCACCGACCACGCGGAGCAGTCCGAAGCCCACCTCCGGGTCCTGGTGGAGGCGGGCTTCGAACTGCCCCAGGCGGTCCGCACCCTGGCCACGACCTTCGCCTACACCATGGGATTCGTCATGGAGGAGCAGGGCGTCCATCCCGTGCAGGGGGAGCGGCGCGAGGGCTACGACGTGTCGGAGCGGGCGGACCGGCTGTCCAGCTTCCCCCTCGCCGCGGCCGCCGGAACCCACCTGTTCGAGGACTACGACGCCCACTTCGAAGAGGGGCTCCACCTCATCCTCGACGGGGTCGGCGCCCGCTACGGCGTGCACTGACCCATGGCCTCAGGCGCGGTCGCCGCCCCGCTCAGCGCGGCGAGTCGCCGGTCCACCTCGTCGGCCGTGGCCGCGCGCCAGTACGGCGGTCCGGTCGCCGGCGACGGCGAGCAGGGTCGGGAATGCGGTGACGCCCAGTCCCGCGCGCGCCGGAAATCGGATTCCGCCTCGGCCCGGGCGTCCGGGCTCTGGGAGGCGGTCACGACCGCCTCCCCGTCCAGCCCGGCAGCCGCGGCGATCCTCCGGTAGGTCGCGGGGTCGGACAGGTCGTGCCCGCCGACGTAGAAGGCCGCCTGCATCGCCGTGGCCCGTTCCGCGGCCCGGCCGGGGGCGGCTCCGCGGAGTGCGGCCGGGCCGCGGGCGGCCGCGGCCACGACGAAGGAACCTTCGTCCACCAGCCGCCGGTAGGGCGTGCCGATCTCGGCACTGGTCAGCTCGCTGATGCGGTCGTTCGCGCCCTGTATGTAGCCGAAGGCGCGTACGGGGACCCGGCGCTCGCCGGTGAAGAGCCGATTCCGGTGACTCCGGACCGCGTTCCGATCATGCCGTGCGCCCCTGCTGTCGGTCGGGGCGGGGGGATCGATTCTTCCTGGTCCGAACGGGTGAGAAACGGCGTGACTCCGGTGGTGGCCGCTGCGCTTGGGTACGGGGGTGTCCGGGGGCCGTTCGCGTCGGCGCGGGGCCGGCACTACACCGTCACGAAGGCGACCACCCGCAAGGGCAGCGGGGACTTTGGTGATGGCAACGGCATAGGGAACAAGGGGGAGTTGAGGACATGGCACGCTTCAAGCGCCTGTGGCGCATGCTCGTGACCGCGGGGGCGGCACTGGTGCTGTTCACCGGGATGGCGACCGGTACCGCCCAAGCCGCGACGGGGACGTTTTCCTACCGGTCCTCCCAGTCGGGAGACCTGGAGATGGAGGACCCCGACAACGGGGAGTGCAGGCTGCTCCTCCAGGGCGCGGTCAAGGCGTTCAACGGCACCGACACCACTGCCAGGCTCTTCGCGGACCGGGGCTGCGAGGAGCCCCTGGCCTCGATGCGACCGCGCGAGTCCCGGACCTTCCGCGCACCCCTCCCGCGCAGCGTGATATTCGGCTGATCCGGAGTCCGGAAGGTGCGTCCTAGGCGGGGCAGTCGGCGAGGGAGCCCCACCGGAGGAAATCCTCGCCGCCCTCGCCGCCGAGGATCAGCACCGCGTACTTCGTGTACGGCCAGTTCGCCCAGGTACGGGCCTCCCGGCGCAGCGCGTCGCGGACTCGCGCTCGGCGGTCCCGGCCCAGGTCTCGCGCATGGCCCGGCTCCACCAGGGCTTCTTCGCCCACACGTACACCACCCGGCTGGCGGGGTCGAAGCCGACGGCCATCGTGTCGTGGCCGAGGCGGTCCGGGCCGGCCGAGACCCCCGGGGTGGACTGCCAAGAGGAGATGATGCGCTTGGCCATGGCGTCGGCCACCCGGATCACGTCCGGGTCGGTGCTGGGGACCTGCGCCGCCCGCAGGCCGGACTCGTCGGGCTGCCAGTCGGCCGCCTGCCCCGCGGGCGCGGGGGTGCGCTCGGTGATGGACACCTCGCATCCGGTGTTCGTGCGGAAGTCGTCCTCCCACACGATGCTCGGCCCCTCCCTGCGGGCGGTATCGACCACCACGTACGACCGGTAGGGGAGTTCGGGGTAGCTCCTGACGAGGTCCCGGAGGCCCAGGCACACCGTCCGGGACACCTCCTGGACGGCCACCGGGGGGAGTGCGTTGCCACCCATCGCCACGTACACCTCCCGCCGGGCCCGGTGGAACGTGATGGTGCGCGTCAGCGCCGGGTAGGCCTCGGCATCCAACCAGGCGCCCGTGCCCATCGCGCCGGGGGCGTCGTTCTCCGCCTGGCCGCGCGGCGGCCGGGACTCCCGCCAGGTGGCGAGCGTGGCCTCGTTCGTGCCGGCCTTGGGGTCGGCGGTGCTCCGGCCGGTCCCGGCCGGCTGCCCGACGACCGCGGCCCTCCCGCCCGCGGCGCCCGGGGACGGGGTGGAGGCCGCGGACGGGGGCCCGCCGGCCGCCCCGCCGCCGGTGGCTGCGCCCGGGCCGCTCGTGGCGGACGGCAGGGAGGCGAGTACGGCGCCCACCACGCCGCCGACCGCCACCGCGCCCGCGACGATCCCCGCGTACAGGCGGGCGCGGGAGCGGGCCGTGGGAAGGGGGTGCCAGGCGGGGTCGGGCAGGATGGGGAGGGCCCACTCGGCGGACACGAGGCTGCCGGCCACCGTCGGGGCCATGCCGGTGACCGCGCCGATCACCTGGGTGCTCTGGGCGGCGAGGAGGTGCGCGCACTCCTGTGCCGCGGAGAACGCTGACGGGCGGTCCCCGGGCTCCTTCGCCAGGGCCCGGGCCAGGAGTGCTCGCAGCTCCGCCGGTACGCCGTCGAGGTCGGGCTCGCCCGACATGACGCGGAAGGCGACCGCTTCGGGGGCGCCGGAGCCGAACGGGAGCCGCCCCGTGGCCGCATGGGCGACGAGGGCGCCCCAGGCGAACACGTCCCCGGCCGGCCCGGCGGCGCCGGAACGGTAGTGCTCCGGGCTGATCCAGCCGGGCGTGCCGGTCATGACCCCGGTACGGGTGACGCTCGTCCCGTCGGCGGCGTGCGCGATGCCGAAGTCGAGGACCCGGGGGCCGGCGGGGGACAGGATCACGTTCTGCGGCTTCACGTCCCGGTGCACCACCCCGGCCTGGTGGACGGCGGCCAGTGCCTGCGCCGTCCCGGTGGCGAAGGCGTGCAGCACGGCGCCCGTCAGCGGGCCGTGGGCGGCGAGGTACTGGCCGAGGGTCGGGCCGGGCACGTACGCGGTCGCCAGCCAGGGCGCGGCGGCCTCGGGGTCGGCGGCCAACAGCGGTACGAGGCAGGGCCCCTGGACGCGGGCGGACAGCTGCACCTCGCGGCGGAACCGGGCGCGGAACTCGGGATCCGCCGCCTGCGCGGCGTGGACGACCTTCACCGCGACCCGCAGTCCGGCGGGGTCGAGGCCGGCGTGGACGGTTCCCATGCCGCCGGATCCGAGCCGTCCGATGATCCGGTACGGGCCGATCCGGGACGGGTCCCCGGGGAGGGCGGGCAGGACCCGCCCGCCGCCAACGCCGGCAGTGCTCAAAGCCGTCTCTTCTCTTCTGTTCTCGGGTTCTTCTGCCGTCGGGTCGCGGCGGCCCGGTGGTCCACGGGTGCAGCCGAAGGGGCCGCAGACGGGCAGGCCCGGAGCCGGACGGCAGGTGCAGGTGCAGATGCTAGCCGGGTCCGGGCGGGTGCGGCGGGCCGTCTCAGGCGGTGGGCAGCGGCGGCCGGGGTGCTGTCCGTGGCCCCGTCAAACCCTGGGCGGGCCACGCCCCTTGGTGGCCCGGGACACCCGGCCCCGGGCCGTCGCCGCCTTCCCCTAGCGCAGGCGCAGGAACAGCTCCACCGGGTCCATGTCCGCCGCCTCCAGGACCGGGTGCAGGTCCCTGGCCGCGGCATCGCCCGTGGCCGTCGGACGGGAGCTGCCGCGCTGAAAGGTGGCCGACGGGGTGGCCGGGGGCTGGATCCGGTGGCTGCTCCACTGGAGGCCCACGCGCCGGACGAGCACCGGCCGGTGCCAGGCCATGAAGCAGGGGATCCCCCGCCCGGTGGCCCGGGCGAGGACCGGGCCGGACCACAGCCCGCCGGGCAGGTCCGACACCACCGTGACCGCCTTCGCGCACGCTCCCTGAGGGTTGCTCACCTCCCGGAGCTCCCACACCCCGTTTTCATACGAGGCGTTCAGGCCGGCTGCCGCCAGCGCCTTGCGGGCCTCTTCGACGGGGTCCGGTACGGCGCGGGCCTGCGCGCGCAGGGCCCGGAGGTCGGAGGCGGTGGCCACCGGGGCCCAACGGGTGGCTGCCGGCAGGAACAGGTCCGCCGCATCACGGGTCCGTGCGCGGGCCACCGCGGCCCGGCTGCGGCGCCAGGCCGCGGCCGCGGGGGGATCCGCGTCGGGCCCCTCGATCTCGTCGTGCAGGCTGAGCAGCGACATGTGGACGGCGATCACCGCGTCGATCCGCTGCCACAACTCCTCCGGGGCCTCCCCGGCCTTCGGGGCGCCCGAAGCCCCGGAAGCGGGCGGGGTGTCGGCCGACCCGGCGACGGCGGGCTCGTCCTCCGGCTTGCCGTCCACGCTGGTCAGGGCGGCGATGACATCCACCGCGACCTCGCGCCAGCCGTAGTCGTGCTCGTCCCACGCCCCTGCGGCGAGCAGCCGCAGGTAGAGCCCCGAAACCGCCAGCACGGCCAGCACGGCCGGAAGGGACCGGGACGGCCGCCGCGCGCCGTCCCCGGCCTCCGGAGCCGCCTGCGGCGCGTCCTGAGCATCCTGCGCGTCCTCGGCCAACTGCCGGACCAGGCCGCTGATCCACGCACGCGCGGCCTCCCGGGCCTCTGCCGGGACGGAGGCCGGAACCGCCTCCTCCGGCGCGAGGTGCGGCTGCTCCTCGGCCAGCGGGCCGAAGGCCAGCGCGGTCAGGTCCGCGCCCAGGGTCCTGCGGGATTCGGCGAGCACCGCGGACAGGGTACCCGGCTGCGCCCCGGGACCGTCGGCCCCGGGCTCCCGCAGGCGCAGCACCTCCGCTTCGAAACGCTGCGCGGCCGCCGGATCGCCGAGCAGTTCGTCCACCGAGTAGCCGTGGGAGAGGTGCCCGGCCGTCCCGGCCTGCTCGGCGCCGTACAGGAAGGCCACGGCCGATTCGAGGCGAGGGCCGCCCGCCGGCTCGCAGGTCGCGCGTATCGCGGATCCGGGTGCCGGGGCGGCGGACAGTTCGAGGACGGCGGTGAGCGCGCCGTCCGGGAACGAGCCGGCCTTCTGCCAGGAGCCGGGAGCACCGGGGGTCCGGGTGATCTCCACGTCCACCCGCGCCCCAGCGGGGCGGCGGGCGAGCACGGGCCGGAGGGTCAGGCCGTCCGCCCGCACCCCGAGCAGCACCAGCGCGGGCGCGGCGGTCCCGAGCGCCGGACCGCCATCCGTACCGGCGCCGGCACCGGCCCCCGGAGCGCCGGCGGTGCCGGCGTTCCCCTCGGCCGCGAGCAGCGCCTCGTCCACCACCGCCAGCACGGCGAGCTCGCAGTCGGCAGCAGCACCCGCGCCCGGCTCCCCGGCCGCGCCCGGGCGGGCAGCCGGGTCAGGGCCGTTCGCCGCCGCCGGCGCAACCGCCGCTCCGAGGCCGTCCCCGGCCGGGTCCGGGCCGCCGATCAGGGCCTGCCAGCCCTCCCCGATGCGCCAGGCGACGGCCTTCCCGCGGGCCGCCCCGCCCTCCCCGAACGCTCGGCCGCGGGCCGCCGGGGGCAGCTGGTCGCGGAGGGGCCGGTGCAGATTGTGCACGAGCTGCACACCGGTGCCTGCGGGTGTCACCTCGGGTGCCTCGCAGTGGAGTTCGGTGAGCCGGTCGGCCAGGTGGCGCAGGTGCTCCTCCCACCACGGCGTGAGGTGCACCGCCCCGGGCAGCGCCTCCAGCCAGTCGGCCAGGTCCGCGATGAGGGGGTGGGAGGCGCCGCCCTCGGTCGCGACCACGGTCCACAGCCCGCCGTCCCCGCCCCAGCCCGACCGGGTCGGATCAGCCGGGCCGATCGCGACCCGGCACGCGCCGTCGCCCAGCAGCAGGGCCAGCCTCGGGCGGAACGCGCTCCGGCCGCCCCGGCACGCTGCCAGCCCGTGGAGGTACCCGCGCCCCGCCTGCCGTACGTCCGCCGCCCCGCGGGCGGCGTGCGCCGCGTCGCCGAGCACCGCCACCCGGGCCCCGAGGCCGAGGGCCCGCGGGACGGCCTCCGCCTCAAGGAACCCGAGGTCCGTGCGGCAGCCCAGCAGCAGCAACTCCCGCAGCGGCGCCCCGTCCGCCCGCTCCTGCCACTCCCGCAGCAGGGCCGGCGGGAGGGCCGGGCCGGACCGCACCTCCGCCCACGCACGCGCCGCGGGTGCGTCCGTACCGCCGGCCGGGGCCGTCCCGCCCCCCGCCGCAGGCGCCGTGCCGCTGCCGCCCCCCGTGCCCGTACTGCCGTTCCCGGTCTTCGCGCCGGCTCCGCTGCCCGTCATTGCGTCCGCTCCGATCCCCGTCCTGCGCCACGCCCTGCATCCAGCCAGCGCCGAAGATACAGCGGGCAGCTGACACCAACTCAGCCAGGGGTGCGGGCCGCGGCCGCAAGCGACTGATCACCAGGCGTTCCGTTCCGTTCCCCCCGCCCTCGCCCGGGTGCCCGCGGGGCCTGCCTGAAGCCCGCCGGGGGGCCGTGGCGCTCCGGCTGCTCAACCGTGTCCGGCGCGATCCACGGGATGATCCCGGCCTTCGCCGTGACACGGCTGACCCGAACTCCGGACCCGCACCCGGCCCCCCTGTACTCCGGCCCCCGTACTCCGGGCGCTGAACGGCCGAGCCGGTGAGCGGGAGGGACCGGCCGGTGTGGATGATCGGTGGGTGCTGTTCGAAACCCTGTCCGTCGCCGCGCTCGCCGTGGTGCTGGTCTGCGCCGTCATCCGTCCGTTCCGCTGGCCGGAGGCCGCCTTCGCGGTGCCCGCAGCCGGCCTCCTGGTGGCCATGGGGGCGATCCCCCTGGACGTGGTCGGGGAGGAGGCGGCCCGGCTGGGGCCGGTCATCGGCTTCCTCGCCGCGGTCCTGGTGCTGGCCCGGCTCTGCGACGACGAGGGCCTCTTCCACGCCTGCGGCACCTGGATGGCCGGCTGGGCCCACCGCCGGCCGCGCCGGCTGCTCGGGGCGGTCTTCGCCCTCGCCTCGCTCGTCACGGCGGCCCTCAGCCTGGACGCCACGGTGGTGCTGCTGACCCCGGTGGTGTTCGCCACCGCCGCCCGGATGGGCGCCCGGCCCAAGCCCCACGTCTACGCGAGCGCCCACCTGTCGAACACGGCCTCCCTGCTGCTGCCGGTGTCGAACCTGACGAACCTGCTCGCCTTCACCGCCACCGGGCTGACCTTCACCCGCTTCGCGCTCCTGATGACCCTGCCCTGGCTGGCCGCCATCGCCGTCGAGTACGCCGTCTTCCGGCGCTTCTTCGCCGCCGACCTCGACGCGCCCCCGGCGCCGGCCGCGGCCGAGGAGACGCCCGAGCTGCCCCTGTTCGCGCTGGTGACGGTGGGCCTGACCCTGGCCGGTTTCGCGGTGGCCTCCGCGGCCGGCCTCGACCCGGCCTGGGCCGCGGCGGCAGGCGCCGCCGTCATGGCCGTACGCGCCCTGGTCCGGCGGCACACCACCCCGGCCGCGATCGTGCGCTCGGCCGCAGTGCCGTTCCTCGCCTTCGTCCTCGCGCTCGGCGTGGTCGTGCGGGCGGTGGTCGACAACGGGCTCGGCCGGGCGCTCGACGGGCTGCTGCCGGACGGCTCCTCCCTGTCCGCGCTACTGGGCATTGCCGCGCTCGCCGCGCTGCTCGCCAACCTCATCAACAACCTGCCCGCCGTCCTGGCCCTCGTACCGCTGGCGGCGCCCTCCGGGCCGGGCGCCGTGCTCGCCGTCCTGCTGGGCGTCAACATCGGGCCGAACCTCACCTACGCCGGCTCGCTGGCCACCCTCCTGTGGCGGCGCATCGCCCACCACCACGAGCACGAGGTGGAACTGAAGGAGTTCACCCTCCTCGGGCTGCTCACCGTGCCCGCCGCCCTCGCGGCGTCGACCACCGCCCTCTGGCTGTCCCTGCGGGCCCTGGGCACCTGATGCCGGGGGGTGGTGCGCCTCCGCCGACGCGCACCACCCGTGCCGGCCCGGCTGCTAGCGGTCCATCGACAGCCGGACCAGTTCGGCGAAGGCCCCGCCCTCCGCCCGGGACAGCTGCTCGTACGTGCCCTGCTCGATGATCCGGCCGCGGTCGAGGACGATGATGCGGTCGGCGAGGCGGCAGTTCTCCATGCGGTGCGTGACGATCACCGTGATCCGCTCGTCCTTGGTCTCCCGCAGACCGGAGAAGACCATGTGCTCACCGCGGGGGTCCATCGCCGAGGTGGGCTCGTCCATGACGAGGAGCGCCGGCCGGCGGTGGAAGGCGCGGCCGCAGGCCAGGCGCTGCCACTGCCCGCCCGAGGGCTCGTGACCGCCCCACAGCGAGCGGGCGAGGAGCGTGTCCAGGCCGTTCGGGAACCTCTCGACCGCCTCCTTCATGCCCACCGCTCCCAGGGCGTCCCACACCGCCTGCTCCCCGCGCGCATCGGGCCGCCCGAGGGTGACGTTCTCGCGGGCGGAGAACGGCCAGTGACCGTACGACTGGGTGACGAGCCCGACGTGGTCCCACGCCGACCGCTGGTCCGCGCCCGAGGTGTCCACCCCGTCCCAGGCCACGCTCCCGGAGGTCGGGGCGGTCAGCGAGGTGAGGAGCCGGATGAACGTGGACTTGCCGGCGCCGTTCTCGCCGACCAGGGCGATCACCTCCCCGCGGTGCAGCGTCAGGTCCACCGGCCCGAGCGCCGGCTCGTCCTTCCCCGGATACGTGTACGTCGCCCCCTCGAAGCGGATCTTCTCCGGCGGGGCCATCTCCTCGGGGCCGCGGGGACCGGACTGCTCGGCGGCCTGCGCGAGGAAGGCGGCGTAGTCGCCCAGGTAGAGCGCGTGCTGGAACATCGCCGCCCCGTAGACGACCAGCTTCGACAGGGCGGCCGTCGAGGTCCGCATCGCGATGATCGCGGTGCCCGCGGCGCCGATGGCCATGTACCCGCCGAGGACCAGAGCACCCAGGGCGGCCCAGGTCAGCACCGTGAACAGGCCCGAGACCAAGGCCGCGGTCAGGTAGACGGCCAGGTAGCGCGGGGCGGAGCCCACCAGTTTGGCGTCGATGCGCGCGCAGACCGCCTCGTACCAGTGGTGGGCGTACGGCCGCATGCCGTTGCCGCGCAGTTCGTCCGCGAGCTTCGGGGTGGTCAGGTGCCAGCGCATCATGTTGCGGATGTTCCGGGAGGCGATCGTCTCGTTGTGGAGCCGGTAGTCGAGGCGGGCGGCGAACACCGATCCCAGACCCCGGGGGACCACCGACAGCAGCAGGAGCGGCAGCAGCACCGGGTGGACCACGGACAGCACCGAGGCCACGGCCACCATGTCGATCAGTCCGCTGGTGAAGCCCAGGGCGTCCTGGAGGAGCATGCCGGAGCGGGCCGAGCCGGTCTCGGCGGCCTCCGAACGCTCGGTGAAGTCGGGGGCGTCGTACGCGGCCAGCTCGACGTCCATGTGGGCGTCGACCATGGCGAGGTCGGCGACGGTGGCCATGCCGGGGTTGAGACGGCGGGCGGCGCTGTTGGCGGCGATCGAGGCCAGCGCGCCGAGGGCCGTCATCGCCGCTGCGGCCGCCAGCGGCCAGGCGGCGCCGGTGAGGCGCTGGTGCACGGCGCCGGTGGCCAGCAGGGGGCCCATGGCCCGGGAGACGGCGGCCAGCGCGGCGGCCGTGCAGATCCCTCCGGCGAGCTGGGCGGAGACCAGCCAGACGAAGGCGGTGCGGTTCACCGCCCAGGCCAGTTTCGCCGTCTGGGCGAGTGCGGCCGGAACCCGGCGGGTCATCTGCCGCAGCGAGAGCTGCTCCATGGCGGAGTTGTGGTGCCCCCGGGTGTACGAGAGTTCCGGCGGGGCGGGGAGCGGCGGGGCGGTGGAGGTGGCGGCAGTGGTGCCGGTACGGCGGGGCTTCGGTTGCTCGGCCTGCTGGCGGGACATGCGCTGCTCCTTCAACTCGGCGTTCTGGAAGCCCGATTGACCCGGCCGGAGGCATGGTGAGGGGACCCGCCCCGCGGGTGCGGGGGAGGGGCCGGTGGCTGCCGGAGGGGAACGGGAGCGTCGAGTACACCGCAGCGCAGAGGGCGGAGCAGCCGGATCTGGCCGACCTGCCCCGGTGCTCGGAGGCGTCCCCTGGGCTGATCGTTTCCCGTGTGCGCCGGGCACCGGGCCGCGCGGGGCGGGGAGGTTGGCCGGAACCCGACGGTGCACGGGGCGCGCGGTCGGAAACCACTTGCGGGCCGCGCGGCGGGCGCCGGGCGGGGCGCCCGGGAACCGGGGACGCGGTGGAGGGGCGCCCGGGAAGAGGGGCGGGCCGGAGGCGGGTCGGCTGGGCGGGCAGGGCGGACGTACCGGGCCCTGCGGGGTCGATGCCCGCGACGATGCCGGCGCGGCGGCCTGCCGGCGCGGGCGCCACCGGACTGGCGGCCGGGCGCCTCGCGGAGCTGCTCGAACCGTCCGGCCACGCTGCGGTGGGTGCCGTTGCCCGGTCGGTGCGCCGGGACGGGGGCCGTGGCCCCGGCGGAGCCGCGGGGCGGCTCAGTGGACCGAGAAGCCGCCGTCCACGAAGATCGACTGGCCCGTCACATAGGCGGAGGCACTGCTCGCGAGGAACACGGCGGCGCCGGCGAAGTCCTCGGCCAGCCCGTTGCGTCCGGTCATCGTGCGCTCTGCGAGGGCCGCCACCTTCTCCGGGTCGGAGGACAGCCGCGCGTTCAGCGGGGTCATCACGAAGCCCGGCACCAGGGTGTTGCAGGTGACCCCGTGCCGCGACCAGGCCTCCGCCTGGGACCGGGCCAGCGACTCCAGCGCCCCCTTGGAGACCCCGTACGCCCCGCTCTGCACGAAGGCGCGGTGGGCCTGCTGGGAGGTGACGTGGATGATCCGCCCGTGGCCGCGCTCGGCCATGCCCGGCCCGAACCGGCGGCCCAGGCGGAACGGCGCCTCCAGGTTCAGTGCCATGGTCGTGTCCCAGACCTCGTCGCCGAGCTCGTCCATCGGCGGACGCAGGTTGACCCCGGCGGAGTTGACGAGGATGTCGGGCTCGCCGAAGAGGCCGGCCGCCTCCTCCGCGGCCGCGTCCACGCCCTCACGGGTGCCCAGGTCGGCGGCGACCCAGCCGACCCGGCAGCCCTGGGCCGTCAACTCCTCCACGGTGGAGACGAGTTGCTCCTTCCGGCGGGCGACGACCACCACACTCGCCCCCGCCCGCGCCAGCGCCCCGGCGATGGCCCGGCCGATGCCGGAACTCCCACCGGTCACCACGGCGACCCGGCCGTCCAGCGAGAACAGTTCGGAGAGGTAAGCGTGCGAGGTCATGGCGTGCAGCGTAGACCGCGGACCTCCGCCGCCCGCGCCCGCCCCCCGGGCCGAGGCCGCCCTCGCCGGGGCCTTCCGGCGCCGCCCGGTAAATGCCGTGCCCCCGCCCGCCCCCGCTGCCTACACTCGCAACGCGCTCCGCCCGCAGCACAGCAGACGGGCGGGCGCCCGCCGTCGTACGAGCAGCACGAAGAGAAGGGGAACCGGGTCATGTGCCGCAACCGCACCACCGCCTTCGTTCCCCCGTCCCGGTACGACGTGATCCCGGTGTCCCGGAGCGCGCGGTGCCGGCTGCGCGGCCGCCACCGTATGACCGCGACGCACACGCGTATCTGAGGCCCCCTCCTGCCTTCCGGTGTCCTCCTGCGACACCCGCTCCGTCCTGCCCCGCCCGTTCCCCCGCCCCCGCACAGGGGCCGCTGCGCCCCGACCCGTCGTACGGGCGGACCGGAGCGGGGAGCGGCCCGCCGCGCGGGATCCGGGGCAGAGTCGGCAGGTCCCGGTCCTCCGGCCCGCGCCGTCCGTCCGCAATCGCGCACCCCACCCACCTGCTTCGGAACACCGAAAGGCCTCCGGCCATGTGCGCAATCCGGCGAACCTCCGCTGCCGCTCCCCTCACCACCGTCCGCAACCTGGGCATCCTCGCCCACGTGGACGCCGGGAAGACCACCGTCACCGAACGCGTGCTCTTCGCCACCGGCGCCATCCACAAGCGGGGCGAGGTCCACGAAGGCACCACCGTCACCGACTTCGACGCGCAGGAACGCGACCGCGGCATCACCATCTTCGCCGCCGCCGTCAGCTGCGCCTGGGACGGGCACCGGCTCAACCTGATCGACACGCCCGGACACGTGGACTTCGCCGACGAGGTGGAGCGTTCGCTGCGGGTCCTCGACGGGGCCGTGGCCGTCTTCGACGCCGTCGCCGGCGTGGAGCCGCAGAGCGAGGCCGTCTGGCGGCAGGCCGACCGGCACGGGGTCCCCAGGATCGCGTTCGTCAACAAGATGGACCGGGCCGGCGCCGGACTCGACACCGCCGCCGCCTCCCTCCGGGACCGGCTGGGCACCGTACCCCTGGTCGTCCAGCTGCCCATCGGAGAGGAGGACGGGTTCACCGGGGTCGTGGACCTGGTGCGCATGCGCGCCCTGCGGTGGCCGGACGGCGGGGCGCAGGAGACCGGGCCCGTGCCCGGCGAGCTGCGCGAAGAGGCCCTCCGGCGGCGCAGGGCGCTGGAGGAGGCGGTCGCGGGACTGCACCCCGAGGCGCTGGAGGAGTTCTGCACCCGCGGTGCGCTGAGCGAGGAGGTCCTCACCCGGGCCCTGCGCGCGCTGACGCTCGGCGGGGAGGGCGTGGTCGTCCTGTGCGGCTCGGCGTACCGCAACCGCGGGATCGAGCCGCTGCTCGACGCCGTCGTGGCGTACCTGCCCTCGCCGGCGGACGTCCCGCCGGTGCACGGCCTGCGGGACGGCGTACGGGAGGACCGCGCGGCGGATCCCGCGGGCCCGTTCACGGCCCTGGCGTTCAAGGTGACGGCCACGCCCACCGGCCGGCTCACCTACCTGCGCGTCTACGCGGGCACCGTCCGCAAGGGCGATCAGGTGCTGGACGCCGGAACGGGACGCACGGAGCGCATCGCCCGCATCCTGCGCGTCCAGGCGGACCGGCACGAGGAAACGGAGGAGGCGGTGGCGGGCGACATCGTGGCCGCGGTCGGTCCCAAGACCGCCCGCGCGGGCAGCACCCTGTGCACCCCGCAGGCGCCCCTGGTCCTGGAACCGCCGCGGGTGGCCGAACCGGTGGTGTCGGTGGCGGTGGAAGCCCGCCGGAGCACCGACACCGGCCGACTGGCCACGGCGCTGGCACGGCTGGCCGAGGAGGACCCCTCGCTGGTCGTCCGCTCGGATCCGGAGACCGGTCAGACCGTGCTCTCGGGCCTGGGCGAACTCCACCTGGAGGTCGCGGTGGAGAAGATCCGCCGCGGCCAGGGTCTGGAGGTGGCCGTCGGGCGGCCGCAGGTCTCCTACCGGGAGACGGTGGTCCGCGGGGTCGCGGGCCTGGTGTACCGGCACGTCAAACAGGACGGCGGGGCCGGGCAGTTCGCCCATGTGGTGATCGATCTGGAACCGCTGGAGGAGGTGCAGGACGCGCAGGGTGCGCAGGGAGGTGCCGGGGACGGCGGCAGCGGGCCCGGAGCGGGGACCGGGTTCGTGTTCCGGTCGACCGTCGTGGGCGGCCGGGTGCCCCAGGAGTACGTGCGGGCCGTCGAGGCCGGCTGCCGGGACGCCCTCGCGGAAGGTCCCCTGGGCGGCCACCCGGTGACCGGGGTGCGGATCACCCTCACCGACGGTGCGACGCACCCGAAGGACTCCTCGGAGCTCGCCTTCCGGGCCGCGGGCCGGTTCGCGCTCCGCGAGGCGCTGCGGCGGAGTGGGATGCAGCTGCTCGAACCGGTGTCGGAGGTCTCGGTCACCGTCCCGGACGAGGCCGTCGGCGGGGTCCTCGGCGACCTCGCCGCCCGCCGCGGCCGGGTCACCGGCTCCACCGCGCAGGCGGGCACGACCGTCGTCACGGCGGCCGTCCCGCTGGCGGAGCTGTTCGGTTACGCGTCCCGGTTGCGCAGCCGTACCCAGGGCCGCGGCACGTTCACGGCCCGGCCGGCGGACTACGCGCCGGTGCCGCGTGCGGTGGCGGAGGCGGCTCTGGCCCGCTGAGCGGGTGCCGGGTGCCGGGTGCCGGTGCCGGTGAACGGGGGCGGGGGTGCGGGGGCTCGGCCCGCGCGCCCCCGCCCCTCCGCGCCCCGCACCCCCGCGCCCCGCGTTTCCGCACCTCCGTGCCGACCGTGGTGCCCGGGCCCGAGCCGCCTTCTGCTCGGGCCCGGTGCGCTCCCGCCGTCACGGCCGGTGGAACTTCACCTCCGGGTCGGCCTCGGACGGCCCGTCCAGCCGGGGCTGCGGGATGCCGCGCAGGTGCAGGTCGAAGAAGGCCGCCAGGTAGGTGCGGGTGAGGCCGAGGGCGCGGTCGGCCGGGACCGGGGGCCTCGGCAGGCCGAAGTGCTCCTGGATGACGGGCGAGTCGCTGAAGGAGAAGTGGTCGGTGCCGGCCACGGTCAGCCACCTCTTCCAGCCGTCCCCGAGGGACTGCCAGGTCCTGTCCCAGGTGCGGTCCCGGCCGCCGGGCCGGTGCACTTCGTCGTCGGTGCCGAGCATGAGGAACGGCCGCCCGTCGAGGCCGTTCGCGGGCAGGGTGTCGTGGAAGGCGCCGTCCATGTTCGCGCCGGCCCTGATCCGCCCGTCGGCCAGCATCGCCGTGGCGGCCGAGGCCCCGCCGATGGAGTGCCCGGCCATGCCGATGCGCTTCGGGTCGATCATGCGGGCGTACTTCCGGACCGGATGCCGGCCCGTCAGCCGGTCCAGCACGAACCGCACGTCCTGCGCCCGCCCGGCCGTGACCTTGCTCCCCGGCACCCCGCCGCCGGCCACCGCCTCGCAGGCCACGCAGGTCAGCACGCGGCCACCGGGCACCGCGATGCCGAAGGACTCGTACGCGTGGTCCACCGAGGCCACGACGTACCCGCGGCTCGCGAGGTCCTCGGCCAGCGCCGTGAGGGTGTAGCGGGAGACGGTGAATCCGGGGGAGAGGACGACGAGGGGGCGGCGGCCCGGCGCCGCGGGTGCGCCGGCCCTGCCGTAGGTGCGCATCGCGCTCAGCGCGCCCGGTGTCACCGCGGAGCCGAACCCGGCCCCCTCGATGAGCAGCCGGGCCTCCTCGGCGGTGGCGTAAGGGGCGGGTCGTCCGCTGCCGGAGCGGGCGGCCGGGTAGTGCAGGGTGACCATCAGCTCCCGGCCGTCGGCCGCGGCCACCCACGGGTCGGGGCGCGAGCGGTCGACGAGGTGGAGGACCGCACTCCCCACGGGTAACGGGCCGGTGGGACGGGGCAGTTCCGGACCGGCCGCAATGGGCGCCTCCGGCAGTACGGGGCCGACCGGTGAGGCAGGGGCTGCCGGGAGGGCCGATGTCTTCGGGAGGCCGCCGCCGGAGGCCGCGGAGGCGGAGCCCGCGGCGACCGGCAGGGTGAGGGCAAGGGCGAGTGCGGCGGTCGTTGCCGCCCTGGTGAACCGGACCATGCCCCGAAGCTAGCCCCGCCTCCCACGGCCCCGCGTCACACCGCAGTCGCACCCGCCCTCAGCCCGCGGAGCGACGCCCGTTCCGCCCCGACGGCGATGCGCGCGGGCGGAAATGGTGTGCGGCGGCGCGGTCGGATTGCGGACACTGCGGGGATGAGCACCGAAGGAATACAGAGCCCGCAGGAACGCGCCCTCCGGCATCTGGGCGGGCTGGCTTCCGGGCCGCCCGTCGAGCCCGGCCTGCGGGTGAGCCTGAACTTCCACCCGGACCGGTCCGCGCAGGGCCGGACCGTGCTGGAGGCGTTGGCCGAAGGAGGCGTGTACCTGTCGCAGTTCGCCACCGGGACGAGCAACGGCGGACTCACCGCCCATCCCGGCGGGGACCGGTGGCGCTGGGAGAGCCGGATCTTCGGCGGGGCCTACGACGGGGCCGCCGCCCACGAGCGGCCCGTCTACGGCGCCCTGAACTTCCGGCAGAAGCCGGCCGGGGCAGCCCCGCGCTTCGGGTCCGCCCATTTCCGGCTCACCGCCCGGACCCTGGAGCGCACCACGTTCTGCTATCCCGACAGCTTCCTGGAGCCCGCCGACTTCGGCACCGCCGAGCGCATGGGGCTCGTCGAACTCGCCCTGGCCGACGAGCAGGACGCCCTCGACGACTACATCGAGGCCCAGGTGCACGGTCCCGTCCGGCTCGACCGCGACGTGGAGGCCCTCGTCCTGGACCCGTCGTACCGGGGCACGCCCGTGGAGGAGGCCGCCCGCCGTCTGCCGTGCCCCGTGGAATGGCACCCCGGCTTCCGCCTCACGGTCGGCGAACTGCGCCGCCATCCCGCCTACCGGGGGCCGGAGTACGTGGAACTCGGCGCCCGGATCGCCATCGGCGGGGCGCTCGATCCGCGGATCCTGGGAGCGGCGGCCGCCACCGGACGGCACGACCCGCAGGCACTCAAGAAGGTCTGGCACTGCCTCGCGCGCTTCGGCTCGCCCGAGCCGGCCGGGTGGACCGGCGCTCCCCGGCCCCAGGACACAGAGCGGCACCAGCACCGGCGCCTGCACCAACACCGGCCTTGAGGGCTCCCGTCAGGCGGAGCTTCCTGCGGACTCCATACGGCGGGTGGCCTCGCGGCGGGTGAGCGGGGCGACGGCGCTCCCGTGGCGGTCCAGCCAGGCCGTCACGAAGGCCGGGTCGCGGGTCGAGGTCTCGCGCAGCACCCAGCCCAGGGCCTTGCGCAGGAAGAACTCGCGTTCGCCGACCAGGGCGTCCGCGTACCGCGTGAGCCGGTCCGCGTCGATCCGGTCCGCGCGGACCGCGGGCAGCAGCGCGAGCACCGCCGACCTCCGCAGCCAGAAGTCGGGGTCCGCGATCCACCGGTCCAGCACCGGCCCGGCCGCGGGATCGCGCAGGGCGACGGCCCCGGCGCAGTGCACGGCCAGCGGATCCACCAGCGCCCAGGTGCGGCATTCGCGCAGCAGGTCCTCGACGGTTCCGAGGTCCTCGGCGGCCAGTGCCTTCGCGTACTGCACCAGCAGCTCGACCGCGGCCAGGCGGAACTCGAACACCGGCTGCGCCGCCCCGGCCGGCACCGACCACAGGTCCCGGGCGAGGGCCCGCACCTGCGGGCCGGTGCGCGTGCCCAGCCGGCGTCGCGCGTGGGTGACGCAACGCCGCAGGTCCGGTACGCGCAGCCCGAGATGGTCGATCTCGCTGTGCAGGTAGGCGCGCTGCTGCTCGGCCCGGACGGGGTCGGCCAGCGCGCGCAGCGCAGCGCGCAGCTCCTCGGCCACCAGGGCGTCGGCCTCCATGGGTCCTCCACTCGGCTCGCGAGACGGCGCGTCGGCGCTCCCGCCAGGATGCCGACGCGCCGGGTCCGTGTCAGCCCTGTTCGGTGATGTTGACCATCCACGTGATGCCGAACTTGTCCGTGCACATGCCGAACACGTCGCCCCACATCTGCTTGTCCAGGGGGACCGTCACCGTGCCGTCCGCGGACAGCTTCTCCCAGTAGCCGCGGAGGTCGTCGGCGTCGTCGCCGCTCAGGCTGACCGCGAAATTGTTTCCGGCCTGGCGTTCCATCCCCGGCGGATTGTCCGCGGCCATCAGGGTGAATCCGCTGGGGGTGTCCAGCTGGCTGTGCATGATCTTGTCGGTGAACCCGGGGGGCGCTTCGGAGCCGAAGTCTCCGTAAGTGTTCACGGCCAGGGTGCCGCCGAGGACCTCCTGGTAGAACTCCATCGCTTGCTTCGCTTCACCCGAGAAGCTGATGTACGGGTTGAGACGAGAAGCCACAATCCGCTCCTTTCGTGACGAATGGCGGGCAGGGGCAGCGTACGCCCCTGCACCGCCTGCGCACCGGATGCGCCATGGTGCCGACGGGTGCGTCCGGGCCGGGTGCACGCCCGGGTGCACGCCCGGGTCCCGTCGCGCCGAAATTCGGTGGCCCGCCGCCGGGCCCCCGGGCACCATTGCGGCATTGCCGTGCACGCCCCGTCCCGGTCCGGGAAGGATCTCCATGCCGACCGACGCGCCCGAGCCGACGGCCGCCGCCGCATCCGCCGCATCCTCTGCATCCCCGACGTTCTCCGCATCCGCGGATTCCGGCTCCGCCGGGCCGGTCGTCCGCACCGCGTCCGGAGCGCTGCGCGGACGTACGGAAGGGGGCCTGGCGGTCTTCCTCGGCATCCCCTTCGCCGAGCCGCCGGTGGACGCGCTCCGGTTCGCCGCCCCGCAGCCCGTCCGCAGCTGGGACGGGGTGCGCCCGGCCCTGGCGTACGGGCCGCCGCCCCCGCAGGCCGGGCACTTCGGCATGGACGCCCTGGCGAAGGACGCGGCGGGCACCGGGTGGCTGACGGTCAACGTCTGGTCCCCCGAGCCGCATCCGGGCGCGGACCTGCCGGTCATGGTGGCGATCCCCGGCGGCGCCTACAGCATCGGCATGTCCTGCCTTCCCGAGTACGACGGCGGCCGCCTCGCGCGCGAGGGCGGCGTCGTCCTCGTGACGCTCAACTACCGCGTCGGCATGGAAGGTTTCGCCGCCATCGAGGGGGCGCCCGCCAACCGGGGCCTGCTCGACCAGGTGGCCGCCCTGGAATGGGTGCGCGACAACATCCGCGCCTTCGGCGGCGACCCGGGCCGGGTCACCGTCTTCGGCCAGTCGGCCGGCGCCGGATCGGTCGCGGCACTGATGGCGATGCCCCGCGCCGCCGGGCTCTTCCGCCGGGCCATCGCGCAGAGCGTGCAGGGCACGTACTTCTCACCCGAACTCGCCGGGGACATCGCCGCCGCGTTCGGCGCCGAGCTCGGACTGCCGCCGACCGTGGCCGCGCTGTCCGGGGTGGCCCCGGACCGGCTCGCCGCCGCAGGGGACGCGGTCGCCGCCAAGTCGGCCTCGTACGCGCCGCGGTGGGGGCGGCCCGCGCTGCGGTCCATCCCGTTCTCGCCGGTGGTCGACGGGCAGGCGCTGCCCGCCACGCCCTGGCAGGCCCTCGCCGAGGGCGCCGGCCGGGAGGTCGAGCTGCTGACCGGGCACACCCGCGAGGAGCAGCGGCTGTTCACGGTGATCGAGGGCATGCTCGGGCAGGTGACCGAGGAGCAGGCCGAGACCGCGCTGCAGGCCTTCGCCCCCGGCCCGGACGGCGCCCGCCGGTACCGCGACGGCTTCCCCGCCGCCGGCCCGGAGGAGCTGTACGAACTGGTCCACTCGGACTGGCTGTTCCGCATGCCGAGCCTGCGGCTCGCCCAGGCGCAGACCGCCGGCGGGGGCCGCGCGCACCTGTACGAGCTGACCTGGCCCGCCCCGGGCATGGGCGGCATGTTCGGCGCCTGCCACGGCCTCGACGTGCCGCTCGTGTTCGGCAACCTCGGCAGCGGCCAGCCGGCGGCGCTGATCGGCGAGGGCCCCCCGGCCGCAGCCGAGGAGCTGTCCGCAGCCGTGCGCACGGCCTGGACCGCCTTCGCCGCCCGGGGCGCGCCGGGCTGGGAACCGTACGGGGAACTCCGGCGCCCCACCCGGATCTTCGGCGCCGGGCCGGAGGTGACCGGGTATCCCGAGGAGACCTCCCGCCGCCTCTGGGAGGACCACCCCTTCGCGGCGCTCCCGCTGCTCGACGGGCGGTGAACGGGCTTCCGGGGAGCGCACGGGCGTGCGGATCACGCTGCCGGTAGGGTGCGCTGCATGATCACCTCATATGCGGGTCTTGACGATGCGGACGTCGCGACGGCTGCCGCCCTGGCCGGGGCCGAGGTCGTGCACGCCATGTACGGGCAGCGGCTCGCCCGTGTCGACAAGGGTGCGGGGGACTTCGCGACCGCCGCCGACATCGAGGCCGAGAAGGCGATACTCGGCGTCCTGCGCGCCGCCCGGCCGGAGGACGCCGTGCTCGGCGAGGAGGGCGGGCAGCAGGGCGCCCGCGGCGCGGGCCGCCAGTGGCTGGTGGACCCGCTGTGCGGGACGCTGAACTACGCCGTGGGCACCATGCTGGTGGCGGTGAACGTGGCCCTGCGCGGTGGCGCGGCGGCGGTGGCGGACCCGTTCGGCGGCGAGGTCTTCGTCACCGACGGCGAGCGTGCCTGGGTGCGCCGGGACGGTGCGGACGCCCCCGCGGCGCCCGCGTCCGACAGCCGCCTGGTGGACGTCAACCTGGACCCGCCGTTCCCGAGCGCCCCCGGCTTCCGCGCCGTCGAACTCCTCGCCCGCCAAGGCTTCGTGGAGCGGTTCCGGCCCCGGGTCGGGTCCACGACCCTGGCCCTCGCCTGGGTGGCGGCGGGCAAGCGCGCCGCCTACGTCACGGACGGCGGTGACCTCACCGGGAGCGTCCACTTCGCCGCGGGCATCGCGCTGTGCCGGGCTGCGGGCTGCGTGGTCACGGGCATCGACGGAGCCCCGCTCGGACCGGACGGGCGCGGTCTCCTCGTCGCGGCCGACGAGGAGACCCACCGGGAGCTGCTCTCGCTGGTGTCGGCAGGCCCGCTGGGGAGCTGAACCGCGTGCTCCGGTGGGCTTCCGGCCGTGGTCGGGGGCCGGGGCCGGGCGAGACGGGGCAGGGGCCGGGCCGGGGCCGGAGAGGCGTGCCCGGCCGGTTCGCCCCGTCAGCCGAGCACGAACGGGAGGCGCTTCGCCATCCCGCCCAGCGCCGTCCGCTCCGCACCGGTGGGCGCACGCCGTCCGGTGCCGAGCAGCAGCACGTCCTCGTCCGAGAGAGATCCCGGGAAGGCGGCGCCTGCGATCTCCTCCAGCAGCCTGCGCGCCCCGGCGAGGCCTTCCGCCGGCGGGCGCGCCGCGTCCGGGAGGTGCGCGACCAGGTCGAGGTGGTGCAGCGTCCACTCCAGGACGTATGCGGAGAGGTAGTCGCCCGCGGTCAGGACCTCGCCGCGGGTGCCCACCGCGACCCGGGGGTCGGCCAGCGCGGCGGCGCGGCCTGCGGCGGATCCGACGTCCTCGAGGTGGAACTTCAGCAGTCCCGGATCCTCGTACGCGGCCGCCAGCCGGACGGTCAGCGCATCGAGCGGGTCCTCGCCGGTCGGGGCTCCGTCGCCGACCTCCCAGTAGGTGGCGGCGTTGCGGGTGGGCTCGGCGTCCGAGGGGGTCGCCAGGGTGATCAGCACGTCCTGGGCGTCGATGACCAGGTGGCAGACCAGGTCCTGCACCAGCCACCCGGTGCAGCCCGAGGGCCGGGCGAAGTCCCCGTCCGGGAGCGCGGCGACCGCCGTGCGCAGGGCCGTCCACGAGGTCGAGAAGAGGTCCACCACGGCAAGCTAGCAGGGCGGCCGGACCGCGACCGCCAAGGTTTGCGCCATGTCGGAACTGAAGGCGCGCAACGTCGGTCCGCGATCGCCGCGGCGATCTCGGGCCGCACGGCTGCCTTCATTCCGGCAGCCTACTGCGCGGGCCAGGGCCAGGCGGTGTCGGAATCGGTGCGGACGGTGCCGGTTACGACACTCGCGGACCGGGCAGGCCGCTCCTAGGGTCGAGCCATGACCACGTACGACACGAGTTCCGCCGCCCCCGTCCGCACGCGCACCCACACCTGGGAGCCGCGGCCCGAGAAGGCACCCGAGCTGCTCGGCATGAGCGGTCTGGAGATCCTGCGGGCCGCGCACCGGGGCGAGCTGCCCGCGGCCTCGATGATGAGCACGCTGGGCTTCCGCCTGACGGAGGTCGGCGAAGGCCTCGCCGTCTTCGAAGGGGACCCCGGCGACCACCTGCTCAATCCCATGGGAACGGTCCACGGCGGCTTCCTCGCCACCCTCCTCGACTCGGCGCTCGGCTCCTCCGTGATGACGCGCCTGCCCGCGGGGACCGCGTACACGACCGTCCAGCTGGGCGTGCACATGATCCGGCCGGTGCTGGCGGACACCCCGGCCCTGCGCTGCGAGGGCCGGGCCCTGCACGTGGGCCGCACCACCGCCACCGCCGAGGCCCGCGTCATCGGCACACACGACGGCAAGCTGTACGCCCACGGCACGACGACCTGCGCGATCCTGCGCGCCTGAGGCGGCGGCGGGGGGACCGGGCCCGGCCGCCAGGTCCAAGATCAACACGTGCAGAATGACCTGTATGCCGATAACGAACATGCCCAAAACGGCCACGGTCGATGACGCTGCGCAGGTCGCCGGCACCCTGGCGCGCGCCTTCGGCGACGACCCGATGATGTGCTGGTTCTTCCCCGACGACGCCACCCGCGAGGGCGCGCTCCGGCGCTACTTCAGGACGCTCTTCACCCGGCAGTACGTCCACCACGCCGTGTGCGAGCGCACCGCGTCCTCGGCCGCGTTCTGGGTGCCCCCGGAGGCGCAGCCCAAGGCCGTCCCCGACGCGGACGCCATCCGGGAGCTCCAGCACATCCTGGGCGACCGCGCCCCCGCCTTCCGCGAGGCCGTCGAGGCGGCCGCCGCGCACACGCCGGCGCAACCGCACTGGTACCTGGCCCTGATCGGCGCCGACCCGGCCGCCCGGGGCCAGGGGCACGGGGCCGCCCTGCTGCGCTCGGGCCTTGCCAAGGCCGACGCGGCGGGCCTGCCCGCCTACCTCGAATCCTCCAAGCCCGACAACCTCCCCTTCTACGAGCACTTCGGCTTCGAGGTCCGCAGCGAGCTCGAACTCCCGGGCGGCGGACCCGTCCTGTGGGCCATGTGGCGCGAGCCCCGCCCCACGGCCTGACCCGCACGCCGCCCCGGTGCCCCGGGGCCTCGGTCGTCCTGCGGGGCGGGGTCGGCGAGCAGCAGTGCGCCGCAGGAGGCGGAGCCGTGGAGGCGGATGCCGCGCCGCAGGCAGCGTGGGCGGTGTCCCGGACCCCAGCGGAGCACGGGCTTCTCCTCACGGCGACGACAGATGCACCTTCGGCGGTATGCACCCCCGCCGACGTGCGGCAACAGGATTGCCGCCCCCGTCCCCACCCGGCGGCCGGCCATGGGGACGGGCTGCGGGGGCAGGATGGGGGTAGGGGAGCGGCAGCGCTCGCCGCCTCCCGCGCGAAGAGGAGGTCGAGCCGTGTTCTTCATGGACCGTCGTGACGCCGGCCGGCGGCTGGCCGCCCGGCTGGGACACCTCAAGGGCCCGGGGGTGCTGGTACTCGCCCTGCCGCGCGGCGGGGTGCCGGTGGCCGCCGAGGTCGCCGAGGCGCTGGACGCACCGCTCGACATCTGCCTCGTGCGGAAACTGGGCGTGCCCTACCAGCCCGAGCTGGGCATGGGTGCGCTCGGCGAGGGCGGCGTACGGGTGATCAACGACGAGGTGGTGCGGGCCGCGGGGGTCCGCGGGGAGGATCTGGACCGGGTCGAGGCCCGGGAGCGGAAAGTCCTGGCCGACCGTGCCCGGAAGTACCGGGGGGACCGGGAGCCGGCGGAGCTCGCGGGCCGCACGGTGCTGATCGTGGACGACGGGGTCGCCACCGGGTCCACGGCCTCCGCGGCCTGCCGGATCGCGCGGGCCCGGGGTGCCGGACGGATCGTGCTGGCGGTGCCGGTGGCGCCGTCCGACTGGGCGGACCGGCTGGGCGCGGACGCCGACGACCTGGTCTCTGTCCACGCCCCGCAGGTGTTCTACGCCATCGGCCAGTTCTACGCCGACTTCACGCAGACCGAGGACAGCGAGGTCATCGCCTGCCTGGAGGCGGCAGCGGCCCGTACGGCCCGCGGCCGCCGGGGCCCGCAGGCCGGGGCGGGCGCCGGTGACCGGGACGGGCGGCAGCCCGGCGGAGGCGGGGCGGGCACCGAGGAGGGCCCCCGCGAAGTGGAGGTGCGGGCCGGTACGGTCACCCTGCGCGGGGAGCTGACCGTGCCGCAGGGGGCGGTCGGGCTGGTGCTGTTCGCGCACGGCAGCGGGAGCAGCCGGCTCAGCCCGCGCAACCGGTTCGTGGCGGCCGGCCTCAACCGGGCGGGCCTGGGAACCCTGCTGTTCGACCTGCTCACGCAGGACGAAGAGGCCGACCGGGCCAACGTGTTCGACACCCGGCTGCTGGCCGGGCGGCTGGCGGACGCGACCGCATGGCTGCACGGGCGGCCGGAGTCGGACCGGCTTCCCGTCGGGTACTTCGGCGCGAGCACCGGGGCCGCCGCCGCGCTGTGGGCGGCCGCGGAACCCGGCGCCCGGATCGCCGCCGTCGTCTCCCGCGGCGGCCGGCCCGATCTGGCCGGCCCGCGGCTGCCTTCGGTGGCGGCGCCCACGCTGCTGATCGTCGGCGGCCGCGACCACGCGGTCCTGCAACTGAACCGGGAGGCCGGGGCCCGGCTGCGTTGCGAGCACCGGCTCGACGTGGTCCCCGGCGCCACCCACCTCTTCGAGGAGCCGGGCGCCATGGAACGCGTCACCGACCTTGCCCGCGGCTGGTTCACCGACCACATGGCACCGGCCTCCCACGCCGCGGCCTGACCCGCCGCCCCGCGCCGCGGAGGCCGCCGCCGTCGGGTTCCGAGGGCGCTGCCTACGGGTGGACCGCCGCCGCCTCGTCCGCCTGCGGGCGGCTTTCCGCGGCGCCGGCCGCGGGAGCCCCCGAAGCAGCAGGGGCCCCTTGGCCCCCGCGGGTCCAGAGGAGGGCGCCGGCCAGGAGGACGGCAGCTCCCACGAGCCAGGGCACCGGGCCGGTGGGCAGTCGGCCGACCAGCAGGCCGACGAGCGCGCCCACCAGCTGGAGGGCCAGGGACTGGACGGACAAGTGCGGTGGCCCGGCCCGCGTCGCTGACGCGGCGGTGCAGGAGGTCGTTCTGGTTGGGGCCCGCCGCTCCGAGGCCCACGTACACCAGGGCGTAGCCGGAGACCGCGAGGACCGCAGCGGCCTTGCCGGTGAAGGCGGCAGTGGCGCCGAGCAGCAGGAGGCCGCCGGTGCTCGCGCCGAGGGCCAGGAGCACCGCCCGCTCCCCGCTGCCCGCGAGCCGGGCGGCGAGGGGTGCGGAGTTGCTGCCGAGCGCCGAGCATATGAACCCGACGCAGGCGAGCCCCGCGAAGAGCACGGCCCCCGACTCGGAGGCACCCGTGAGACCGGCCGCCCGGTTGGGCGTGAGCAGTTCCAGCGCGGCCAGGGCCCCGCCGGCCGCCCCGGCGGTCATCAGCACCCGCCGGACGAGGGCGTCCCGGCCGCCCAGGCGGAGTCCCCCGGCGATGGTCGCCGGTATGCCGCGCAGCACGGACCGGAGGGTGGCGGCCGGCCGAGGGGGCTCGGGCAGGGCGGTCAGGACGTAGAGGACGAAGACCACCTCCACCGCGGCGCCGAGGAGCACCGGCACGGACAGCGGCAGGACCAGCCCGGAGGTCGCCGCTTCGAGGCGCGCACCGAGGTCGGGTCCGAGGCCGAGGAGCCAGGGCAGGGAACCGCCGAGGAGGGTGCCCGCGGCCAGGGCCGCGGAGGTGACGGAGCTGCCGCGGGCCAGCCCGGGGCGCAGGTCCGCCTCGGGTCCGGAGTGCGCCCGGACGGTGTCCACGTACCAGGCTTCGGCGGGCCCGCTGGACAGGGCGCGGCCCGCCCCCATCAGGGCCGTGCCGAGCGTGAGGACCAGGGCGCTGCCGCCGAGTGCCTGGAGGGTGAGCGCCAGGAGGTTGCACAGCCCGGCGGCGGCGAGTATCGCGCGGCGTCCCAGGACGTCGGAGAGTCCGCCGGTGGGAAGCTCCAGGGCGGCGGCCGTGAGCGAGTGTGCGGCGATGAAGCCGGCGATGGCCGCCATCGTCATGCCGCGTTCGGTGAACAGGAGGACCAGGGGGGCGATGGTCAGTCCCAGCGGGAGCCAGAACAGGGCGCTGACCGTCGCATAGCGGCGGCGCGCGGTGCGGGGATCGAGAGCAGTGCTCACGACGCGTCCTCCCGATCTGCAGGGCCGCCCGCCGCGGGCCGGGCAGCCGCGGCCTCGGCCCCGGGGTTGCGCGGGGCCAGGGGCAGGCCGGCGGCGACCACGACCACGTGGGCCGCGCGCGGGTCCTGCGCGTCGCGCTCGGCCAGCTCGGCGACCTTCTGCTCGAACACCTCCCAGAGTTCGGTCAGCGACTCGGGGGTCAGACGGGGCATCAGATCGCTGATCCCGGACGGCTCCACCCATTCACGGCCGAGTCGCCCCTCGGCGAGGTCGGCCTCGTGCCGGACGAGGGAGTCCCCGAGGTGCTCGATCTGGCGCCGGCGCGAGAAGCCGACGAAAGCCCGGCTTTCGGGCGAGGCCTCCATCTCGGTGTTGCTCCACGAGGTCACGGCGTGCACCGCCTGCCAGCGGCGTTCGCGTCCGTCCCGGTTGCGGGCCTCGGTCACGAAGGCGTACTTCGCCAGCACCCGCAGGTGGTAGCTCGTCGAGGCGGAGGACTCCCCGGTCGCGACGGCGAGTTCGCTCGCGGTGGCAGGGCCGTCCTGCCGCAGCAGTCCGAGCAGTCGGATGCGCAGCGGGTGCGTCAGGGCCTTGAGGGCCCCGGGGTCCCGGCTCGGGTCGAGTACGCGTGCGCGCTCTTCGCTGTCCATGGCACCGAGCGTAGGGCCTGACGGACACTTTCCAAAAGACTTTTTGCAGAATTTCTTTTGGAGACCTGCCTTCCGGTTCCGCGCAGGCCGGCGGGCCGCGGGAGGGTTTCGGGGCGGCGTCGGAACGCCATACTCCGGACCGGGGGCAACGGGAGAGGAGCGCACGATGGTCTCGGACGGCGAGCGGCCGAGGGCAGTCCGAGGGGCCCCGACGGGTCGAGCGGCCCGGACGGGTCGGGCAGGCCGGACGGGTCGGGCAGGCCGGACGGGTCGGGCAGGCCGGGCCGCCCTCGGGATGCCCGCCCTCGGGACGCCCGTCCTCGCCGCGGCCGTCCTGACCGCCGTGGCCGCGCTCCAGATGGCCGTGGCCGTCTTCGGGAACCTCACCGACTTCGGCACGAACCGGCAGTTCGTCCGCCACGTCCTGGCCATGGACACCACGTTCCGCGACCCGGACCTGATGTGGCGGGCCGTCGGGTCGCGCGCCGTGCAGGACGCCGCCTACGTGGCCGTCATCGCCTGGGAGGCCGTCACCGCGGTCGTCCTGCTCCGCGCCGCCTGGCTGTGGTGCGCGGGCCTGCGCACCGGGGCCCTCGGCAGGGCGCGTGCCACCGGGAACCTCGGCCTGTCGATGATGCTGATGCTGTTCGGGCTGGGCTTCCTCGTCGTCGGCGGCGAGTGGTTCGCGATGTGGCAGTCCGAGCAGTGGAACGGACTGGACGCCGCCCTGCGCAGCGTCCTCCTGGCCTCGGCCGCCCTGATCCTCGCCCACCTCGCGCCTGCCCCGCCGGAGCCCGCTGCCCCGCCCGAGGCGCCCGCCCTGCCCGAGCCGCCCGACCTGCCGGCGACACCCGCCCCGGAGCCGCCCGAGCCGCCGGCCCCGGACCGTCCGTAACCCCGCGCCCCGGCCGCCCGACGGATCCGGTGCTCAGCCGGAGGCGTCCCGCCGCGCCGCGCCCCACTCCCACATGCTGCGCACCACCGGCTCCAGTGCCCGGCCCTCGCGGGTCAGCACGTACCGGACCCGCGGGGGCCAGCCGGGCATCCGGTGGCGCTCGACCACCCCCGCGCCCGCCAACTGCGCCAGCCGCTCCGAGAGCACCTTGTCGGAGAGGGCGGGCAGTGCCGCGGACAGCTCGGAGTACGTGGCCTCCCCGCGCCGCAGGAACTCGCGCAGCACCAGAGGGGTCCACCGGCCGCCCAGCACGGCGAGCGTGATGTCGACCGGACACGACGGTTCCTCACGTGCCGGGGGTACCAGGGCGCCGTCCGGACAGTCCGCCAGCGGTCCGTCCGGTCCGGCCGCCGCCACGTGGCCAACCGTTTGGTGAGTCACGAAGGCCCCTCCTAACGTCCGTTGAACAGCCCGCCCACGTGTTTCCAGGGGGACCGATGCACATCCACCACCTCAACTGCGGATCCCTCCGCAGGATTCCGCCGGCCGTAGAGGCGGCGACGGCAGCAGCCGGTGCCGCCGCGGACCGCGCCCGCGCCGCCGTCTGCCACTGCCTGCTCGTCGATACCGGTACCGACGGCCTGGTCCTGGTCGACACCGGTCTCGGCACCGCCGACGTGCAGCACCCCGAGCGGACCCTCGGCGCGGACTGGGTGTCCCACGCCCGGCCCGGCCTGCACCCCGAGGAGAGCGCGCTCCGGCAGATCGTCCGCCTCGGGTACGCGCCCGGGGACGTGCGGCACATCGTCCTCACCCACCTGCACCGCGACCACACCGGCGGGCTGCCGGACTTCCCGCACGCGCAGATCCACGTACACCCCGAAGAGCTGCGGGCCGCCACCGACCCGGCCGCGGCCCACCACCGGCACACCCTCGACCGGTTCATGCCGGCGCACCGGGCCCACCGGCCGCACCTGGTCCCGGCCCGCGTGGACGAGGGCGCGGAGTGGTTCGGCTTCCGAGGGGTGGCGCGGCCCCGTGGGCTCGCCTGCGAGCTGCTGCTGGTGCCGCTGCCCGGCCACTCGGCGGGCCACGCGGGCGTCGCGGTGCGCAGGGACGACGGCCGGTGGCTGCTCCACGCGGGGGACGCGTACATGTACCACGGAGAGATCGAAGACACCCCGCCCCTGTCCCACCCCGTCTTCGAACCGGTCCAGGAGGGCGCCCAGACCGACGGCGGCGCCCGCACCGCGACCCTCGGCCGGCTGCGCACCCTGCGCCGCGACCACGGGGACGAGGTCACCGTCTTCAGCGCCCACGACCCGTGGGAGTTCGCCCGCCTCACCGCGGACGACGCCCGGGGCCGGGCCCCCGGCGGGCCGCGCTGACCACGCGGCGGGCGCCCGCCCCGCCGGAGAGGCCGAGCCGGGCGGGGTGATCAATGCCACTGACCCGTGGTGCAGAGAGTCCGGTATTCCGAATGTAAGGTCCGTTGAGGCTCATCGACCGCGAGCCGGTTCGTACGTGAAAAAACAGGGGAAGAGAACACAGCCGTGCAAGGCGACAACATGGCTGTGAGGCGCCCCGCGCGCCTTTCGGCCCTCGACGGCATTCGCATTGCGGCTGCCCTGATCGTGGTCTTCTACCATTACATAGGACTGAATACGGCGTGGGGCGTCAATACGTCCCAACTCTTTCCGGCCCTCCGGCCGTTCGCCGTGTACGGATGGCTCGGCGTCGAGGTGTTCTTCCTCGTCAGCGGCTTCGTCATCTGCATGAGTGCGTGGGGGCGCACCGCAGGGGACTTCGCCGTCTCCCGCATCTCGCGGCTGTTCCCGGCCTACTGGGTGGGCGTGGCTTTCACCGCGTTCGTCCTCTGGCGGCTGCCCGAGGTGTGGCGGGTCGAACAGTGGAGCGACGCCCTCGTCAATTTCTCGATGCTGCAGGGCGGGCTGGGCGTTCCGCATCTGGACCATGCGTACTGGACGCTGTTCGTGGAGCTCAAGTTCTACGCGCTGTTCACCCTCGTCATCCTCCGCGGCGTCACCTACCGCAATTGCGTGCTGTTCTGCGGCCTGTGGACCGTTGCGGGAGTTGCCGCGCCGACCTCGGAATTCCGGCTCCTGCACTTCTTCGCCGTTCCGCAGTACTCCCCGTACTTCATCGCGGGAATCGCCTTCTACCTCATGCGCCGGTTCCGGCCCACCGGCCTGCTGTGGGCGATCGTCGGCTGCCAGTTCCTGCTCGCCCAGCACTACCTGCGCGGGCGCATGGAGACCAATCTGGGCAAGCACCTGGCCGACCAGCTGCCGACCTGGCCCGGACGGGCGGTCATCGCCCTGGGCTTCCTCGTCATGGCGGCGATCGCGCTGGGCCGCCTCGACCGCGTCCAGTGGCGCTGGCTGAGCACGGCGGGTGCGCTCACGTACCCCCTGTACCTGATCCACATGACGGCGGGCATCACCCTCATCCACCACTACCGGGACCGGCTGCCGGCCGGGGTGCTCGTGGTGGGCGTGACCGTCCTGATGCTGGGCCTCTCGTGGCTGATCCACCGGCTGGTGGAGCGGCCCCTGTCGCGCACCATCCGCAGCGGCCTGCAGCGCGGTGTCCGGGACATCCGGATCCACACGCCCCTGCCGCACGGGCCGAGTCCGGCGGCCTCCGCGGCTCCGGACCGTGGCGGTGCCGCGGCCGCCGCACCCGGGCAGGAGCGGGAGCGGCAGTTGGCCGGGGCCGGGGTCTGACCCCGGCCGCCCGTGCTCCGCGCCGCGCCGCCACTGCCGGAGCGCGCTTCCGCTGAACCGGCGCCTTCCGAGCCCCGTCCGTGACCTCCGCGTCACGGACGGGGCTCGGCCGTTCCCGGGGACGGGGAGGGGAGGAAGAGGGCCTCGGCGGCACCCACGGCGGCAGCGGCTCGGCTGCGGACGTGCAGGTGGCGTGCCGCGGGGTGGGCCGGGGGCCGCGCCGGGAGCTCCGCTTCGAGGGCGTACCCGCACCGGCGCGCCACTGCGCAGGAGGCGTCGTTGCCCACCCTGTGCACCAGCTCCAGCCGGACCACCGGCCGCGGGAACGGCCGGTGGCCCTGGGCCCCCGACGCTGCCCCCGCGCCCTCCCCGACGAGCGCCCACCGCGTGACCGCCTCCAGTGCGCGGGCGGCGATCCCCCGGCCCCGTGCCCCGGCGAAGGTCCAGTAGCCCACCTCGGCGGTGCCCGCGGAGCCCGGGGTCACCACCACGTGGCCGAGCGGCGGACCGAAGCCCGCGTCCCCGCGCTCCAGCACGGCCAGGCCGAAGCGGGTGCCGGACTCCCAGCCCTCGGCCTGCCGCGCGATCCAGCGCCGGGCGTCCTCCTCGCCGGTGACCAGGTTCCTGATCCATCGGCGCAGCTCCGGGTCCCGGTGCCCCGCGAGCAGGACTCCGGCGTCTTGGGGTGCCCACGGCCGCAGGGCCAGCGCGGGCAGGGGACCGCTCCGCGGCGCCGACAACAGCACCCCCACGCCCGCCTCCACGGCCACCTCCACCTCACCCCGGGCCGTCGCCGGTCCGGTCGCCCCCATTGATCGGCAACCTACCCCGTACGCGGCATCCCCGCAGGTCGCGACCCTGCGCGCGGGACGGCCGGGGCGGGAAGCCGGGCGCGCCGCCGACGCGGCACGGGGCTCATTCCCCGGCCGCCTCCGCCGCCGGGAACACCGCGAGGGGAGCGGTCCCCTGGAAGAAGGTCTTGGCGCGGACCGCGGCCCGTTCGTCATCGCGCACCTGGCCGGGCCGCGAGCCGTTGCCCAGGAGCACGCCTCCGAAGTGCATGCGGAGGTACGCGGCCGAGTGGTTGAGGGTGGTGACGAGGCCGTCCGCCCGGACCTCGTCGCGGTCCGCCATCACCGTCACCCCCCACAGCGTTCCGCCCGCCATCCGCGCCTTGAACTCCGAGCCCGGCGTGGACAGCCAGCCCGACCAGTAGTCGAGGTAGCGCTTGAGCTGCGCGGACACGGTGTACCAGTACAGCGGTGACACGAGCACGATGTCCGTGGCCTCCTCCGTGGCCCGCCGCAGCTCCGCCTCGTTCTCCGCAGCCGGCTCCCGCCCGTCGTCGTGGCGCCCGTCCTGGAAGTCGGGCAGCACCAACTCGTTGAGGTCCACCCACCGCTGGGCCGTTCCGGCGGGCAACTGCTCGGCAGCCGCGCGCGCCAGCAACTCCGAATTGCCGTCGCTGCGCGAGCTGCCGAGTACGAAGAGGAAAGAACGGTCTTCCAGGGGGCGGTACTTCGCATCTATGGTCATGCCCGCTTCCAACCCCCGCCTCGCCCCGGGAAATTCCCCACCCTCGGCGAGAACCGGACCGGTGGGACCGGCGGGTGCTTGCGGGGGGACCGGCGGCGGCCCGGTCCCGGTCGCGCAGGGGCTCAGAGGGAGGTCGTCAGGGGGTTCGGGAGCGGGAGGTAGCGGGGTTCCGTGCCCGATGCGTCCGTCCAGCGGGACAGGAGGTTGGCCTTGCCCGGTACGGTCGGGGCGGTCAGCAGGGCGGCGAGTTCCGGGAAGGGGCGCCGTCTGCCGTACTCCTCGAACGCCGCACGCGCGATCGGCCACAGGGCCCCGGCGGCGGGCGGGAAGCGGCGGGCCAGTGCCCCCGCGATCTCCGTGAGGTTGTTGACGACCAGGCAGTAGACGAGGCGCTTCCAGGCGGCCTCCCGCGGGGTTAGCGGGACCACCCGCGCGCCCTCCCCGTCCCGGAAGACCGCGTGGACGGGCAGGCCCTGCGCATCGAGCGCCGCCAGCGTGTTCTGGAGGTGGCACTCGACCGAGACCCCGTGGACGGCGTACGCGTCCAGGACCGGCGGCACGAGGCAGCGCACGTACGCCGTCCACCAGCGGAGCGGGTCCGTGAGGCGGTCCAGCGGGCTGCCGTCGAACCCCTCGGCCAGCGCCCCGGTCAGTACGGCGGTGGTGCCCGGGGCCAGGTGGCGGCCGAGGCCCTCGCGGATCAGCACGGGGAACGTTTCCTCCAGCCCGGCCACCGTGCGATGGCCCGGCTCGCGCAGCCAGGCCGCCGGGCCGCCCATCGCCCTGAAAGCGGCGGTGACGAACGGATCGACCTCGCGCATGTGGACGAGCTCGTGGCACTTCATGCGGCGCACGGCGTTGGTGATCCGCACGTCCAGGCTGAACTTGAGGAACAGGTCCTCGGCGGACGGCGACCCGGCCGGCCCGCGGCCGGCGGGCACGTGGACGGTTCGCACGGAGGCGGTCGCGGCGGCCTCCCACGGGGTGCTGCCGAGCCGCACGATCCGGCCGTCGGCGAAAGCCCGCCGGACCTCGGGGCGGTCCCGGGCGAGCCGGTACTGCCACGGGTGGGCGGGCAGCAGGCGGCGGCCGGGCGGTGCCTCGCCGAAGGAGTCGAGGGCGCTGGTGTCGCCCTCCTCGACGACGGCGTCCTCGCGGACCCCCAGCAGGACCAGCGGGAAGCGGCCGTACGCCTCCGGGGCGTAGCGCATCCAGGTGCCGGGCGGGCCACCGCTGCACGCCTTGGGGGCGGGGTGGAACGGGTGGCCCATGACGAGGGCCTGTTCGGAACGCAGCCACAGGTCCGCGGGCGGGGCGGTACGGGCGCGGACGGCGAGCGCGGCCTCCACGGCCGCCCGGCTGGCCGCCATCTCGGCCGCCAGCCCGGGATCCGGCCGGCCGGTGCGGGCGTGCATCTCCTCCGCGGCCAAGGCCACCAGCCCGGAGTGGCGCAGCGGGAGCCAGCTCCCGCCGCTCCACAGCTCGGGCTCGGAAGGCCGTGCCCCGCCCCGGACCCGCAGCAGCCGGCCGCTGCTCCGCAGCCGGTACACGGTGCGGTCCCCGGACGGCGGGGCCGGGGAGGGGGGTGCGGGGTGTGCGGGCGGTCCGGGTCGGCGCGAGGCCGGGGGCGGAGGTGGCGCGGCCGGTGCGGGCCGGGGCGAGCCGGGGGGCGGGGGCTCGGCGGGGCCGGGGATCGGCCCGGACCCCGTGCCGGTGCGGGTGCCGCAGGGGGGCGGCCCTCCCACGAGCTCGCCCCCCGCCGTCCACCCGGCAGCCGCCCCGCCGCCCGCGGGCGCGCCCGCGCCGCTGCCCTCGGCTCCTTCCCCCGCGCCGGCGCCCGTCGCGTACACGCGCCCGGTCCCGGGGGCCGCCGCGCCGCCCCCGGGCCGGTTCACCGCGCCGGTCCCGACCTCGGCCGGGTCCCCGGCACGGCGGGCCGCGCCTTGCTCTGCCGGGTTGTCCGCAGGCGGATGCCCCGCGGCCCTGCCGGTCGCGGGGGCGTCCCCGGTGCCGGGGGGTGCGTCGTCTTCCGGTGGGTCCCCTGCGCCGGTCCCGAGCCCGGCCGTGCCGGCAGTGCCGTGGTCTGAGCGTCCGGCTGCCGAGCCGTCGGCCATGAGGGCATGGCCTGCGCATGCCGCGGGCGCCTGCCCGGAGCGGCGGGGTGCGCCGTTCGCAGGCGGATCCCCGGCCCCGATCCCGGCCCCGGCTTCCTCCGAGGCGCCGGGGGCCGCGGGCTCCTCTGCCGTGCCGTCGGCCGCGAGCGCAACGCCTGCGCCGGGCTGGGGCGTGGTCGCTGTCGCTGTGCCCCGGGCTGCGGGCTCGTCCGCAGTGCCGTCGGCCGCGACGGGGTCGCCCGGGCCGCCGGGGCCGACTGCGGCCGTGTCTCCCGTGCGGCGGTCCGCCGACCCCGGTGCCCGGCCGTCGCCCGCAGGCGGACGACCTGTGCCGGGCCCGGCTCCTGCCGTGTCTCCCGTGCGGTGGCCCGCGGGTTCCTCCGTACGGCCGTCGGGCGCAGGTGCATGCGCCGGGGCTGCGGTCTCCGGGTGTTCGCTCGCGTGCGGGTCAGCGGGCGCGTCGGCCGGGCCGGCGGTTTCCCGTAGCAGGCAGTTGAGCAGCGGGGTCACGGCCAGTGCCTCTGCCGCCCGGGCGAACTCCTCCTCCATCGCCCTTCACAGTAGGCGCGGCCGGGAGCGGGTGCGGTAGGACACGCGCATGTGCCGTACCGATGCCGAACGGACCCTCGCAGCGGAACTCGAAGCCGTACGCCCGGCGCGCTCGGACACCTACCTCGCCGCTCTGCCCGGAGCCCGGGCCGCGGTCCTGGCCCGGCTCTGGCGCGGACTCGTCCACGAGCCGCTGCCCTGGATCGCGAGCCGCACCGCAACGGCCGGCGCCCTCGTGCTGCGCCTCGCCGACGGCCGCCGCCTGCACGGCCCGCCCCCGGACCCGTGGGCGACCGGCACCGCGCTCGCGGAACTGGTCCTGGACGGCGCCCCGTACGACCATCCCGCCGAGCTGCTGGCCGCCCTCGCGCTCCCGGACACCGGGCACTTCACGGCCGAGGTGGACCACAGCGTGGCCTCGCTCGCCCTGTCGAGGACCGCCCCCGCCCCCGCGCTCCCGCCCGCCGCGCCCTGGGAGTGGGAGCAGTGGTCGACCGACGGCCACCCCTACCACCCCGCATGCCGGTCCCGCCCCGGCTTCTCCGCCGCCGAGCAGCTCGCGTACGCGCCGGAGCACCGGCCCGTGGTCGGCCTGCGGCTGGCACCGGTGACCGGTGGGACCGTACGGGGCGACTGGCCGGCGGAACTGCGCGAGGGGGCCGCCGTCCTGGTGCCGGTGCACCCGTGGCAGGCCGACCACGTCCTCCGCGGACGCCCCTTCCTGGCGGGACCCGCGGCGCACCCCCTGCTGTCCCTGCGCACCCTGCACCTCGGGGACGGCGGCCCGGGCCCCGCCGGGGGCTGCGGGGGCCTGCACGTCAAGACGGCGCTGAGCACCCGGCTCACCTCCTCCGTGCGGGACATCTCCGCCTACTCGGTGGCCCATGCCCTCGCCACCTCCCAGGTGCTCGAACGCGTGGCGGACCGGCTCGGGGGCCGGCTCCACATCGCCCGGACCCTTGCCGCCGCGGGCGCGGGCACCCCGGACCTCGCGGCCCTGCTCCGGGAATCGCCGTACGGGTACGCGGACGCCCGGGCCGGGGAGCAGGTCGTGCCGGTGGCGGCGTTCGGGGCCTGCCTCGCCTCCCGCAGCCCCGAGGAGCGCCTCGACCGGCTCATCGGGCTCGCCCGCCTGGCCCTCGGCGTCTGCCTGGACCTGCTCGAACGGGGCGTGGCCCTGGAGGCCCACGGCCAGAACCTCCTCGCCGTGCTCGACGCGGACGGCCACCCCCGGCGCCTCGTCTACCGGGACCTCGCCGACGTCCGTCTCAGCCCGTCCCTGCTCGCCCGGCACGGGTTCCCCGCTCCGCCCCTGACCGGCCGGCTGCTCAGCGAGGACGTGGCCGCCCTGCACCGGCAGTCCCTCGGCTGCCTGATCGGGAACGCCCTCGGCCCGCTGGCGGCCGACGCCGCCACCCTCGGGCTGGTCCTGGACGCCGCGACCCGCGATCTCCCGCCCACCGCGGCGGTACGCGCCCTGCGCACCCGCCCGCTGCCCGCGAAGGCCCTCACCCTCCGCCGCCTCACCCACGGCGGCGACCAGTGGACCACCCTCCCGAACCCGCTGGCACAGTGACGGACCGTTCCGTGCGTCCGGTCCGGACGGGCCGTCCGGTCCGTCCGGTCCGTCCGGGCCGTACGGTTCGCCCAGGCCGGACGGACCATATGACCGGCCGGGACGGCCCAAGGCCACCGCGCCTGACCGGCGGGCGGCCGCGCGTGGGCTAACGTGGGCGCGCATGACGGGCCGAGGGCACAGCGAGCGCCGGGCCGGGGCCGCCCCCGGCGGGCGGCGCGGGTTCGTACGGGCGTGCGCGGGCGGTGCGCTGGCCGCCGGGAGCGGGCTGCTGTCCGGGTGCGGCGCCCACGAGGGCACCGCACCCGTCAGCCGGGCCCGGGCGGACGGCGTGCTGCCCGCCGGCCCGGCCGCCGCCTGGCGGGAACTGGCCGCGGGCAACGCCCGCTGGCGCACCCTGCACGCGCAGCACCCCGACGAGTCGCGCGCCGTGCGGCGCTCGCTCGTCGGGGGCCAGCACCCGTTCGCGGTGGTCCTGGGCTGCATCGACTCGCGGGTCCCGCCGGAGCTGGTCTTCGACCAGGGGCTGGGGGACCTCCTGACCGTGCGGACCGCCGGCGAGGTGCTGGACGAGGCGGTGCTCGGCAGCATCGCCTACGGGGTCCTGGAACTGGGGGTGCCGCTCGTGGTCGTGCTCGGCCACGAGGGCTGCGGGGCGGTACGCGCCGCCGCCGAGTCGGAGGCGGACGGGGCCCGGCTCCCCGCCCACGTCCGCTACCTCGCCCAGCAGATCCGCCCGGTGCTCGACCCGCGGCTGACCGGGGAGGCCCGCGTGGACGCCGCGGTCACCGCGAACGTCCGCAGGATCACCGCCCGCCTGTCGGCCGAACCGGACCTGGCGCCGCGCATCGGATCCGGCGCCCTGGAGGTCGTGGGCGCCCGCTACGAACTGACCAGCCAGCGGGTGCACCGGATCCGGTGACCGCGGCGGCACGGTGGGCCCGACGGCGGGCCGGGCCGGGCGGGCGTTGTCAGACCCCCCGAATAGCCTGCACCTGTGACCGGACAAGCGTGCGAGAACCAGAAGAACCGCCCGAACGCCCTGCCGGCCGCCCTGCGGGCGGTGGCCGGGGTCGCCTTCCCCTACGGCGAGGACGAGGGGTGCATCGACTACGCGCCCTTCGAGGAGTTCATGTCCCCGGAGGAGACCACCGAGTGGTTCCGGGCCTGGACCGGCAACAGTGAGCTCGACGGCGGCGGGTTCCGGGTGTTCGGCCAGGACGGGTCGGGCGGGTACGCGGCCTTCTGGCTGGTCCGGGAGGGCCGGCCGCTCGTCGAGCAGCCGGTGGTCTTCCTCGGCTCCGAGGGGGAGACGGGGCTCGTGGCCCAGAACCTCGCCGCGTACCTGTGGCTGCTGGCCGACGGCGGCGGCCCCTACGAGGCCGTCCAGTACCCGGAGCGCGTCGGCCGCCCGCATCCGGTGCTGACGGAGATGGCCGAGCGGTACGCGCCGGACGGGCGCCGCCCTGCGGCGGAGCTGATTGCGGCGGCGGCCGCCGAGTTCCCCGACTTCGAGGACACGGTCTTCGCGCTCTGCCGCTGACCGGGTGCGCAGCGGCCGGGTTCACCGGGGGGTGATGACGAGCCCGACCGGCGCCGTGGGCGGGAGCGGAAGGGGGAGCAGGGACGGGAACGGGAACGGGTGCAGCGGGCGGGTGCCCGGGGTGAGGGAGCCGAGGACGCGCGGACCCGAAGCACCCGTGCAGTCCGGCGCGTTGGCGGGCAGCCCGAGTGCGCTGAGGAAGCCGAGCACCGCGAAGGCGTACGCCTCCTTGGCCTGGGCGGGCAGGCCGAGGCCGTCCGAGGGGACCACCGGGATGCCGCCCAGCTCCCGGCGGAGCAGCGCCATCAGGACCGGGTTGCGGGTGCCGCCGCCCGAGACGACCAGCTCCGTGGCGCCCAGCGGCCGCACCGCATCCGCGATCGTCCGGGCCGTCAGCAGGGTGAGCGTGGCCACGACCCCGGCCGCTCCGGCCGGGCCTCCGTCGGCCCCGAGTCCCGCCCCTGCCAGGGCCGTGCGCACGTACGCCGCGTTGAAGAGCTCCTTGCCGGTCGTACGGGGCGCCGGCAGCCGGTAGTACGGCTCGGCCAGCAGCCGGGCGAGCAGCGGCTCGTGGACGGTCCCCGCCGCGGCGAGCCGACCCTCGGCGTCGAACGCGAGGCGCCCGCCGGTGAGTTCGTGTACGGCCGCGTCGATCAGGGCGTTTCCGGGGCCGGTGTCGAAGGCCACCGCCGTGCCGTCCGGCCGTACCGCCGTGAGGTTGGCGATCCCGCCGATGTTCAGGGCGACGGGCCGCCCGGGGCGGCCCCGCAGCCACATCAGGTCCACGAGGCCCACCAGCGGTGCGCCCTGACCGCCCGCCGCCACGTCGCGGGGCCGGAAATCGGAGACGACCGGGCAGCCGGTGGCCTCCGCGATCCAGGCGGGCTGCCCGATCTGGAGGGTGCCGTGCACCCGGCCGCCCTCGGCCCAGTGGAAGACGGTCTGGCCGTGGGAGGCGATCAACTCGGCCCGGCCCCCGCACAGTTCGAGGTCCGCCCGGCGGGCCAGTGCGCCGAAGGCCTGGCCGATCCACGTGTCCAGGCGGCAGACGTCGGCCATCGTCACCGCGGCCGGCGGCAGCGCACGGGCGAGGGCGTCCCGCAGCTCAGGCGGATACGGCCGGCCGATCGCGCCGAGCGGGGTGAGGCGCAGCAGGCCGTCCTCGATCACCAGGTCGGCGGCCGCGGCGTCGATCGCGTCGTACGAGGTCCCCGACATCAGCCCGACGACCCTCACCGCAGGGGCCTGCGGTGGTCGTCGGAGCGCAGGGTCCACAGGGCCGGCAGGCCGAGGGCGCAGGCTCCCGCCGCGTACAGGGCCGGGATGTCGGTGCGGCCCGTCACCTGCGTGAGGCGGGTGACGACCAGCCCCGCGCAGCCCGCGAACACCGCGTTGGCCAGGGCGTACGCGAGTCCCAGGGCCGTGCAGCGGGTGCGGGCCGGGAACATCTCGGCGAGCATCGCCGGACCGGGTCCCGCGAGCAGGCCCACCAGGGCCCCGGCGACGAGCACCGCGGCGGCTTTGGCGGCGGCCGGTGCGCCGGGTTCGCGGAGCAGGGCGAACAGCGGGACGGCCAGCACCATCACCAGCACGCTGCCGGTGAGCATCACCGTCCGCCGCCCCAGCCGGTCGCTGAGCGAACCGGCCGGTACGAGCGCCGCCGCGAAGCCGAGGTTGGCGAGGACCGCCGCCAGCAGGGCGCCGCGGTACGAGGTGCCGAGCGTGCCGTGGAGGTACGAGGGCAGGACCACGAGGAAGGCGTACCCGGCACCGGACCAGCCGACGATCCGGCCCGCGCCGAGGACGACGGCGGTGAGCAGTTCCCGGCGCGGGACCTCCGGCGGGTCCGGCGGCCGGGACCGGGCCTCCGATGCCGTGGGCCGGAATGCGGGCGATTCCGCCAGCCGCAACCGCAGGCCCAGCGCGAGCAGACCCAGGGGCAGGGCGAGCAGGAAGCACACCCGCCAACCCCATGCGTACAGGGCCGCCTCCGGCAGCAGCGCGGCCAGGGCGGCCGCGGTGCCCGCGCCCGCCAGCAGCCCGAGGGCGACGGTGCAGGACTGCCAGGAGCCGTAGCGGCCGCGGCGGCCGGGCGGGGCGAACTCCGTCAGCACCGCCACCGCCCCGCCGAACTCCCCGCCCGCAGAAAGCCCTTGCAGGGCCCGCAGGGCCGTGAGCAGCACCGGGGCCGCGGCCCCGGCCGTCGCGTACCCGGGCAGCAGGCCGATGCCGGCGGTGGCCGCGGTCATCAGTCCGAGGGAGGCCAGGAGCGCCGGTCGGCGCCCCGCGCGGTCCCCGAGCCGGCCGAAGAGCAGCGCGCCGAGCGGGCGGAAGAAGAAGGCGAGCGCGAACGCCGCATACGTGGCGACCAGCGGGCCGGCCCCCGCCGCCGGGCCGCCCGGACCGGAGGCGGGGCCGGGGGAGAAGAAGGCGGCGGCGATGACCGGGGCGAGGCAGCCGTACACGCCGAACTCGTACCACTCGACGAGGTTGCCCACGGCGCCCGCGCACAGGGCTCGCCGGGCCGTCGGCGTCACCGCCCCGGCGGGGGACAGAACGGAGGTCGTCACCCCGCGAGGCTTCCCGCCGCCCCCACCCCGGAACCAGCCGCTCCACCCGTTCCCCCTGGCGGCCCTGCCCCGGGCACCACGGCAGGTCGTGACCCCGTCCCCGGCCGCCCGCGCCGGGGGAGGCTCTGGGCCGACACGGATCCGGGGCCGCCCGCCCGAGGCCGCCCCCGCGACTCCGGGGGCTACGGCTTCGGGTGCCCTGGGGCTTCGGGGCCGCGCCCGCAGGCCGTCCCGGCCGCCTTCCGGACGGCTGTTCCGGGGCCTGGTCCCCTCTGCTCGGGGGCCGCCATTCCGGCTCCGGCCTCCGGCCCCTGGCCCCGCAGCGGCTCCCGGCTTCCGGCCCGCCGGCCCCGGCTTTCCGGCCCGCGGGCCGGCACGGGGGCCGTCGTGCGTCCGGGGTCCGGCCCGGCACTCAGCTCGACGGGCGCCCGGAGTCCGACCCCGTACCGGGCCGCACGGGCTCTGGTTCCGTGGTCGGCACGGCCTCCGGCTCCGGCCGCGTACCGGGCTCCGTTTCGGGATCGGGCGCCGGTGCGGGATCCGGGGCCGTGCCGGGGGTCGGGACCGGCTTCGTGGCTGTTTGCCGGCGGGGCCCGGTGGTCAGGGTTGCAGCCGTGCACAGGCCGGCCGCTGCGAGGGCGGGCAGCAGGATGCGTACGTCGAGCAGGGAGACGAGGGCGGCGCCGAGGGCCAGGGCCACCGCGTTCGGGGCCATGATCAGGGTGCCCGCCGTGGCGGCCGTGCGGCCCAGGACGGCGTTCGGGGTCTCCCGCTGGACCGCCGTCATGGCGGTGACGATCACCGCCGGCAGACCGGCGCCGATCAGCGCGCTTCCGCCGGCCGCGGCGGCATCGTACGGCAGTGCCCGCAGCCCGGCGCCCACCGCGAAGGCGGCCACCGCGGCGGCGGCGAACAGCCGCTCGGGCACCCGCCGCAGCAGCGGGCCCGTCGCGAGCCCGCCCAGGACCGAGCCTGCACCCTGGACCGCGTACAGCACCCCCACCCAGGCGGGCGTCCGGCGCAGCACGTCGTCCGCGACGGCGTAGACGAAGGCCCCGTTCAGCCCGGCCAGCAGCATGGTCGCCGAGGCGGCGAGCACCAGCGGGCGCAGGGCGGGTGAGTGCCACAGGAGGCGGGCCCCCTCACGGACCCGGCCGGTTCCCGGCTCGGCCGCAGCCCCCGGCCCCGGACCCGGCTCCGGTTCCTGCTCCCCGTGGATGCGGAGCAGCGTGAAGATGCCCGCCGACAAGGCGAAGGTCGCCGCGTCGAGGAGGGCCACCGAACCGCCCCCGAACCGGGTGAAGAGCGCCGCACCGGCCACCGGGGCCACGAGCTTCATGCTCTCGTCGGCCGCTGCCCGCAGTCCGTTGAAGTCGCCGAGGAGCCGCTTTTCCACCACCTGCGGCAGCAGCGCCGCCCCGGCCGCGTCCGCCAGTGTCCCGGCGGTTCCGTAGAGGACCAGGACGGCGAACAGCAGCCACACCCGGTCCGCGGAGTCCATCAGGAGCAGGCAGGGCAGCACGGCGGCCATGCCCGCGCCGACCGCGACGAGCAGGGGCCGCCGGGGGAAGCGGTCGGCCAGGGCGCCCAGCGCGGGCCCGGCGAGCACGGGCACCCACATCGCGAAGGCGGTCAGTGCCGCGAGGCCGTCCGACCCGGTCAGGGTCTTCACCCAGACACCGGAGACCAGCCACATCGCGGTCGTGCCGAAGCCCGAGACCGCCACCCCGGAGAGGTAGAGCCCTGCATTGCGGTCCCGCAGGACCCGTTTCAACGTCCATGTGTTCACCGGCCGATCGTCGGGCGTGAGGCGGGCCGCCCGGATCGGGCAACTGCCGTAGCCGCTGCCCCGCGCCGCACTCAGGCCCCGCCCGGCGGGGGCTCAGCGCGGCGGGCCGCGCAGCCTTGCGCCCGAGGGCCCGCAGGCATCGCGAGTCCGCCCGGTTGCCGGACCGGCTCGCGCGGTGACATGACGGGCCCGGCGGCGGGCAGGTGCGGGGAACGGGGAGGTGCGCGCGTCCGGCGCGCCCGGTCCGGACAGCAGCCGACGACGACGAGGACGTGATCGACATGCGGGTGGCGTTCCTGATGGCTCCCGAAGGCGTCGAACAGGTGGAACTGGAGAAGCCCTGGCAGGCCGTGCGCGAAGCGGGCTGGGAGCCGCGGCTCGTCTCCACCCGGCCGGGACGGGTGCAGGCCTTCCACCACTTGGACAAGGGGGACACCTTCCCCGTGGACGACCTGGCCGCCGAGACCCCGGCCGAGGAGTTCGACGCACTGGTCCTGCCTGGCGGGGTGGCCAACCCGGACGCCCTGCGCCTCGACGAGCGGGCGGTCGGCTTCGCCCGGCACTTCTTCGGCATGGGCCGACCGGTCGCGGCGATCTGCCACGCGCCCTGGACCCTGATCGAGGCCGACATGGTGCGCGGCCGGACACTGACCTCTTGGCCCAGCCTGGCCACGGACATCCGCAACGCGGGCGGCACCTGGGTGGACGAGAAGGTGCACGTCTGCCGGGCCGCCCCGGGCACCCTCGTCACGAGCCGGAAGCCGGATGACCTGGAGGCGTTCTGCGCCGCGCTGGTCGAGGAGTTCGGGGCGGGGGAGCGGGGGGAGGCCCGCGCGGCGTGAGGCCCGGCGGCGGGAGGCCGCTCGCGTGCGCACTGCTCACGCGCGCCCCGGCCGGTCCGGCGCGTGCGTGAGCCGTACGGCGTTTTCCAGGAGCAGTGCGTGGACGAACGCCTGCGGGAGGTTGCCGCGCAACTGGCGCTGCGCCGTGTCGTACTCCTCCGCGAACAGGCCCGCCGAGCCGGCCGCCGTGCGCGAGCGTTCGAACCAGCGGGCGGCGGCCACCTCCCGCCCCTCCGCGAGGCAGGCCTCGGACATCAGGAACCCGCACAGGAGGAACGCGCCCTCGGCGCCGCCCAGGCTGCTCGGGCGGTCCGTGCCGCGAGTGCCGCCCGTACAGGCGAAGCGGTACACGAAGCCGTCCTCGGCGAGTTCGCGCTCCACCGCCAGCCGGGTCGCGGCCGAAGCCGGGTCCCCGGTCGGCCAGTACGCCGAGGTCAGGGGGCGCAGCAGGGCGGCGTCCGGGCCGGGGTCGGAGGCCGAGCGCTGCCAGCGGCCCGAGGGGTGCAGGCACCGCCGGCGCGCCTCGCGCAGCACCGCGTCCGCCAGTTCCGCCCACCGGCCCGCGTCCGGCCCGCCCACCTCGCGGGCCACCGCCCGCAGCCCCGTGACGGCGGCCAGCCGGGAGTGCGTCCACCAGGCCGGCTCCAGCTCCCACAGCCCCGAGTCCGGACTGTCCCAGTTCTCCTCCAGGGCCGCCACCGCCACCGCGACGGCCCGCCGCCCGTCGGAGTCGAGGCGGTCCTGCCGGGCCGCGGCCGCGAGGAGCTCCAGCACCTCGCCGAAGGTGTCCAGTTGGAACTGGGAGCCGGCCCGGTTGCCGATCCGGTCCGCCGCGCCCGGATAGCCGCACAGCGGCAGGGTCCGTTCCGGCGGGACCGGGGAGCCGTCGGTCCGGTACGCCGGCCGCAGCGCCGGCCCGTCCGCCAGCACCCGCGCCGTGGCCACCCGTACCGCCTCGTCGGTCAGCCGGTGCGGGCCGTGCTCGGCCACCGCGAGGCCGGTGTAGCACTGGTCGCGGAGCCAGGCGTACCGGTAGTCGTAGTCGCGGTCCGAACCGGCGTGCTCGGGGAGCGAGGTGGTCGCTGCCGCCACCATCGCGCCCGTGCGGGGGCTGGTGAGCCCGGTGGCCACGGCGTACGCCTGGCGGGCGTCCCGGGCCGCCGTCAGGTCCGTGCAGGCGGGTACGGCCGCGGCCCAGAACTCCTCCGTCCGCCGCCAGGCCCCGTCCGGGGGGACCGGGGGGTCCAGGGGGCGGTCCGACAGCTCCAGGACCAGATCGTGGTGCGCGCCTTCCGGTACGTGGACCAGGGCGCGGAGTTCGCCGTCGGGGCCCGGGCCGGCGGAAGCCCCCGGAAGGCCGCGCAGCCTCACTCTGAGCAGGCCGTCCGTCCCCTCCCACAGGCCTCCGCCGGTGCTGTGGAACCGCGGTGGCGGATCGCTTCCGTAGCCGCCGCGGACGCTCAGCCGGATCCGGAACCGGGCGGGGCCGCGGACTGCGCGGATGCGGCGGAGCAGGACCGCGCGGTGCGGGTCGGGCGGGGCCGCGAGGGCCTCGCGGCACTCGGCGACCCCGCCGGGGAGGGTCCAGCGGGTGGTCCAGATCAGGGAGCCGTCCGTGTAGGCGCCGGCCGACACCCGCCAGGGCTCGTCGGGACACACCTCGAAGGCGCCTGCGCCGCCGATCAGCTCCGCGAACACGGCCGGGTCGTCCCAGCCGGGGACGCACAGCCACACGGCGTCTCCGGCGGGGCCGACCAGGGCGCCGCGCTCGCCGTCGGCGAGGAGGACGTAGTCGCGCAGCGGGCGGGGTGTGTGCCGGAGGGCGGGGTCGGGCAGCGTGCAACGGCGGCGTTCCGTGGTCCTCTCCTCTCGTCCGTGCCGCGTCTACCCGCTGGGCGGGGGCTGATGCCGTGCCCTGGCGGGCCGGTGCCCGGCCGGGCACCGGGCTCGGGGCTCTGCCCCGGACCCTGCGCCTCAATCGCCGGCGGGGCTGGTTTTGGCGGGGCCGGATGTCGTGGGCGGCGGAGTCTCCGGTTCGGGGCTCTGCCCCGGGCCCTGCGCCTCAATCGCCGGCGGGGCTGGATTTCGCGGGGCCGGGTTTGGTGGGGCGGGGTTTCTGGTTCGGGGCTGTGCCCTGGGCCCCGCGCCTCAATCGCCGGCGGGGCTGGTTTTGGCGGGGCTGGTTTTGGCTGGGCCGGATTTCGTGAGGGGCGGGGTTTCCGGTTCGGGGCTCTGCCCCGGGCCCTGCGCCTCAATCGCCGGCGGGGCTGGATTTCGCGGGGCTGGGTTCGCGGCACCCGGGCGGAGGCGTGGCGGACCCGCCGCGGCGCTGGCGGCGGCGGGATTTCCGCGGGCCCTCGCAGCGGTCACCGGTCCTGTTGTGCCCGTGCCCGCCGGGCGGTCGCCGGTCGTGCAGGGCGCCGCTCCCCGCCGGGCGGTCGCCGGTCGTGCAGGGCGCCGCTCCCCGCCGGGCGGTCGCCGGTCGTGCAGGGCGCCGCTCCCCGCCGGGCGGTCACCGGTCGCGCAGGGCGCTGCCCCCCGCCCGGCGGTCGCCGGTCGCGCAGGGCGCCGCTCCCCGCCGGGCGGTCACCGGTCCCGTTGGGCCCGCGCCCGTCCGGCGATCACCGGTCCCGCAGGGCGCTGCCCCCGCCCGGCGGTCATCGGTTTCGGTGGGGCGGACGGGTGGGGGAGGTGAGGAGGCCTGGGAGGAGTTCTTGGGCCTTGGCCTTCAGGCCCTGGGTGAGCAGGTGGGCGCGGCCGCCGCCGTCGGAGCGGGCCAGGGAGGCGAGCGTCGCCTCGACCTGCTCCCAGGTGGCGTGCGGCGGGATCGGCGGGACCGCCGGGTCGGTGCGGAAGTCCAGCACCGTCGGTCCCTCCGCCGCCAGCGCCGTGCGCCAGGCGTCCTCGACCCGGTCCGGATCCGTCACCCGGATGCCGTCCATGCCCAGCGAGCGCGCGAAGTCCGCGTAGGGCACGTCGGGCAGCGACTGGGAGGCCTCGAAGGGCGGGGAGCCGCCCATCGCCCGCAGCTCCCAGCTGACCTGGTTGAGGTCGTGGTTGTTCCACACCGCGACCACCAGCCGGGGATCGTCCCACCGGTCCGCGTACTTGGCCACCGTCACCAGCTCGGCCAGCCCGTTCATCTGCATGGCCCCGTCGCCCACCAGCGCGATCGCCGGCCGGCCCGGGCGGGCGAACTTGGCCCCGATCGCATAGGGCACCGCGCTGCCCATCGTGGCCAGGGTGCCCGAGAGCGATCCGCGCATGGCACCGCGCATCGTCAGGTGCCGGGCGTACCAGGTGGCCACCGAGCCGGAGTCCACGCAGATCATGGCGTCCTCCGGAAGCAGCGGGTCCAGGGCGCGGGCCACGTGCTCGGGGTTGACGGGATCGGCCGCCAGGGCGGCCCGGCCCGCCATGACCTTGCGCCAGCGCCGCACCCCGGCCGCCACCTGCCGCTGCCAGCTCCGGTCCTCCTTGCGGGTCAGCAGCGGCAGGAGCCGGCGCAGCGTGGCCGCCGCATCGCCGACCAGATTGACCTCGTACGGGTAGCGCAGGCCCACCAGCTGCGGGTCGATGTCGATCTGCACCCCGCGCGCCCGCCCGTACTCCGGCAGGAACTCCGAGTACGGGAAGTTCGACCCGACCGTCAGCAGGGTGTCGCAGTCCCTCATCAGCTCGTAGCTCGGCCGGGTCCCCAGCAGCCCGATCGCGCCGGTCACGTACGGCAGTTCGTCGGTGAGCGCGTCCAGCCCGAGCAGCGCCTTCGCCACCCCGGCGCCCAGCAGCTCGGCGACGGCCCGGACCTCGTCGGCGGCGCCCGCCGCGCCCTGCCCGATCAGCATCGCCACCCGCTCGCCGGAGTCGAGCAGGTCCGCGGCCCGGGCGAGCGCCCCGTCGTCCGGCACCGGCGCCCAGCCGCTCGCGTCACGGCTGGACGGCACCATCTTGTGGGCGTGCGCCGGCGGCTCGTACGGCAGTTCCTGCACGTCGGCCGGGATGATCACCGCGGCCGGGGCCCGGCGGGCCCGGGCCGCCCGGAAGGCGCGGTCCAGCACGTTCGGCAGCTGCTCGGGCACGTTGACGGTCTCCAGATAGGCACCCGCCACGTCCTTGAACAGGCTGTGCAGGTCCACTTCCTGCTGGTACGAGCCGCCCATCGCGCTCCGGTCGGTCTGCCCGACCAGGGCGACCACCGGCACGTGGTCCAGCTTCGCGTCGTACAGCCCGTTCAGGAGGTGCACGGCGCCCGGGCCGGACGTCGCCACGCACACCCCGGTCCGGCCCGCGAACTTGGCGTAGCCCACCGCCTCGAACGCGGCCATCTCCTCGTGGCGGGCCTGGATGAACCGCGGCCGGTCACCCGCCCGCTCCCAGGCCGACAGCAGCCCGTCGATCCCGTCCCCGGGATAGCCGAAGACGTGGGTGACGCCCCAGTGCCGCAGCCGCTCCAGGACGTGGTCCGACACCTGTGCCGTGCTCATGAACCGCTCCTTCGTCGCGCTCGTCCCGCCCGGCCGGTGCGCGCCCCCGCCGGGCGGCCTGTCCGGCCGCACGCCTCACACGGTGGTCGTGGCCGTCGCGAGGGCGTCCACCACGTCCGTCAGGCGGCCGTGGCGGTGCAGGGCCGCGCGCTGGCGGGCCGCGCCGCTGCCGCCGCTGCGCAGCTGCTCCAGCAGGTCCCTGGCCAGGGCCAGGTCGCCGGTGGCTTCGAGGCCGGGGGCGGCGCGGGCGAAGAGCCGGTCGACGAGTTCCTCGGCGGGCGTGCGTTCGCCCGTGACCGGGTCCAGGCCGAACCCCGCCCGGCCGTGCGCGGCGGCCAGCCCGTGCGCGGCCCGCAGCCGGTGCTCGGGCACGTGCGGCGGGGGCACGCCCTCGGCCACCTCCGTGGCCAGGAGGCCGGCCGCCAGCCCGCGGATCAGGGCCGCGAGGAGGACCACCGTGTCCAGCTCGGCGTTGACGTCGGCCACGCGGATCTCCAGCGTGGGGCAGTGCTCGGAGGGCCGGGCGTACCAGTAGACCATCCGGCGGTCCATGAGGATCCGCTTCTCCACCAGGGCACCGACGTACGCCTCGTACTGCGGTTCCTGCAGCACGGGGGCGGGGCCGACGGTGGGCCAGCGGGAGAACTCCATGAACCGCCAGCTCTCGAAACCGGTGTCCCGGCCGAGCGAGAAGGGGGAGTTGCCCGCGAGGGACTGCACCACGGGAAGCCACGGCCGCATGTGGTTCGCCAGTGCCAGGGCCTCGGCGCGGCCCAAGGCGCCCACGTGCACGTGGCAGCCGCAGACCAGCCCGTCGTAGCCGCCCACGATCGCGGCGAACTGCCGGGCCATGCGGCGGTAGCGGTCGGTGTCGGTGATGGTCAGCGGGCGGGCCGGGGGGATCACGGGGGTGCCGGTGGCCACCAGCCGGCAGCCCTGCTCCTCGGCGGCCGCGCCCACGGTGCTGCGCAGGTGCGCGAGGTCGCTGCGGAGGCGCCCGAGGTCGGCGGCGGGCTCGGTGCAGACCTCGACCTGGGCGTTGAAGAACTCGCTCTGCACCCGGGGGCCCAGCTCCCGGGCGGCGGCGGCGATGACCGCGGGGGCGCGTTCCGCGGGCCCCCGGCTCTCCCGGTCGACCAGCAGGAACTCCTCCTCCACGCCCAACGTGAGCACGCTCATCGGAAGCCTCCTCGTGCCGGACCCTGCGCCTACCCCCGCAGGGCCGGTCCAAGCGCGCGGGCCGGGGTCCGGAAGGCCGCATGGGATCCGGGATCCGGGGTAGCTGCGCGTTGCCGGAACCCGATACCCGAAGGGACAGGGCCATGGGCAAGCTCAAGGGCAAGGCCGACGAGGTCAAGGGCAAGGTCAAGGAAGAAGTCGGCGACATGACCGGCGACAAGGGCATGGAGATGAAGGGCAAGGGCGACCAGGCCAAGGGACGGATGGAGGAGTCCGCGACCGACGCCAAGACCCGGATGAAGAGGATGGCCGACAAGGACCGGTGACCGGACGGTGACCGGACGGCGGGGGGGGGGGGGGGGGGGGGGGGGGGGGGGGGGGGGGGGGGGGGGGGGGGAGGGGGGGACCGATCACTACGCCCCCTCCACGCCCCCCCCCCCCCCCCCCCCCCCCCCCCCCCGCCGCCAACCCCTGACCAGGCAGAACGTCAGTCCCCGCCGGAACAGGCCCGACCCGCCGGAACCGGCCCGAGGGGCCCGAACCGGCCGGGCGGGGCGACTTCGCCCGTGCCGTCCGGTCCGGGGCTACTTCTCCACGAGGACGATGTCCTCGATCCGCCGGGTCATGCGCACCGTGTGCTCGGTGATCTGGAGGACGTGCTGCAGCCCCTTCAGGGGCTCCTCCCGGCCCGGCACGATCACCTCCTCGTCCCCGCCCGCCAGGTACGCGCGGAAGCAGGCCAGGGAGGGGCCGAAGAGGCGCAGGTGGTCGGCCAGGCGCCGGAACAGCTTCGGGAGGATCACCTGCTGCTCGGTGATGGATTCCAGGTTCTCGATCGTCACGCCGGTGTCCTTGAAGGTCACGTCCTTCCCCCACACCCCCCTCGGCGGCTGCGCCCCGCGCGCCCGCCGGGCGGTCTCGGCCATGCATTCGCGCAGCTCGCGGGGGAGCTTGCTGTAGAAGGTCGGGTAGACCAGTCCGAGGTCGAGCAGGTGGTGGTTGGCCGTCTCGTGGAGCAGGGCGGTGCTCACGACCATCAGGTCCCCGCTCCTGGTGTGCGGCGGAAGCTCGCCGCGGCCCACCATGGCGATGCAGCGGCCGAAGAGGTCGGCCCCGCTCGCGAGCACGAAACCCGGGACGCTCTCCGGGACGGCGGCGGTGACCTTGCCCTTCTCCTCGCCCTCCTCGACCATCTCGATCTCGCGGAAGCCCAGCCAGGACAGCAGCTCGTCCCGGGCGGCCAGGGCCAGCTCGGACGGCTGGGCCACCATCTTGGGGCCGACCCCCTCGTAGTGGGTCTCCAGGGCGTCGATGCCGTCCATCCGGATCTTGCCGCGGCCCACCCGGTTCCGCTTGACGAGGTTCTGGCCGGGCACATCGCGCCAGAAGCCGGGGTCCTCGGGCAGGAAGTGCACCGTGTCGCCGTCGGGCTGGGTGCCGATGATCTGGAAGGTCCCCTTGATGAGCAGCATGGGCACGCGAGTCTCCCGGTGGCATGAGGCGGGTCGGGGCCCGGTCAGGGCGCGAGCACCCCCAGACTGCCGGATCCCGCCGCCCCGTCCGGGCCGCGACCCCGTTCGGCCTGCGAGTTCACCTGAACCGCCGAGGGCGTGTCCGCGTGCGACCCGGCCGTGGCACGGGCCGCCACCGGGCTGCCGCCGAAGCCCCAGGACCCGACGTCCCGGTAGCGGATGGGCCCCGGGCCGCGCCCGATGTTGCTGCCCACCAGGTGCAGCCGTTCCGTCCGCCAGGCCTGCCCGGCGAACCCGGCCAGGCCGGCCGCGGCCTCCACCACGCTGGACGCGTCGTTGCGGCGGGCCCGGGCCAGCGTCAGGTGGGGGCGCAGCACCCGCTCCTCGAACCCGATGCCGCACTCCCTCACCAGCGCCCGGACCTCGGCGGCCAGCAGGTGCAGCCCGTCCAGGTCCCCGCCTATGGCGCTCCACAGCACCCGCTCGTCGAAATGCCCGCCGCCGCGCAGGTCCAGGTCCAGGGGGCGGCGCGCGGCCGCGAGCGCGGCCAGCGGGGCGCGCAGCAGCGGCACGGCGGCCGCCGGGAGCTCCCCGAGGAAGGCGAGGGTGATGTGCCAGTCCTCGATCCGGTTCCAGCGCATGTGCGGGTACGCGTCGTAGGCGGGCCGCAGCGCGTGCGCCAGCTCGTCCTTCGCCGGGTCGGGCGGGGCGAGGGCGATGAACACGCGGGTGGTCGCGGACCGGATGTGATCGTTCACGGAACTTCGTACCTGAGTACCTGGGTCGTCGGAGGGGCCCCGCCATCTTCGCACCCTGGGTCCGGCCCCCGCCCACCGCCCGTTACCGGACACGGGCGCCCGTTCCCGGACACCGGCGCCCGCAACGGTGCAAGCGGGTGGCGGGCTGGGCAGTCTGGGTGCGGAACGCGCCGCGGGCCGGGGCCGGCGGCCGGTGGGGACGAGGGAAGGGGATGGCCGTGGGGGAGTGGGACTGGGTGTCGGCCGAGTTCGGCGAGGCGCACGCGGGGCGGGTGGGGGTGGTGCTGGCCGACGGCACCGAGCCCGGCCCCGTCTACTTCGACATAGGCAGCGGCTCCGAGGTGCACTCCACGACCCGCTGGACCGTGTACGACGGCAGGTTCCGCCGCCCGCGGGCCGAAGGGCTCCGGGCGGCCTGCGCGTGCGGCTGGCGCGGGGTCGCCGAGTACCCGCTGGACTGGGAGGCGATGGGCGGGGAGCGCCGGTACGAGGCCGGGGTGGAGCCGGCGGGCCTGTTCGCGGACTGGAGCGCCCACCTGTCCGTGGTCCGCGAGACGACCGTGGCCCTGCCCGAGCAGCTGGCCGCCCTGCTGACCCGGCTGGCCGACGAACTCCAGGACATCGCCGCCGATGCCCCGCTCGCGGCGCTGAAGGCGGTCGCGATGCTGGAGCGGATCACGGGGGACATGGCCCAGGAAGCGGCCGACGCGGTGTGGGACTCGGGCGCGCCGACCGAGGCCGTGGCCGCGGCGCTCGGCACCACCCCGTCCCAGGCCCTCGGCATCCTCCTGCGCTACCGGCGCTCCTGAGCGCACCGCCCCGGCCCCGCCCGCCCCGGTGGCGTAGAAATCGACGGACCCGCACGGACGGGCGACTGATTCGCTGTGCGGAGCCGGGCCTACGCCGTGCCTTCGGGGAACCGCGGTGAATTCGGGGCTGGCGGTCAACCCACCTGAAAAGACTGGTAGTTGAACCTTCCGCTACGCGCGGGTTCCCCTTGCCCCCGCGGGGGGTGAACGGCCACTCTTGCGGGGTTGGGACCGCAGGGGGTCCCAGGGGGGAGTACATCATGCAGGTCAGATCCGCCATGCCCGCTTCCGGTCGCGGCCCGCGCCGCAGGCCCGGCGGCGCCGCACTCGCGCTCGCCACGGCGATGCTGCTGGCCGCCGGTTCGGCCGCCACCGCCACGGCGGCCGCACCGCAGCCGGAGGGGGTCGTGGCCAACGCCGGGGCCCCGGGCACCATCCCCGGCAGCTACATCGTGATCCTCAATCAGGCGCACGCCAAGTCCCAGTCTCCCGCGGGCCGTTCGGTCGTCGAGCGGTACCACGGGAAGATCCGCCACACCTACGACTCGGCACTCAACGGCTACTCCGCCGAGCTCACCGCGCAGCAGGCCCGGCGGCTCGCCGCCGACCCGGCCGTGGCCCAGGTCGTCCAGGACGGTGTGGTCCACGCCGACACCACCCAGCCGAACCCGCCGTCCTGGGGGCTCGACCGGATCGACCGGCGGCGCAAGCCCGGCCAGGACAAGAAGTACACGTACCCGACCAGCGCGGGCACGGGGGTCACGGCGTACATCATCGACACCGGCGTCAACTTCAGCCACCACGACTTCGGCGGCCGGGCCCGCTCCGGCTACGACGCGATCGCCCCGGGCACCCCGGCGTGGGACGAGCAGGGGCACGGCACGCACGTGGCCGGCACCGTGGCCGGTACGACGTTCGGCGTGGCCAAGAAGGCGAAGATCGTCGCCGTGCGGGTGCTCGACGCCAACGGCTCCGGCACCATCGCGCAGGTCATCGCGGGCGTCGACTGGGTGACCCGGAAGGCCGTCAAGCCGGCCGTCGCCAACATGAGCCTCGGCGGCGCCGCCAACGCCGCGCTCGACACGGCCGTCCGCAACTCCATCGCCAAGGGCATCACGTACGCGGTCGCCGCGGGCAACGAGAACAAGGACGCCTCGACCCGCTCCCCGGCGCGGGTGGCCACCGCCATCACGGTCGGCGCCACGCAGCGCGACGACCGGCGGTCGGACTTCTCCAACTACGGGGCCACGGTGGACCTGTTCGCGCCCGGCTCGGACATCACCTCGGCCGTCTGGTGGGACAACGAGTCCTCCGACACCAAGTCGGGTACCTCGATGGCCACCCCGCACGTGGCGGGCGCCGCGGCCCTCTACCTCTCGACGCACCGCACGGCCACCCCGGCGCAGGTGGACAAGGCGCTGAAGGCCAACGCCACGACGGAGGGGATCTGGGACAAGGGGGCCAACTCGCCCAACCGGCTGCTGTACGTGGGCACCACGGCCCAGAAGAAGGTCGTGAAGAAGTTCACCAACAGCGCCAACTACGCCTTCAACGGCGGCACCGCCGCCAACTCGCCGGTGACCGTCACCGGGCTGACCGGCAACGCGCCGAAGAACCTCGAAGTGGCCGTCTCCGCCAAGTTCCCGGCGTGGGGCTTCCCGAGCGCGGCACTGGTCGCCCCCGACGGGACCGTCTACCCGCTCAACCTGAGTGACACCCGCTGGGACATGCCCGACCTGGGCGGCATCTGGACCGTGAACGCCTCCGCCGAGACCGCGAACGGCAAGTGGCGGCTGCGCCTCAAGGAAGACCCGGCGGCGGGCCTCCAGGGCTACATCGACAGCTGGACGCTGCGCTTCTGATCCTGCTGCTCCGGTGCGGCCCTGCGCCGCTCCACTGGCGTCCCGGTGCCGCGCGACCGCGCGCGGTACCGGGACGCACGCGTGTGCGGACCCGCCAGTGGGACACTGCTGACGTGAAGTCTCTCCGTAATCCGCGCGTACGGTGCGTCAAGTGCGTGAGCACCGCAGTGATCCTGTCCCAGCCCGTCGACCGGCGGACCGCCGAATACCGGTGGCGGTACCGGTGCCTGGACTGCTCCGTGGCCTGGTGGCAGGACGAAACGGATTACTGGCGCGAGTACGGCGCCCCCGGTGAATAGCCCGGGAGGGACCGCCTGACCTGACGGACCGCCAACACGCCGGAGCTGCCCGGACGGCTCCGTCCGGACAGCTCCCTCAGCCAGGTGTCCCCGCCCGAACCAGCCGTCCGGGCGGGCGGGTTCAGTGGCCGTTCACCGACCAGTGGGCCGGGTCGTCGGACGGCTGGTACGCGAAGTGGATCACCCCGTACGTGCGTCCCACCGCCATCAGCTTGCTGTTCAGCCCGTTGCGCGGACCACTGGAGATCGTCACCCGCTGCCCGTTCCCGTCCGTGATCGTGATGCTGCGCGCGGACCAGGTGGTGGGCATGTCGATCGCGAGGCCCCGGACGTGCAGGCTCTTCGGCGACGGCGGCTTCTTGAGGTTCGGGCTGATCCCGAGGGCCTTGTAGAGGCGCTCCGCGGCGGCGATGGAGGCCTTGGCGTCGAAGGCGCCGTTCTCGTCGGTGTGCTGCCAGCAGATGTTGACGGGCTCCTGGGCGCCCACGGGCTTGAACGGCAGCGCCTTGTCGGCGGAGACCGCCTTGCGGGTGATCTGGTAGGCGTAGTGCATCATGTACGCCCGCTGCACCGGCCGGCGGGTCGCGACCTGGTCCGGGTCCGTGGTGATGCCGGCACGGCGCATGGCCCCCATGAACGCCTCGACGTCCTGGCGGAAGCCGTCCGCCAGGTCCGAGGTCCGCTTCTTCGTCGGGAACTGCTTGGCCCACGCGGCCCCGCTCAGCGACTTGGCATCACAGGTGCGGGTGAAGGCGAGGGTCCCCGTGTTGGGGTTGCACGGGCCCGACGGGACCGTGACCTCCCACGTGATGGCGTACGTCTTCGGCGCGAGGAACGGGGCCGGCTTGGTGTACTTGTGCGTCACCGTGACCAGCTCGGCTCCGTCGGCGCCGCCCGCGAAGGTGCGGTTGCTCGTGGTGCCGTCACCCCAGGTGGTCTTCACGCTGAAGGTGCACGTGCTGGTCGAACCCCGGCTGTAGAGCTTGTACGCCACGTTCGGGTCCGGGCTCGCGCACTTCGGCTTCGACTTCGCGAAGCAGGAGGTGGGCCCGGCGTCGGACCGCAGGTCGTGGCCGGACAGGGCCACCGAGCCGCGCGGGGTGTCCGGACCTACGTCGGCGGAGGCGGTGCCGGCGGCCACGGCCAGCACGGCCACGGCCAGGGCCGCGGCCAGCCGCCGGCGCCACGGGGCGCGGTGGTGCCGCTGCTGTGCGCGGCGCAGGGACAGGTGCATGCTCAAGGGACCCCCCAGGTCTTCGTGGGCGCGCACGGCGTCCCGCCGGCGCGCGCGAGCTGCAAGAGCCCCGGCATCCCCCCAACGGCGGTGAAACCCGGTCAACCGGAGCCCGCGGGAAGCGTACGGCCGTTCGCAGCGCCCCGTGGCACCCGACACGAACTCGGCGGCCGCCGCTCCCGGCGTCCCCGGCACCTGCCGACGGCGCCGCTGCGCAGCCGTCCACCGCCGAAGGCCCGGGCCTACGGCGGCCCCCGCAGGCCCGTGGGGCCCGTCGGCGCTGCCCGGCGGGGTGGCGGCCGGCCTGGCGGGCCCGGCGGGAGGGGCAACCGGTGCTTCCCGCATCGACGGTGATGCGCAGGGCTCCTCGTCCGGCTGGCCGAGCGGCCGGCCCCGCACGTGCACCAGCCCGTATACGCAGATCGGCGGCCGCGCGTCCAGGAACCCGCGCCGGGAAATGGCTTCGGGCCGGCGACCGACGACGTGCTGCTCTTCGTCAACGCCGCCATGCCCGGCCCGACCTCGCCCTCGACGCCGTCAAGTACGGCAACGCACTCAAGCGGGCCCTGCGGCACGCGCACATCGCCCCCGCGCCCACGGGCATCCCGGTGCCACCGCCGCCGGACTCGGCATCGGCGAGGCGCAGTTCGGACTCCGCCTGGAGGCCGCCGGCTTCGGCCACCTGCTGCGCACGGACGTGCTCGACGGCCACCGCAGCCGGGCCCGCGGCCGTCGCCGGCCGAAGGCGCCCACGGCCGGAGCGTTGGCTAGGCTGGCGGACGGAAGCCGGTCCCGCGGCAACGCGCGGGCCGGGAGCGGGTGTCCGTCGGCCGGCCGCGGCCGCCGGACGTCCGACACGACGGGGGGCTCGCCTTGGATCGCCTGACCGCAACGCGCTTACGGACCCGGCCCGCGCCCGCGCTGCCGCCCCTGCTGCTGCCCGCCCGGCTCGGGCCGCCCGCCGCCCTCGCCGCGCTGGTGGTCCTCGTCCTCGGTATCCGGTACGCGGGCACCGGCCGGCCCAGTCCGGTGGACGAGCGGGTCGGGGCGGCGGTGGACGGCACCCGGCCCCCGGCCTGGCGGCAGGCCGCCCTGGCCGCCGACTTCCTGGGGGAGCCCGCGGGAGCGGCGGTGCTGATCGCCGCCCTGGCCGCGGTCTGCCTGCTGCTGCGCCGGCCGCGCGCGGCGGTGCTCGTCGTGGCCGGCGCCGGACTCACCGTGGCCACGACCACCCTGCTCAAGTACGTGGTGGGACGCACCATCAACGGCGGGTACCTCTCCTACCCGAGCGGGCACACCGCCTTCCTCACCGCGCTCGCCCTCGCGGGGGCCCTGCTCGCGGCCGGCCGCCTCGGCCTCGGCCGGACGGCCGGCACCCTGCTCGTGCTCGCGGCCGCGCTGGCCGCCGGGGCCGCCATGGGATGGGCTCAGGTCGCGCTCGGCGCGCACTACCCGACCGACGTCCTCGGCGGATGGTGCACCGCTCTGGCGGTGACACCGGCGACCGCGTGGCTGGTCGACCGGATGCCCGGCACCGGCCCGCGGCCGCCCCGCTGACGTCACCTCAGCTCACGGCGCGACCCCCCCGGCCCCGTCTCACGAGAAGCGGCGGAACACGGGCTTCACCGGCCGCCCGCCCATCCAGGGCGTGGGATCCCCGCCGTCCAGCGCCTTCCGGTACACCGCGCACGCCCGGGCCACCGCCTCGACCGTGTGGTCGATGTCGGCATCGGTCAGGGCGCTGCTCACCACGAAGGACGGGGCCAGCACCCCGCCCGCGAGCAGGCTGCGCAGGAACAGGGTGCGGTACTCCTGCGAGGGCCGCCCCTGCCCGTCGAGGGTGGCGTACACCAGGTTGCTGGCGCGGCCCCGGACGAGCACGTGCTCGCCGACCCCCGCCGCCGCCGCGGCCTCGCGGACCCCCGCGGCCAGCCGCTCGCCGAGGGCGTGCAGCCGGGCCGTGACGCCCTCTTCGGCGTAAACGGCCTGCACGGCCATGGCGGCGGCCAGCGCGTGCGTCTCCGCTCCGTGCGTGGTGGACAGCAGGAACACCCGCTCGCCGGAGTGGCGCAGCCCGCCCCGCTCCATCAGCTCGCGGCGCCCGGCCAGGGCGGAGACGGCGAAGCCGTTGCCCAGGGCCTTCCCGAAGGCGGACAGGTCGGGGACCACCCCGTACAGCCCCTGGGCGCCCGCCTCGGACCAGCGGAACCCGGTGATCATCTCGTCGAAGACCAGGACGCAGCCGTGCCGGTCGGCCAGCTCGCGCAGTCCGGCCAGGTAGCCGGGCGGCGGCTCGGTCTGCCCGGCGGGTTCGAGGACCAGGCAGGCGACCTCGTCCGGGTACCGCCCGAGCAGCTCCTCCGCGGCGGCCAGGTCCCCGTACGGGAAGCCCACGGTGAGCTCGGTGGTCGCCGCCGGGATCCCGGCGGACATCGCGGTGGTGCCGATGAACCAGTCGTCCACGGAGAAGAAGGGATGGTCGGAGCAGAGGGCCACCCGGGGCCGGCCGGTGGCGGCACGGGCCAGGCGCACCGCGGCGGTGGTGGCGTCCGAGCCGTTCTTCGCGAACTTCACCATCTCGGCGGTCGGCACCGTGGCCAGGAACCGCTCGGCGGCCTCGACCTCCACCACGGACGGCCGGGTGAAGTTGCCGCCGCGGTCCAGTTCCCGCCGCACCGCCTCCAGCACCCGCGGATGGGCGTGGCCCAGGCTCACCGACCGCAGGCCCGAGCCGTACTCCACGTACCGGTTTCCGTCCACGTCCCACACGTGGGCCCCGCGGCCGTGGCTGATGACCGGGGCCAGGTCCTCGGGGTACTGGTCGTCCCCCTTGGCGTAGGTGTGCGCGCCCCCGGGGACCAGGGCGTGCAGCCGCTCCCCGGCCGCCCGCGACCGGGGCAGGCCGAACTCTTCGGTGGTCATCCCCGCCTCACCCCTCCCGCCGTCGCAGGACCTCGGCGAGGCTCGGCGCCTTCCGGTCCCGTTCGGACACGGACGTGACCGGAAGCGGCCAGGGCACGGCGAGCTCCGGGTCGTCGAAGGCGATCGTCACGTCCTCGGACGGATCGTGCGGGCGGTCGATCCGGTACGACACGTCCGCGGTCTCGGTCAGCGCCTGGAAGCCGTGGGCGCAGCCCGCGGGGACGTACAGGGTCACCTGGGTCTCGCCGGAGAGCTCGAAGAGGCCCACGTTGCGGTAGGTCGGCGAGCCGGGCCGCAGGTCCACGACCACGTCGAACACCTTCCCGTACGAGCACCGCACGAGCTTCGCCTCCCCCGCGCCCGCGCGCAGGTGCAGGCCGCGCAGCACCCCCCGGACCGAGCGGGACACGCTGTCCTGGACGAAGGCGTGCGGGTCGAGGCCCACCGAGCGCAGCAGGTCGGCGTCCGAGGTGCGGCAGAAGAAGCCGCGCTCGTCGGCGAACGGCTTCGGCTCGAAGAGGTACGCCCCGGCGATGGCCGGGGCTTCGGTCGCTGTCATTCCGGACGGATTCATGGGGTCTCCCGCAGGGCCTGGGTGTGCGTGTGGTTCCGGTCGCGGCCGGCCGCGACCGCCGGGAACAGGGCCGCGTTCAAGGCGGCGAACTGCTCCTCGACCTGCAAGGCGGCGAGCCGGTTCCGTTCGGCGAGGGTCCGGCGCAGCTCGGCCGCCCGCAGCTCCAGTTCGCGGAACTGCGCGAGCAGCCGGTCGGCGTCCACGGCGCGCGCCGGATGGCAGTACGCGCCCAGACCCATCCGGTCCATGAGCGCGTCGCTCTTCGCCGCGTAGCCGACGGCCAGCGTCGGCGTGCCGACCTTCAGCGCGGAGATCAGGTTGTGGTACCGGACGGCCACCGCCGTGCCCACCGCCGCCATCTCCTTCATCAGGTCGTCCAGCGAGGCGGTCGCGGCCGCGGTGACCAGCGGAGAGTCCACGGCCTCCAGGATCGCCCCGACCACCGGCGCGTCCACCTCGTCCCCGGTGAGCAGCCGGACCGGCCGTCCTTCCCCGACCAGCGTGCGGACGAACCGGATCGTCCCGTCCAGGTAGCGCCGGTGGATCTCCTCGGCCCGGGCCCGGTCGTCGTTGCCGCCGTGGAAGGCCATCACCCCCACGCAGACGGGCCCCCCGGGGGCCGGGTCCGCGCCGGGTCCGGCCGCCGGCGGCGTCGGCAGGGCGAAGGCGAGGTCCGGATAGACCTCGTCGCGCGAGGTGTCCACGCCCATCGCCCGCATCGCGTCCCGGGACGGGTCGTCCCGGTACGAGCGGTACGCCGCGAGCCGCGCCGACCAGCGCACCAGGGCGCGGGTCGGCCGGCTGCCGATCGCGGCCGCGCCCACGCTGACCAGCGCGACCCGGGTGCCGGTCAGCCGGCCGGACGCGCAGAGCAGGAACAGGGCGTACGGGAAGCCCCACGGCCGCAGCGGCAGGGTGGCCTCCAGGACGCCCATGCCCGGCACGATCACCACGTCGTGCCGGCGCACCCAGGCGGCGGTGCGGACGGCGTCGACCAGCTTGCCGAGTCCCTTCGCCGCGACGGAACCCGCCCGCGAGGCGGTCCGGTACTCCCCGCGGTACCAGTGCAGCCGGGTCGCGGGGATCCCGAACCGGGCCGAAACGGCCTCGGGCCCGCCGCACAGCGCGTCCACGACGGCCTCCGGGTGCTGGGCGCGGAGGTAGCCGAGCACCGCCTCCAGCGAGCCGTCGTTGCCCAGGTTGCCGGAGCCGAGCAGGCCGAACACCCCGACGCGCACCGGGTTTCCGGGTGCCCTCCTCATCCCGTCCTCCCCTCGCGGCCGGCGACGAGGGCGTCGACGGAGACGGTGAGCTGGGCCGGATCGACCGGGGCGCGGTCCTCGACCCGCTCGCCGGCGCCCGGCCGGACCCGGCTGGCCAGCCAGGCGGCCAGGTGGCGGTGGCAGGCGCGCCGGTCGGCGGCGGACAGCGGCACCCGCCGGACCGCCGAGGCGAACCCCCACAGGTACTCGGCGAGCAGCCGGGGCGTCGGGTGCAGCAGACCGGCCCGCACCGGGTCCAGGTTGACGCACCGGGAGCGCTTGGACGGGTTGGCCCGCTCGGCGCGGGTGGGGTGGTCCCGGCGGAAGTACAGCAGCTCCGGCACCTGGTGGAAGGGCCCGAGCAGGGCGAGTTCGGCGACGAACGTGCGGTCCGCGTGGTGGTAGCTGCCGAGCGGTTTCACCCGGCGCAGCACATCGGCCCGCACCACCCCGTAGAAGTCGTCCCCGCCGGGCTCGAACAGCAGGCTGCGGAAGCGCTCCGGGGCCCTCGGGGAGGCGGTGGCCAGCGTGTACTCGTACGGGACCGTCACCCGGCCCGTGCCGTCGATGACCGCCTGGTCGGCGTGCGCGACGATCACCTCCGGCCGCTCGTCCAGCACCTCCACGCAGCGCTTGAGGAGGTCCCGGGCGTACAGGTCGTCGTGCGAGGCCCACTTGAAGAGCTCGCCGCGGCACTCGTCGAAGACGTGGTTGTGGTTGGGGGAGGCGCCGATGTTCCGGGCCAGCCGCAGGTACCGGATGCGCGAGTCCCGCGCGGCGTACTTGCGGCAGATGTCCTGGGTCCCGTCGGTCGAGGCGTTGTCGGAGATGACCAGCTCGAAGTCCTCGTAGGTCTGGCCGAGCAGGGCGTCGAGCGACTCGGCGAGGTACTCCTCGCCGTTGTACACGGGCAGGCCGATGCTCAACCGGGGTTGGGCGGTCATGGTGTCCTCACTTCACGGATCGTTTCCAGTTGGTGCTCCCGCAGGGCGGAGCGCAGCTGCAGCCACCAGACGGCCGAGCCGCCGACGGTCGCCGCGGCCACGCCCCAGGCCGAGCCGACCGTGCCGGCCGCGGCCGCCCCGCCCAGCCCGCCGCCCACGTAGCAGGCGGAGGCGAACAGCTGGCAGCGCAGGCTGCGCCGGGCCGCTCCGAGCGCCCGCAGCCCGGCCGCCGCACCGGTGCCGAGCCCCGCCCCCGCGACGCCGAGGGCGACCGGCACGATGAGCTCCGAGGCGGAGTGCCAGACCCCGCCGAGCACCGGCTCGCCGAACCGGTCCGGCACCGGCAGCAGGGCCGCGCCCCACAGCAGCGCCCCGGCGGCCTGCCCGCCGCCGAGCAGGAGGCAGAACCTGCCCAGCCGCTGCGGGGCCTGCCGCAGGACCCGTGCCGCCTCCGGGACGGTGACCAGCGAAAGGCCCATCAGCACGGCGAGGAACGGGCCGAGCAGGAGCTCGGCGCCCCGCACCGCGCCCACCGCGCCGACCCCCGCGATCGCGCCGAGCCCGTACGCCCGCAGCTGGCTCGCCCCGCCGAGGCTGACGTTCTCGACCAGGTACCGGTAGCCGAGGTCGCGCTGCTCGCGGAGCCAGCCGGGCGCCCCGCCCGGCCGCGGCAGGATGCCGGACTGCGCGCAGCCGTACCCCGCGGCCACCGTGGCCGAGGCGCCCCAGGCGAGCACGAACGCGGCCACGCTGCCCGCGTGGGCCGCCACCACCATGGCCGGGACGAGCGCGACGCCCCACACGACGTCGTTGGCGAAGGCCTTCCGGCCGGCGCCCGCGGCGAAGAACGAGAACCGCCAGGCGTCCTGCAGCAGCAGGCCCGGCAGCACGACGCCCAGGGCGCAGAAGGCGGGTCCCACGCGGCCGCCCAGGGCGAGCCCGGCCGCCAGGCAGACGGCGGCGAGGGCCGCCCCGACGCCGAGGGCGGTACCCGTCGAGCGGGCCACCGCCCCGCGCCAGGACGCGTCGGACACCCCGCTGAAGCGCACCACGAGCGGATCGGTGGCCAGCCCGCGGGAGACGTTGAGCACGACTCCGTACGTCACCCAGGCGAGGCTGAACACGCCGAACGCGGTCACCCCGAGCGAGCGGGCCACGTAGACGCCCACCGCGAAGTTGCTCACGCTGGACGCCGCCTGGTCGGCCAGTCCCCAGGACAGCCGCCCGACGAGGGCCCGCTTCGCCGTCCGCCCCGCGGCCCCGGCCGCAGCCGCCTCCTTCCCCCCTTCGGCGGTCACCGGCGTCATGCCTTGATCAGTCCGGCGCCGAGCAGGGCGTCGGCCGCCGCGGCGACGGTGTCGAACGGCAGCCCCGAGCGCTCGGCCACGTCCAGCAGGCTGTGCCCGCCGTCGGAGAGGCTGAGCACCCAGAGCATCGCCATCTGGGCCTGCTTCGCGTCGCTGCGGCCGCCGAGCGACTCGTACAGTCCCCGCCGGCCCAGCTGCGGTTCCCCGTACGGACTGAGGTTGAGGTAGCGCCGGTTGCGGTCCAGCACGGCGAAGGCCTCGCGGCACACGGCGAGGGTGTCCGCCATCGCCTCGGCGGAGACGAAGTCCGGGTTGTCGGCGGAGGTGTGGTACTCGGGGTAGCCGGCGTACGGGGTCCGGCTGAGCGAGCCCACCCCCAGGTCGAACCCGGGCGAGCAGAACTGCCGCTCGTCGTAGCCGTACGGCGTGAACTCGGCAATGCGGTGCGGGCGTCCGGAGACGGACAGCACGTGCTGCAGCACCCGGTCGATCTCCGCGTCACCGCGCCGGCTCTGCTTGTACGTCAGACGGCCCCGGTCGCCCGCGCAGGCCAGCACCAGCCCGTGTTCGACCCGCGCCACCCGCTCCCGGTTCCGCGCGAGCCAGGTGATCGCCCCGATGGTGCCGGGAGCGAACAGGAACCGGTAGGTGTAGTACGGGGTTCCCTCCGCCAGCGCCCGGGCCAGGTACGTCGCCACCGCGATCCCGGCCAGGTTGTCGTTGGCCAGGGACGGGTGGCAGACGTGGCAGGAGACGAGCACTTCCTCGGGGACCTGCCCGGGGACCACGTGCTCGGCGTAGGTGAGGTGGCCGTCGGCGAGCGTGGAGTCGATGTGCACCTCGTACGCGCCGTCCGGCATCGCGTCCAGGGTCTCCTGGGCCAGGCAGAAGCCCCACGCCGGGGTGTAGTAGCTGGTGCGGTACGGCACCCACGACGGGTGCTCCGGCAGGGTGTGCAGGTGTGCGCGCAGCTCGGACAGCGGCATGGTCGCCGAGACCGGCACGCTGTAGCCGAGCACGTGCAGGCTGGACGCGGCGAAGTCGACCACCCGGTTGCCGGCGGAGTCCGCGATGTACGCGTCCCGGATGTTCCACTCCTGCGGCACCGTCCAGTCGAGCACCTGCGTCCCGGTCGGCACCTCGTGCACCTGCAGCGGGACGTACTCCCCGATGACGTCCAGGGTGGCGCGCACCCCGTCGCCGGTGATGCTCCGGCACAGCGGGTACAGCCGCTCCACCAGCGCGTGCATGTCCTCCCCGGGCGCCGTCACCGGCGCCGCCGCAGGGTCTCGTCGACGGTGCCGGCCTCCGATGCCGCGCGCAGCACGGCCAGGCGGGTGAAACGCCGGTCGAAGTCCTCCCGGACCAGCCCGTGTGCGCGGTAGGCGTCGGCGAGTTCCAGCGCGCCCTGCTTCACCGTCCACTCGCAGTCGAAGCCGGGCACCGCGGCGCGGAACCGCGAGAAGTCCACCCGGTACGAGCGCGGGTCGGCGCCGGTCTCCCCGGTGATCACCACCTTCGCCCCCGACACCGCCTCGGCGACCTGCCCGGCGATCTCGGCCACCGTGACGTTGTTGGTCTCGCTGCCGATGTTGAACGCCTCGTCGTGCACCGCCTCGCGGGGTGCGGTCAGCGCCGCCGCGAAGGCCCGGGCGATGTCGGCGGCGTGCACCAGCGGACGCCAGGGGGTGCCGTCGGAGAGCACGAGCACCTCCCCGGACAGGAGGGCGTGCCCCACCAGGTTGTTCAGCACGATGTCGGCGCGCAGCCGCGGCGAGTACCCGAACGCGGTCGCGTTGCGCATGTAGACCGGGCTGAAGTCCCCGTCGGCCAGGTCGTGCAGGTCGTCCTCCACCCGCACCTTGGACTCCGCGTACGGGGTCACCGGGCGCAGCGGGGCGTCCTCGGCGACCAGGTCGCCACCGCCGGCGGCCCCGTACACCGAGCAGGTCGAGGCGTACAGGAAGCGCCGCACCCCGGCCTCCCGGGCCAGCCGGGCCAGCCGTACGGAGGCGTGGTGGTTGATGTCGTACGTGAGCTCGGGCGCCAGGGAGCCCAGCGGGTCGTTGGAGAGCGCGGCCAGGTGGATCACCGCGTCCACCCCCGCCACGTGCTCGGCCGTGACGTCCCGCAGGTCCACCCGGTGCCCCGCCGGGTCGGCGGGTGCCGGGCCCAGCACGCAGTCGGCGAACAGGCCGGAGTCCAGTCCGACGACCTCGTGCCCGGCGGCCGCGAGGACCGGGGCCATCACGGTGCCCAGGTACCCCTGGTGACCGGTCAGCAGTACGCGCAAGGTTCATCCCCCCAGATTCAGAGTGAGTTTGGCGACGGCGAACGCCTCGGCATAGCGGGCGTGGCATTCGATGCCGCGGATCCGTGCGAGGCCCAGGAAGGCCTCCCGGTCGTACCAGGGCCGGTGCCGCTGCGAGGGGTAGTGCTCCTGCAGCAGCCGCACCTTGTCCTCGGCGACCTCAGGGGACAGCGGCTGGTAGGCCGACGGGCGGCCCAGATCCCCGTCCCACTTGGCGATCTCGTAGCGGAGCACCAGGTGGTCGCGGAAGGCGGTGGTCACCAGCTTCGCCAGGCCCCGGTGGTCCTGGTGCGCGTCGTCGGTGCGCGGTGCCAGCACGAGGTCCGGATCGGTCTGGCCGCGCAGCTCCTCGACCGCCTCCTTGGCCTCGTCCCAGTGCGTGGGCAGCCGGCCGTCCGGCAGCTTGAGCACGGTCAGCCGCAGGTCGGCGCCCGGGCAGAACGCGGCGAGCGCGGCCTGCTCCTCCGCCTCCCGCTCGCTCCCGCCGCCCGAGAGCACCAGGGCGTCGATCCGGATGCCCGGCCGCGCCCGGCACAGGGTCAGCAGGGTGCCGCCCGCGCCGATGGCGATGTCGTCGCAGTGCGCCCCGACCGCGACCAGCCGGTCCAGGGGCCCGGCCCCGAGCCCGATCACGGGTTCCCCGTTCCGGTGCCGCGCTCCCACACGGCCCAGGGGCGGTCGCCCGCGGCGTAGGCGGCGTCGAGCGAGGCCCGCTCCTTCACCGTGTCGGTCGGCTTCCAGAACCCGCGGTGCCGGTGCGCCACCAGCCGCCCCTGCTTGGCGAGCTGCACGCACCCGTCCCCGACCAGGTCCCCGTTCTCCGGGATGTGGTCGAAGACCTCCTGGCGGAGCACGAAGTAGCCGCCGTTCTCCCACAGCGGCAGGTCGCTCACCGGGGTGATCCCGCCCACCAGGCCGTCCTGCCCCAGCTCCACGCAGTGGAACGAGGACTGCGGCGGCACCACCATCATCGAGGCCCCGGCGTCCTGCTGCGCGAACCGGTCGATCATCTCCGGCAGCGGGGCGTCGGTGAGCACGTCGGCGTAGTTGGCGAGGAACATCTCGTCCCCGTCCAGGTGGTGCCGCACCCGCCGCAGCCGCTCGCCGATGGGCGACTCCAGGCCCGTCTGCGCGAACGTGATCGTCCAGTCGGCTATGTCCGTGGACAGCAGCTCCGCACGCCCGCCCCGCAGGACGAAGTCGTTGGACGTGGTCTCCTCGTAGTTGAGGAAGAACTCCTTGATGTGATGGGCCCCGTAGCCCAGGCACAGGATGAACTCCTTGTGCCCGAAGTGCGCGTAGTAGCGCATGACGTGCCAGATCAGCGGCCGCGGACCGACCATCGCCATCGGCTTGGGGATGTCGTCGGCGGATCCGCTGCGCATCCGCAGCCCGTAACCGCCGCAGAACAGGACGACCTTCATGCCTCGACCTCGACAATGCTCAGTTCCGGGATGGGAAAGACCAGGCGGCCGCCCCAGTCGTGCACGAACGCCAGCTGCTCGGCCAGCTCCTCCCGCAGGTTCCACGGCAGGACGAGCACGTAGTCCGGCTTGTCGGCGGCGATCTGCTCGGGCGGCAGGATCGGGATCCGCGTGCCCGGGGTGAACCGTCCGTGCTTGTACGGGTTCCGGTCGACCGTGTACGCGAGCAGGTCGGGCCGGATGCCGCAGTGGTTGAGCAGGGTGTTGCCCTTCCCGGGGGCGCCGTAGCCGACGACCGTCTCGCCCCGCTCGGCCGCCTCGATCAGGAAGCGCAGGAGGTCCCGGCGCACCTTGGCCACCCGTGCGGAGAACTGGGTGTACCCGGACAGCTCCTGCAGCCCCGCCGCCTTCTCCCGGTCCAGCACCTCGGCCACCCGCTGCGAGGGCTCCCCGGCCGCCGCGGCCGGCCGGGCCCACAGCCGGATCGAACCGCCGTGCGTGGGCAGCAGCTCCACGTCCACCAGCGTGAGTCCGCCGCTCGCCAGGGCCCGGATCGCCGAGGCGACCGTGTAGTACTGGAAGTGCTCGTGGTAGATCGTGTCGTACTGGTTCTCCTCGATCAGGGTCAGCAGGTGCTGCACCTCGATCGAGACCCAGCCGTCGTCGGCCACCAGGGCGCGCAGCCCGCGCGTGAACCCGACCACGTCGGGGATGTGCGCGTACACGTTGTTGGCGACGACCAGGTCCGCCGGGCCGTGCTCGGCGCGGACGGCCGCGCCGGTGCCGGGCTCCAGGAAGGCCGTGAGCGTGGGCACCCCCGCGTCGCGGGCGGCGGCGCCGACGTTCACCGACGGTTCGATGCCCAGGCAGCGGATCCCCCGGTCCACCATGTGCCGCAGCAGGTACCCGTCGTTGCTCGCCACCTCGACCACGAAGGACTCGCTGCCGAGCCCCAGCCGGTCCACGGCCCCCGCCACGAACCTGCGCGCGTGCTCCACCCACGAGGTCGAATAGGAGGAGAAGTACGCGTACTCCGTGAACGTCTCCTCCGGCGTGATCAGCGGCGGGATCTGCGCCAGCCAGCAGTCGGTGCACACCCGCAGGTGCAGCGGGTACGCCGGCTCCGGCAGGTCCAGCGCCTCCGCCGCGAGGAAGCTCTCGCACGGCGGGGTCGCCCCCAGGTCGACGACGCTCGCCAGAGCCGCCGAGCCGCACAGTCGGCATCGTGTCATCTACAGCCCCCCATCCCTGCCCGCGCGGGAGCCCCGCAGCGGGCCAGTGTGTCCGTTGTCCACCGGCGGCGCTCCCTCCGCGCCGCCGGACCGCGCCTCGATCGCGGCGCGGTACCCCTCCACCAGGCGCTCCAGCCCGACCTCCGGGCTGAACCCCTGCGCGTAGCGGCCCCGGGCCGCCCGCCCCATCTCCCGGTTCCGGGCCGGCTCGGCCGTGACCCGGCGCAGGGCGTCCGCGAGCGAGGCGGCATCGCCCGGCCGGTGCAGCAGGCCGGTCACCCCGTCCTCGACGAGCTCCACGAACGCGCCGTGACCGGCGGCCACGGCCGGGACCCCGGCCGCCATCGCCTCCACGACCACCAGGCCGAACGCCTCCAGCCAGGTCGAAGGAGCCACCACCGCCACCGACCGCGCCACCGCCTCCCGGCACTGCGCCGGGTCGTACAGGCCGACGTACCGCACGTCCGGCCGGCCCGCCGCCCAGGCGGTCACCTCCCGCTCCAGCGGCCCCGACCCGGCGATCACCAGCGGCACGCCCGCACCGCCGCCCGCGGCGAGCTCGTCCCACGCGGCCATGAGCAGCCGTACGCCCTTGGCCTCCGCGAGCCGGCCGAGATAGAGCAGGTGCTCACCGGCACCCTCCCGGCCGGCGCCCGGGTCGGGCACGAAGTTGTGCTTCACCGCCAGCCGCTCGGCCGGCATGCCCGAGTCCACCAGGACCTCGCGCTGCGCCGCCGAGATGCAGAAGAACCGCTCCACCCCCGACCACCACCGGCGCCGGTTGACCGACAGGCTGACCGCGAGCGGCACCGTCGCCAGCCGCGAGCCGCGGTAGCAGCCGTGCCGGACGGCGGGCAGCGGAGCCGACCCGACGCACGCGGTGCACGGCCGTCCGTCCCGCTGGAGCGTGCCCGGCGGGCAGACCTGGGTGTAGTTGTGCAGGGTGGCCACCACCGGCACCCCGGCGTCGGCGCAGGCCGCCAGCACCGCGGGCGACAGCAGCGGGAAGACGTTGTGGACGTGCACCACGTCCGGCCGTTCGGCGCGCAGCCGGGCGGCGAGCTCCCTGCGGACCGCCGGGTTCCACGGCACCAGCAGCGGCAGCGCCGCCTTGCCGAGCAGGGACAGGGAGCCGATGTCGTCGCTGCGCCGCTCGAACACGCCGACCCGGTGGCCGGCCGCGCGCAGCAGCCCCACCTCCTGGTCGACCACGTTGTTCTCCCCGCTCGGCTGCGCCGAGGCGTAGCGGTTGTGCACCACGAGTACGTGCATGCTCAGGTCACCTCCCGTGTCCGGGGCCGTGGGGGTCCGTGGGATCGAGCGGGCCGGGCGCCGGAAGGGCCGCGGCCGCCGCGGGCGCCGCCAGCAGCGAGGCGGCCACGGTCAGGTGCAGCAGGTACGGCGAGGCGTCGCCGAGCCCGGCCTCGGTGTACGAGGCGATCGAGCAGTAGCTGATCAGGAAGATCGCGCAGGCCCTCGGGAGCGACGGCGGGCGCAGCAGCGCGACCGCGCTCAGCACGACGAGGACCGCTCCCACGATCACCGTGCCGGCCAGCCCCTGCTCGTTGTAGACGGCCAGCCAGCTGTTGTCGATCGGCAGCCCGCCGAAGGACTTGTCGCCCAGGCCCGTGCCGAACAGCTGCTCCGAGGTGCTCCGGGGAGCGGCCAGCAGCGCGTCCCAGACCTTGGCCCGGCCGGTGAGGCTGGAGAAGTTCTCCTTGCTCTGGCCGCGCAGGAACCACGCCTGGAGCGCGGAGCTGAACACCACCAGGGCCACCACGGCGGTCAGCGCCGCCCAGGTGAAGAACCGGCGGGCGGCGGCGCTGGTCAGGACGAGCGAGCCGATCGCCAGCCCCAGCCCGGCGAGCAGGCCGAGGGTGGCCGTACGGGTGTGGGTCAGGGCGAGCAGCACCAGCGCCGGCCCGATGACGAGCGCCGCACTGCGCCGGTCGGTCTGCCGGCCCAGCAGGAGCAGCACCGAGAGCCCGGTGATCACCGCTGCGTACTGGCCGATCTGCGGCGGGGTCAGCGGCCACAGGGCGCCGACCAGCCGGCCGCCGTACAGGTCGGGCATGGCCGCACCCGGCGAGACCAGCAGGCCCGCGGCCACCGAGGCCAGCACCGCGAAGTACAGCCTTATGTGGTGCCGGACGAACCCCGGACCGCCGTCCCACCAGCGGCTGAGCAGCCACAGCGTGCCGATGAACAGCCCCAGCCGGGTGCAGCGGAACAGCGCGCCGAACCCGGACTCCAGGTTCACGCTGGCGATCACGCTCGGCACCAGCAGCAGGGAGAGCAGGAACAGGAAGGCGCTGGCCCGGACGCGCAGCCGCAGGTTGAGGGCGAGGGCCAGCGCGAACGCGGCGACCAGCGAGCCCATCGTGACCATCTGGATGAGCGAGCGGGGCAGCGGGACGACCGTCTTCGCGCCGGTGGAGCCGAGGGTGTTGAGGATCAGCAGCCCCCACACGATCCCGACCGCCGCGGGCGTCCCGGACGGGCGCGGTGCCGGCCCGGACCGCTCCGGCCCCGCGGTGTCCGGCCCCCCGGGTATCCCCTCGCGCATCAGGTTCCGTCCCATCTCAGCCCCCGGCCTGCGGCTGGAAGGTGCTGCCCGCGTCCTGCCGGTACGGGGCGGCCTGCCACTGACCGAAGTCGAGCTCCCGGCTCGGGTCGTGGGCGAGGAAGCTCCACGGCCCGACGTACACGTTGTCGTGCCAGCGGTTCTGCTGCTTGTGGGTGATCGCCTCGGCCACCCCGTCGCCCTTGTACGGGGACCAGTCCGGGTACGTGCCGTAGTTGGCCAGGACCGCCATGCGCCCGCACTTGACCGCGCACCCGACGACGGACGTGTCCAGCACGAAGCGGTTGTCGTGGATGTCCACCCGCCGGGTCCTCCACCGGCAGTCGGCGAACAGCGGCGGAGCGGAGATCCCCGGCTGGGCGCAGCGGCCGGTGTCCTTCACCATCAGCGTGCAGTCCCCGGAGGAGGTGTTGGCCGGGCTGTTGCAGAACCGGTCCGCGTTCTCCCACAGGGTGATCCCGGACCAGTTGTTCTCCAGCAGGTTCCCGTAGACCTCGATGCGGTCCGTGCGGGCCTTGATCCGAGGCTCCCCGCCCGCTTCGGACAGGTAGAGGGTCGCGAAGGGGAAGGTGTCCCCGCTGTCGGCCTTCCGGCGGCCCTCCACCCAGTTGTTCCGCCGCATCGTGTTCTTCCGGATGACCGCGTTGTAGCCGGCCTCGTAGATGAGCGCGGCGCCGTCGTTGCCCTCCAGCAGGTTGTCCTCGATGCGGAAGTCGTTGTTGTTGGTGTCCGCCCACAGGCCCGGCCCGCGGTTGTCGTGCACCCAGTTGCCGCGCACGTCCGCGCCGTCGACCGCCCAGAACTTGACGCCCCCGGTGCAGCCGCAGCCCGGCTTGCGCCGCTCCCAGTCGCCGGTGTTGTTCCCCGTGATCTCGTTGCCCTCGACCAGCAGTCCGCGGACCGGCCCGCCGGACTTGTACGCGTTCAGCCCGTACTGGCCGTTGCCGCGCAGGCAGCTGGACCGGACCTGCTGGCGGGCCCCGGCCATCAGCCCGGCACCGGAGTTGTCCCGGATGGTGGCGTGCTCGACCACCCACCCGTCGGCCGAGTCGTGGTTGACCACGCCCTCGTTCTGCGGGGCGACGAAGCCCTGCACCGTCAGGTGCCGGATCGAGACCTGCCCGGCCTGGCCGCCGAACGCGTACTGGTTGGTCTTCCGGCCGTCGAGCACAGCGCCCGGCGCGCCCACGTAGCTGTTCCCCTCCTTGGGGATCACCTGGGCGTACCGGTCCGGTTCGAGCCGGTGGGTGCCCGGCAGGAGCCAGAACGTGGTGTGCGGCGGGCTGCTCTTGGTCTTGGCGGCCAGGTCCCCGACCACGGCGGGGTCCACCACCACCGCTCCCGCCGGAGCCTTCGAGGGCCCGGCCGCGGGCCGGGAGCACACCCGGGCCGCGGTGGGCGCCCCGGAGGCGGCGGAGGCCCCCGCGGCGGACGACCCGCGGGACGGCCCCGCCCCGGCACTCGGCGTGACCGTACAGCCCGCCGCGGCCAGCAGGACCGCCACCAGCGGGGCCGCGGGCAGCAGCGCGCCCCGCCTCCTCGTGATCAGCACGCCACCACCCCCTAGCCCTCGAACCCGAGCACGGTCGTGAACTCCGCCGTGCCGTCGGCGAACCCGCTGCCGAGCAGCGTCGTCGCCGGCTCCTTGCGCCCGAAGCCGGGGGAGTACCAGCCCAGCGGCGGGTTGCTCTCCCCGCGGTGGGCCCGCCAGGACAGCTCCCCGGGCAGGTCCAGCACCGCAGAGCGGTCCTCGCCGTCCCGGGTCCAGGTGAGCACCGCCCGGTTCCCCGCCAGTTCCGCGGTGACGGCCGGGCCGAGGTGGAACGCCAGGCGCACCGCCCGCAGCGGGCCCCCGTGCACCTCGTCCACCACCCGCAGCTCCCGGCGCGCGGCGGCCAGCTCCACCCGGCGCCGGTGCACCGAGCCCCGGTAGCCGTCGTGCTCGGCGCACCAGCGGGCCGTGCCCGCCCCGGCCGGATCCGCGACCAGTACCCGGCTGCGGGCGTGCCGGACCCACAGGAACGGCCCCCCGGACACGGACTGGTCCGCGCCGTCCACTTCGAGGGTGTTGTGGCCGACGGTCGAGCGGAAGTACTGCCGCCAGCCGGGCTGCCCGTGGTAGCAGTACGTCCCCGGATCGGCGAGCACGTCCACCCCGTCGTGCCGGACCTCGACCGACAGCGCGTCCGCGTGGGCGTGCGCCGCAATGGACAGGAACCCGTGCGGACCGCCGTCGCAGCGGACCCAGATCTCCTCCGGACCGCGCAGCAGGGTGAGCCCCGCGTCGGCGAAGTGGGCCGGCCGGGCGGCCGGCCGGGTCACGGCCGGCACCGTCCCGGGCTTCCCGTACGGCCGGACCAGCGCGGCCAGCAGCGGGGTGCGCACATCGGAGCCGGACACCTCCGGCCACCAGGGGAGCCGGCCGAACACGGCCTCTCCGGTGGCCAGCAGCGAGCCCCAGCGGTCGGTGCCCGCACCGTCCAGGACCAGGCCGTGCCCGTCGTCCGCGTCCCCCTGCCGCGGCGGCCGCAGCCGCCCGTCCACGACCGCCGCGAGGGCATCGGTCATCCGCAGCAGCACCAGCCGGACCGTCGCGGGCACCGGCACACCGGCGGCATCCGCCTCGGCCAGCGCGGCCAGGCCGAGCTCCAGCACCAGCCCGTGGTACTCGGTGGCCAGTTCGCGGTTGAGGCCGGAGCCGAAGGTGTTGCTCCGCAGGTGCCGCTCCAGCGACCGCAGCCCGTCGGCCCGCCAGCGCGCCGAGGCGGGGAACCAGTCGAACGCACAGGCCGCGGCGAACTGCCCGGCGGTCTCGGCGATGACGTGGTTGTTCGCCGAGGACCCCCGGCTGGGGAAGGCCGCCAGCCACCGCTGGTGGTGCCAGATCTGGCTGCGCGCCACCGGATCCTCCTCGAACAGTTCGGCCGCGCCCGCCCAGCCGTCGAGCAGCCGTCGGATCCACACCCAGGACAGCAGCCGGATCCCCAGCTCGATCCCGCTGATCCAGTGCACCCCGCGCAGCGGCGGGTTGGCCGCCCACCACGACCGCAGGTGCTCCGCCACGCGCTCCGCGTACCGGTCGTTCCCGGTGACCGCGTACGCGGCGGCGAGCACGGTGAGGTACTGGTGCCGGGAGGGCTCCCAGATCTGCTTGATGTCCCCGACCGCCGCCTCGTCCCGGTACGGCACGTCGAAGGCGTACCCGGGCCCCGCCCGCCGCCCGGTCTTCGGGTCGAACCACCAGTCCGGGTCGGCCATGTCCTCGCGGACCACCCCGAAGAACCCGGCCCGTCCGGCCATCAGCCGGTCCGCCTCGGCCACCAGCCGCTTCGCGGCGTCCGGGGAGACGGCGCCCACCGCCCGGGCGGGCAGCACGGCGGTGAACCGGGCCCCGGCCACCGCAGGGCACTCCGGCGGCGCCTTCCGCCACCGGCGTCTGCGCAGCGCGTCGCCCAGCCGGCCGCCGACCTCCTGCGGCCCCATCCGGGACAGCCGCCGCAGGTACCACCCCGCGCTCATCGTCATCGGGTCCCCGCCAGCGTCACCGGGGCCCCGCCGGCCAGACTGGCCTGCACGGCGAGGGTGGCCGAGGTGGTGGCGACCAGCGACTCCAGCGGCACCGGCATCGGCCCGCCGGTGCGCACGGCCCTGACGAACGCGGCCAGTTCGGCGGCCTGGCCCTTGTCCCGGGCCTGCGGGAGCCGCGAGCTGACCCACCGCTTGCGGCCGTACACGGAGGCGCGGACGAAGTCGTCGAACTTCAGCACCCTGCCGTCCGCCACGAGGTCCAGCGTCTCCTTCGGGAAACCGGGCGCGCCGGTGGTGACGTACCCGATGGCGGCGGTGGAGCCGTCCGGGTAGCGCAGCACGACGTGCAGGTCCTCGTTCCCGGCCGGGGCGACCGCGTACACCGACACCGGGTCGGCGCCGAGCAGCCAGCTCGCCGTGTCGATGAAGTGGCCGCCCTCGCCGGCGAACCGCGAGCCCTCGGTGTCCTGCCGCAGGTACCAGCTGCCGTGCCCGAGCCGGCCCGCGTTGACCAGGTAGCGCAGGTTCGCCGGGCCGCTGCGGTCCCCGAACCGCTTCCCGGCCTCGCGCAGCAGCGGGGCGAAGCGGCGGTTGAAGCCCACCTGGATCCGGTCGTTCCCGGACTCCTCCACCGCGGCGAGCACCCCCGCCAGCTCCTCCTCGGTGAGCGCCAGCGGCTTCTCCACGAACACCGCCTTGCCGGCCAGCAGCGCCCTGCGGGTCAGCTCGGCGTGCGAGCTGTGCCGGGTCACCACGAACACCGCGTCGACGGAGGGGTCCCCGAGCACGGCGTCGAGATCGGTGGTCGCCTCGGCGAAGCCGAACTTCCGCTGCGCATTGGCCGCGGACAGCGCCGTGGTGGTCACGACCGCGGACAGCTCGACCCCCTCGCGCCGCACCAGGTGCGGAAGCAGCATCGAGCTCGCGTAGTTCCCCGCGCCGACGAACGCCAGCCGCACCGGCGCGCCGCCGGACCGGGCCCGCACCGGCCGGGCGGCCGCGGACGGCCCCGCCTCCCCGCGCCGGACCGCCGGCACCGTCACCGCCGGGGCCGCCGCCTCCCCGTCCCCCGCCCGGTCGGGATAGCGGAACAGCACGGCCACGGCCTTCAACTCGCCGTCCTTCAGCCGCTGGTACGTCTTCACGGCGTCGTCGAAGTCCGCGATGTGCGAGATCAGCGGGTCCACGTCCACCTTGCCGCGGGCCACGAGCCCCAGGAAGCACGCCAGGTTCCGGCGCTCGGTCCACCGCACGTAGCCGATCGGGTAGTCCCGCCCGTCGAGCTCGTACTCCGGGTCGTAGCGCCCGGGCCCGTAGCTGCGGGAGAACCGGACGTCGAGCTCCTTCTCGTAGTACGCGTTCCACGGCAGGTCCAGGCGGCACTTGCCGATGTCCACGACCCGGCCCCGGTCCCGGGCCAGCCGGGCGGCCAGCTCGACGGGCTCGTTGCTGCCGCCGCCGGCCGCCAGGTACACCTGGTCCGCGCCGTGCCCGCAGGTGAGCTCGGCGACCGCGGACTCCACCGCCGCGGACCCGGGATCCCCGGCCGCCGCGGCGCCCAGCCGGACCGCGAGCTCGCAGCGCGCCGGATCGGGGTCCGCCCCGACCACCTGCACCCCCGAGGCGGTGAGCAGCTGGGCCACCAGCTGCCCGATCAGTCCCAGGCCGATGACCAGCGCCACCTCGCCGAGCTGCGGCCCGCCCTGGCGCACCCCCTGCAACGCGATCGAACCGACGGTCCCGAAGGCCGCGTGCCGCGGGTCGAGGCCCTCCGGCACCGGGGTGTACAGGTTCTTCGGCACCCAGTTCAGCTCGGCGTGCAGCGCGTGCTCGTTGCCCGCGCAGGCCACGAGGTCCCCGACCGCCACGTCGTCGATCCCGGCACCGACCTGCTCGACCACCCCGCACAGCGAGTAGCCCAGCGGAGTGTAGGAGTCCAACTGGCTGTTGACCTTGCGGTAGGTGGCGGCCAGCCCGTTGGCGGCCACGCTCTGCACGACCTTCGCCACCTGGTCCGGCCGGGAGCGGGCCTTGCCCAGCATCGACATGCCCGCCTCGGACACCTTCATGAGCTCGGTCCCCGTGGAGATCAGCGAGTACGCGGTGCGCACCAGCACGCCCCCCGGCTTGCACCCCGGCACCGGCACGTCGAGCACCGCCAACTCGCCGCTCTTGTAGTTCTGCACGACCTGCTTCACCCGAACTCCTCCGAAATTCCTACGCCGTCAGCCGCGAGCTCTCGCCGGCCCCGGAGGCCGCGCCGCGGTACCAGTACTCGAGGGTCAGCACGTGCCACAGATGCTTGGAGAAGTCCCGCTGCCCCGAGGCGTCCTCGGCGACCATGCGCGCCAGCGCCTCCCGGCGCAGGAGCCCGGACTCCACGAGCACGCCCTCGTTCACCACCTCGCGCACCAGCGGCGCCAGGTCCCGGCTCATCCAGGCCCGCAGCGGGGCGCTGAACAGGCCCTTCGGCCGGTAGACGATCTCCCGGGGCAGGACCGAGGAGGCGGCCTCCTTCAGGACCGCCTTGCCCTGCCGCCCCGAGATCTTGCGGTCGCCCGGCACCGCGAACGCCGCCTTGACCACCTCCACGTCCACGTACGGGACGCGCACCTCGGTGGACGCCGCCATGCTGGAGCGGTCCGTGTACGCGAGGTTCAGCCCCGGCAGGAACATCCGGGCGTCGCCCAGGCACATGCGGTTGACGAAGTCGTCGAGGTCGTTGTCCCCGTAGACCTCCGCGTGCTCGGCCAGCACCTCGTCCACCGCTCCCGCCAGGTCCGGATCGACCAGGCCGAGCAGCTCCTCCGGGTCGTACATGGTGTAGCTGCGCCGGAACGCGGTCTCCTCCGGCAGCTCCGCGAAGGACAGGAACCGCTTCGCGAACCGCACCGACCGGTACCCCCGGCGGGCGGTGGCCACCGGCAGCCGGTCCACCGCCCGGGACACCCCGCGCCGCACGGGGCGCGGGACCCGCTGGTAGCGCAGCGCCAGCAGGTTGGCCAGGTGCTTGCGGTACCCGGCGAACAGCTCGTCGGCGCCCATCCCCGAAAGCAGCACCTTCACCCCGGCCTCCCGGGCGGCCGAGCAGATCAGGAAGGTGTTGATCGCGGCCGGGTCGCCGATGGGCTCGTCCAGGTGGTACGTCATCTGCGGCAGCAGGTCGAGCACGTTCGGGGCGATCTCGATCTCGTGCAGGTCCACCCCGAACTGCCGGGCCACCCGCCGCGCGTACAGCAGGTCGTCCGGCATCGCCTCGAACTTCGCGTCCTCGGCGCGGAAACCGATCGTGTAGGCCGAGATCCCCGGCTGCTCGCGGGCCGCCAGCGCGGTCAGGTAGCTGGAGTCCAGGCCGCCCGACAGGAAGGTGGCCACGGGCACGTCGGCGAGCAGGTGGCGCCGCGTCGACTCCTCGACGACCGCCGCGAGGTCCGGCTGCTCGCCGGCCCGGGCCCGGTCCCGCCCCTCGGCGGCCACGTCCTTGAGGTTCCAGAACCGGCCGCGCTCCACCCGGCCGTCGGGCCGGCACCGCAGCCAGCTCCCCGGCGGCAGCTTCTCCGCCTCGCGGTACGCGCAGCGCGAGTCCGGCACCCAGTAGTACAGCAGCGAGGCCACCAGCGCCGCGTGGTCCACCTCCAGCGATCCGCCGGTGGCGGCGGCCAGCGCCTTCAGCTCGGAGGCGAACACCAGCCCCCCGCCGCGCCGCAGCAGGAACAGCGGCTTGATGCCGAGCTGGTCGCGGGCGAGCACCAGCTCACCGGTGCGCTCGTCGAAGACCCCGAACGCGAACATGCCGCGCAGCCGGGGCAGGCAGTCCGTGCCCCAGCGCCGCCAGGCCTCCAGCACCACCTCGGTGTCGGAGGTGCCGCGGAAGCGCACCCCGGCGGCGGCCAGTTCGGCCCGCAGCTCGGGCGCGTTGTACAGCTCGCCGTTGTACGTCAGGACCAGCCCGTCCGCGGCCATCGGCTGGGCGCCGGTCCCCGTCAGGTCCACGATGGCCAGCCGGCGGTGCCCGAGGTGCACCTCGCCGTCACCCGCGGCGTGGCCGTACCGGCCGGCCCCGTCGGGGCCGCGGTGGGCCAGGGTGTCGGTGAGCCGGTCGGTCACGGCCTTCCCGTCCGGCCAGTGGTACGTGCCTGCGATGCCACACATGTGCTACCGAGCCTCCTGGTCTGTGTCCGGGATCCGGGCGGCCCGGACCGGCATCCGCTCCATCCGCACCCGCCCCGCCCCGTGGTGCCGGCCCCACCGCTCGCTCCGGGCGCGCGGCACGCCGTCCGGCCCGTCCCACAGCGTGCCGTCGGTGCGGTCGAGCGGATCGGGGTCGATCAGCACCACGCCGATCACCGCGATGCGCTGCTCCGCCAGCTGCCGGGCCACCGTGTGCAGCCAGGCCGCACTGCCGTGCCCGGCCCGTACGACGAGCAGGGTCCGGGTGCCGAGGTGCGGAAGGTCGGTCCACGCGGTGCCGGGCGCCACCGAGCCCACGCCGAACCTGCGCTGCTCGGACGGCAGGGCCGCGGCCCGCTCGCCGGAGACCACCTCCGGGTCCCCCGGCTTGGGCCGCCGGCCGGCGAGCCGCAGGCCCGCCAGTCCGTCGACCACGGCCACCGGCCCGTCCGCCGCGAGCGCCCCGGCGAGGTCCAGGGCGATCGTCTCCGCACCGCGCACGCAGCCCAGCTCCAGCAGGGACACCGGTTCGGCCGAGGCCCGCACGGCGCGGGCCAGGGTCGTGGTGAGCCGTTCGCGGGTGGCCCGGACCCGGCGGCGCCGCCACGGCAGGGCGGGCCGGTGCGGCAGCTCCGCGATCACCGAGGCCCCGAGGTGCGCGGCGATGTCCCGGCGCAGCACCGGCCGGTCCGCCACCACCGTGCCGACCGCGGCCAGCCCGAGCCCGAGGACCAGCCCGAGCACCAGCCCGATCGCGGCGTTGGTGGCCGCGGCCCGGGGCAGCGAGTGCCGCAGGGCGCGCGGGGCGTCCACGATCTGCGTACCGGCGATCAGCTGCGGGGTGCCCACCCGCGCCTCGGCGGCGCGCCGGTCGAACTCCGCGATGCGCGAGGTGAGTTCGGCCCGGCGGGCGAACAGCGACTCCGCGGCCGCCGAGGCCTTCGGCCCGCTTGCCGCAGGCCCGTCCCCGATCGCCTTGTCCACCCGCGCGAGTTCCTCGCGCATGCGGTCGCGCTGCGCGAGGAGGGTCCGGGACTCGGCGTCCGCGGCCTCGCGGATCCGCTTGACGTGGTCCGCGACGAAGGCACCGGCCAGCGCCCGGGCCCGGGACACCGCCTGTGCGTCGTCCTCGCCCGTGGCCGTGATCTGCAGCAGGTTGTTGGTCAGGCCCGCACCCGCGTACTCCTTCATGAACTCTTCCGGTTCCTCTGAGGACCGGAGGGACTTCAGGGCCGCCCCGGCGATCCGCGTGGTCTGCAGCAGCGCGACGTCGGTGCGGATCAGGGTGCCGGGGTCGTTCGGCTGGTCCGCCTGGTGAGCGACCAGCACCTTGGTCACCGCGGTCGGGGGCGGCGGCATGAGGAAGGCCGCGGCCGCCCCGGCCAGCAGCCCGAGCAGCGCCATGGTGCACCAGAGGCGGCGGCGCCTGCGCACCGCGACCACCAGTCCGTGCAGGTCCACCAGCGGAGCGGCGGCCGCCGCCTCCGCCGTCTTGCTCGTCGTCACGCCTGACCTCGCCTCGCATCGTCGCCGCCCGCGAGCACCGGCACGGCGCCCTCCGGGGACCGGTCGGCCGGGCGTCCCGCGGACCCCTTCGCGGACCGGCCGCCGGACCGCGCCGTACGGGCGGCCCGGACCGTGCCGGCCAGGACGGCGCCCACCACCTCGTACTCCGCGTCCGCACACGCCTCCGCCACGCCGCCGAGCTCCGCCGCGGTCCACAGGCCGGCGCTGAGCACGACCAGGGCACCGGCCGCGTCCCCTTGCTCCGGCACCAGCGGCCGGTCCACCGGGACCTCCACCGGCCGCAGCGCGGGACAGGGCCGCCCCGCAGCGCCTGCGGAAGGGCCGCTCTCCGCCTCGGCCACGAGCTGCGCGGCGGCCCGCCGGGCGGTCTCGTCGCCGGCCGGGACGAGCACCAGCACCTCCCGGGCGGCCGGCAGCCGGTCCACGAGGCGGGCGCACACCCGCCGGTAGCGGATCCGCCGCCCGGCCTCGTCCTCCGCACCCTGCGGGGCCGGTACGTCCCACCGGACGTCGAGGCCCAGCAGCCGGCGGATCCGCGCCCGCGGCCCGCGGTCCTCCGGCCGCCTCCCGGGCGGCTCGTCCGGTACGGCCACGGCACCGAGCAGCGCCGCGCCCAGAGCGGCGGCGATCTCCGGCTCGGTGCGCAGCCGGCGGCTCATCCGGGCCGAGGCGAGATGGCCGACGACCCCGAGCAGCAGGAACAGCACCGCCCCCGCCCCGACGAGCTGGACGCGCGTGGGCGGGGCCTCGCCGGCCGGCCGGGCCGCCGGGCCCATGACCACCATGTTGGCCTTGGCGGCGGCCGGGTCGACCTGGTCCAGCTTCTTGACGGCCTCCTGGAGGGCGGTGCGCAGCTTCGCGAGCTCGGTGCGGGTCTGCACGCTCTCCACGGTCCGCCCCGGGTCGGCGGAGTCGGCCAGGTCGGTGATGCGGCGGCTGGTCTGCACGACCATCTTGCGCAGCGCCTCCGGCCCCGCCGCCGCCTCGGGGTCGGTGTTGTCGCCCGCGATCCGGGCGGCGAACGCGACGAACTGCCGGGCCACCTGGTCGGCGAGCTGCTGAGCGCCCTCCGGGGTGTCCGCCGTGCCGGAGATCTTGATGATGTTCCCGTCGGAGGCCTTGGCGGTCACCAGGTCCCGCAGCTCGCCGCCGCCGACCCCGGGCCGGCCCAGGGCGGCGGCCGCCCGGTCCACCACCACCGAACTGGCCGCGATCTCCGCCTGGGTCAGCAGCTCGCGCTCCTCCCACGCTCCGGGCAGCAGGACCGACGCCGTCGTCGTGTAACGCGGCGGCAGCAGCAGGGAGGTGGCGCAGCCGACGAGCGCGCCCACCACGGCGAGGACGGTGAGGAGCCGCCAGCGCCGACGCGCAATCCGGCCGATCGTGACCAGCCGTATCGTGTCATCGCTCAAGGACGCGGTCTCCTCCGTGCCCGGGTCCTCCGTGCGCGTCGCGTCCGTTCCCGTCCCGGCCGGCCGCCGGCACCGAATGGCCCCGGCAGGCGGCGGCGTAGGCGGCGAGCAGCGCCTTCTGCGAGTTCCGCCAGGAGAGCGGCCCGCCGATCCGCTCCTGCCCGATCTTGCCCATCCGGGCCCGCTGCTCCGGATCGTCGAGCAGCTGCACGATGAGCCCGGCGAACGCGGACTCGTCGTCGGCGGGGGCGTACACGGCGGCCTCGCCGGCGGAGACCCGCGCCTCCCGGAGGTCGAACGAGACGATGGGCCGCCCCATCACCATGTACTCCAGCACCTTGTTCATCGTCGACACGTCGTTGAGCGGATTGCGCGGGTCGGGGGAGAGGCACACGTCCGCGGTGGACAGGTAGCGCGCCAGGTCGGCGTCCGGGATCCGCCCCGTGAACTCCACCTGTCCGGAGAGCCCGAGCCGCCCGGCCAGCTCCACCATCGCGTCGAAGGTGTCCCCGCCGCCGACGAACACCGCGTGCCAGTCGGTACGCCCGTACTCGTCGCGCAGTTTCGCGAGGGCGCGCAGGGCGTAGTCCACCCCGTCCTGCGGCCCCATCACCCCGAGGTAGCACAGCAGATGGGGCTTGCCCCGCTTCAGCTCCTCCTCCGGGGGCACCGGCTGGAACCGTGCGGTGTCGGGGGCGCTGCGCACCACGAACACGTCTTCCGGGCGCCTGCGGCCGCGGCGGATCGCGACCTCGCGGTAGCTCTCGTTCGTGGCGAGCACCACGTCCGCGGCCCGGTAGGTGCACCGCTCCAGCGCGCACACCGCGCGGTAGAGCAGGTCCTTGCCGCGGCCGAAGCGGGACAGGTACAGCTCGGGCACCAGGTCGTGCTGGTCGAAGACGAACCGGGTGCCGCGCCGCTTCATCCACAGCGCGGGCAGGAACAGCAGGTCAGGCGGGTTGCAGGCGTGGACCACGTGCACCGGGCCGACCTTGCGGGCCAGCCGCACCGTGTGCCACAGCGCCGTGCCGTACTCCTGCACGAAGCCGGCGGGCCCGCCGGTGGCCGCACGCAGCGGGTAGCGGTGGATCCGCACCCCGTCCACGACGGCCTCCGGCTCGGTGTCCCGCTTCTCGCCCCGGGGGCAGATGACGTGGACCTCCCAGCCCGCGTCGCGCAGGGTCGTGCACTCCTGCCACACCCGGCGGTCGAACGGCACCGACAGGTTCTCCACGAGGATCAGCGCGCGCCGGGTCGGCCGGGCGCCGCCGGAAGGTTCACCAAGCAAGGCCCACGTACCCCGGTTCGGCCCGGCGCGCGTCGGCGTCGGGAAGGCGGATGAGGTCGACGATCACGGGGCCGCCGCCGTGCGGCAGCGCGGACAGCACGTCCGGGTCCCCGGTGCCCACGAGGCACACCTCGGCGTGCGCCAGCACCTCTGCCACGGAGTCCGAGAGCAGCTTCGCGAGGTGCGGCAGCCTGGTCTCGACGTACTCGCGGTTGGCGCCGAGCAGCCGGGAGAGGTTCACGTTCGGGTCGTAGATCCGCAGGTCGTACCCCTTGCCGAAGAGCCGCTCCGCCAGCTCGACGAGCGGGCTCTCGCGGAGGTCGTCGGTGCCGGGCTTGAAGGACAGCCCGAACAGGCCCACCCGGCGCTTGCCGGTGCGCTCGACCAGTTCCACGGCGCGCTGGAGGTGTTCGGAGTTGGACGGCAGCACGTGCGCGAGGATCGGCACCGCCACGTCGGCCTGCCGGGCCGCGTGGACCAGGCTGCGCAGGTCCTTGGGGAGGCAGGAGCCGCCGAAGGCGAACCCGGGGCGCAGGTAGGCGGGGCTGATGTTCAGCTTGCGGTCGGCGAGGAACACGTCCATCACCTGGTGCGAGTCCACCCCGAGGGCGTGGCACACGGCGCCCAGCTCGTTCGCGAAGCCGATCTTGAGCCCGTGGAACGCGTTGTCCGCGTACTTGATGGCCTCGGCGGTCGGGACGGGCACCCGGAACACCTCGCCGGGCAGCCCTTCGTACAGCGCCGCCACCATGTCCCCGGCGGCCGGGTCGAGTTCGCCGATGACGGTCTTGGGCGGGTCGAAGAAGTCCCGCACGCTGGTGCCCTCCCGGAGGAACTCCGGATTGACCGCGACACCGAAGTCCACCCCGGCGGTGCCGCCGGTGTGCTTCTCCAGGATCGGCACCAGCAGGTTCAGGCAGGTGCCCGGCAGCATGGTGCTGCGGAACACGACGGTGTGCCGGCCGCCCCGTTCGGACACCGCGGCGCCGATCTGCTCGGTGACCCGCTCCAGGTACGCGGTGCACAGGCTGCCGTTGGGCTCCGACGGCGTGCCCACGCAGACGAGCGACACGTCGCTGTTGACGACCGCCTCGCGCACGTCCGCGGTGGCCCGCAGGGCCCCGGACCGTACGACCTCGGCGGTGAGCTCGCCGATCCGTTCCTCGACCACCGGCGCCCGGCCGGCGTTGACCAGGTCCACCTTCACCTGGTTCACGTCCACACCGATGACCTCGTGGCCCAGACTGGCCAGGCACGCGGCCGACACGCAGCCCACGTAGCCGAGACCTAAGACGCTGACCTTCATGACCCGTTCCTCCCCCCGGCCAGGCCCTCCTGGCCTGCCGTCCGCGAGCTGACCGGACTGCAACCGCCGCGCATCAGTACGCCCCCTGCCCCTGGACCACCGCGCGCAGCGTCTTCCACAAAATCACCGTGTCGAGGGCGAGCGACCAGTCCTCCACGTACCGGAGGTCCAGCCGGACCGCCTCCTCCCACGGCAGGTCGCTCCGGCCGCTGACCTGCCACAGGCCGGTGAGCCCGGGCTTGACCAGCAGCCGCCGCCGGATGTCCGGGCCGTACGCGGCCGACTCCTCCGGCAGCGGGGGCCGCGGACCGACGAGCGACATCGACCCGGTCAGCACGTTGAAGAGCTGCGGGAGTTCGTCGATCGAGTACCGGCGCAGCAGGGTTCCCACCCGGGTCACCCGCGGATCCCGGCGGAGCTTGAACAGCAGCCCGGCGCCCTCGTTGCGGTCGGCCAGCCCGGCACGCGCCCGGTGGGCCCCGGCCACCATGGTGCGGAACTTGACGATGGTGAACTCGCGGCCGTCCTTGCCCACCCGGCGCTGGCAGTAGAACACCCCGCCCCGGCTGTCGATCAGCACGAGGAGGGCGACGAGCAGCATCAGCGGCGAGAACAGGACGAGCAGCACCGCAGCGCCCAGCCGGTCGACGACCTCTTTGACCACCCGGCGGCCGCCGGTGAAGATCGGCATGCTGAGCCGCAGCAGCGGGATCCCCAGCACCGCGTCCACGTGCAGCCGCGGGCCGGACACCTCCATCAGCACGGGGGCCACGACCATGTCGGCGTCGCTGCCTTCGAGGTTCCAGGCCAGTCGCTGCAACCGGTTCGGCGACCAGTGCGGGTCCGGGGTGACCGCGACGACCCGGTAGCCGTCGCGGTGCACGTGGGTCGCGACGTCCGTCAGCCGGCCGACGATCGGCACTCCGTCCAGCCGGTCGGTGCGGTCGCCGTCGAGCCCGAGCCCGTCGGGCGTGCAGACCGCGTCCACCCGCCAGCCGAGGTGCGGGAACCTGCGGACCCGGGTGATCAGGTCGAGCACGGTGGCCGGGCTCCCGGCCGCCAGCACCGGCCGCAGGCAGCGGCCTTCCTTGCGCTGCCGGTGCAGCCGGAGCCGGAGCAGGTAGCGGGCGGTCATCGTGACGAGTGCGACCGCGGGGAGCGCTACGAAGATCCAGAGTTTGATGTTGCGCGAGGTGAGCGCGATCCCGCCGAGGGCCAGCAGGGCGGCCGTCGCGAACAGGGAGCGTCCGAGCCGGCGGAACTCCTCGGCGCCCTGGCCGAGCACGGCCGGGGCCCAGGCCCGGCCCGCTGCGAGCGCTCCCAGCACCAGCAGCTCGGTCCCGAAGGCGAGGATCCCCCACTTCTCGTGCCAATTGGCCGCGTCCCGGGAGCCGAAGAACTCGCCGACGGCCCCCACCACGAGGGCGGTGGCCACGGTGTCACTGGTGATCACGGTCCGGCGGTACCGCTGCTCCCAGTCGAGCGCGGGCCGGCCGACCGTCCCGTTCGCCGACCGCCCGCGCGCTGCCGGTAACGGGCTCGCCAATTCCTTCTGCTGCACAGGACCCCCCCAGGCCGCCAGTGGTCCGGCGATTTCGCCGCACCCTGTTTATCCCCGGGAGGACGAGCCCCCCGTAAAAAAAATGCACACCGGCTATTGCAGCGCCGCTTCAACACCCTGTCAGGCGGAAGCGGACTCGCATGTTCTATCAGAATTCCAGGCCGGCGGATACCGGTCGAAAAACTCGGATGTTCCCGCGCCCCCCCAGGCTCCAGGAATCGATCACTTACACGTCCGGAACCGAGGACGAAACCATCCGTCGGCGGTTCTTCGCGCCAAACCCGTAGATCGTTTTTTGTCGGCTCGCGTCCGGCCATCCGAAGCACGGGTCAATCTAGACCATGGCGGACCATCCGGAGAGGGGATCTCCGCAAAATACGTCCAAGCCAAGAAGGAAGACCCGTCCACGGGTGTCCGGGGATGACTCCTCTTCCTGCTGGACATACGGCTCTGGCCTGCGGAGACCAGCGTTTTCCCGGCCTCCGGATCCGCCCACTGGAGGCCCTTCGGGCGACCCATTCGGAACCACTGACAATTACTGACACCGGCGTGGACCGTGGGGGCGGTGTGGGTGTCCGGACGGGTGGGGAGGAGGGGTATCGGGAACAGGCGCCGGAGCCGTGCGCACGCCCCGGCGCACGGGGGCGCACCCGGCCGCGGCGCCCGGAGCGCACGGCGGTGATTCCTCGGTTTGTGTTCGGAAATCCCTCCGCGTTCCCCCCGTCCGCCCGGGACGCCCTGCCCGGCCCGTCGGCCGGGGAAGTCAGCCGCCGCGCGGCGGAGACCGGTTTGCCGGGTGCCGGAACTGCTATCCGGAACCGGATAAACGGCGAACACGTGATGTGCACCAGCAATGTGAAGCGCCCGGCGAGCGCCTTTGCGGAGCCATTGCAGAACGCCCCTCCGGTATTCGCTCCCCACCCCTTCGGCATCTCTTCCACCGCGGTGCGGCACCCGGGACGGGCCGGGCGGGCGCGCCCGAGTCGCTCAGCCCGGGACGGGTCCGCCGCCGGACGGTCCGGTCCGGCCGAGGATGCGCCGCAGCCACGCGGTGCGGGCCCGGGCCGCGTCCCGGCTGAGCGCCGCGGCCGGGGCGACGGTGTCGAAGCCGTGGAACGCGCCTGGCCACACGTGGAGTTCGGCCTCCCCGCCGGCCCGCCAGATGGCGTCCGCGTACGCCACGCCCTCGTCCCGGAAGGTCTCGGCCGAGCCGACGTCGATGTAGGCCGGGGGCAGCCCCGACAGGTCCGTGGCGCGGGCGGGCGCGGCGTACGGCGGCAGGCCCTCGCCGGATCCGTACCGGTCGCCGAGCAGGGCCTGCCAGGCGGTGGCGTTCGAGGTGCGGTCCCAGAGGTCCACGCCCTCCATCTGGTGGGCGGAGAACGTCTCGTTGCGGTCGTCGAGCATCGGGCACAGCAGCAACTGCCCCACCGGCCGCGGCCCGCCCCGGTCGCGCAGCAGCAGCGCCAGCGCCGCGGCGAGTCCGCCGCCGGCGCTCTTGCCCCCGATGAGGATGCGGTCCGGGTCGATGTCCAGCGCGGCCGCACGGTCCGCCACCCACGACAGCCCGGCGTGGCAGTCCTCCAGCGCCCCCGGGTACCGCGTCTGCGGGGCCAGCCGGTAGTCCACCGACACGACGGCCAGCCCGAGGGGCAGCGCCCACGTGCGCAGCAGGCGCGGCAGCACGGACCACGCGTTGCCCGTGATCATTCCGCCGCCGTGCATGTAGTAGAGCAACGGCAGCGGCCCCGCGGCCCCCGCCGGCCGCGCGCTCACGAGCATGACCTCCGGCGCGCCCGCAGGCCCGGGCACCCGCAGCTCCGCCACCTCGAACAGGCCGTCCGCCTGCAGCGCGGCGGCCGTCGGCCTGGGCCGGGCCCCGGCATCGAGCCGCTGCACGGACGCGAGGTTCCCGGGCGTGAGCGCCTCCTGCACCCCACCTCCCGAAGCCTCCAGCGTCAGGCGGAGTTCGGGGTCGAACGGCGGCGGGCACGCGGCCGCGGGCAGCAGGCGGTCCTCCGGCGGCAGGGCCGGTCCATGGGCATGCACGCGCACAGTCAACCACCCGACCGCATGTACGGTGAAAGGATGATCAGTGAAAAGGGTGCCGGACTGGGCACGGAGGCCGCCCGCCGGCTGGCGGAGGCTGGGTGCTGCGAGATCGCTCCGGGGCTCACCGACGAGGAGTTCGACCGCATCGAGGCCGCCTTCGGGTTCGAGTTCTCCGACGAGCACCGGGCCTTCCTGGCGGCGGGGCTGCCGGTGTCCTCGCCCTATGAGGAGGGCCAGATCTGGGAACAGCCGTGGCCCGACTGGCGCAACGCCGACCCGGAAGACCTCCGCCGCCGGCTGGACCTGCCGGTGAAGGGCGTGCTGGCCGATGTCGAAGACGGCTGCTGGCCCCGGCAGCTGGGGCCGGCGCCGGCCGAGGGCGAGGACGTGATGGAGGCGGCCCGGCGGATCCTCGCCCACACCCCGCCCCTCGTCCCCCTGTACGCGCACCGCTTCCTGCCCGCCGGACGCGGCACCTGGGGCCACCCGGTCCTGTCGCTCTGGGGCACCGACATCATCTGCTACGGCGTGGACCTGGCCGACTACGTGGTCCGCGAGTTCGTCGACCCGGAGGGGGACGACCCGTGGGACGCGCAGGCCACGGTGCCGTTCTGGAAGGACTTCCTCCCGCCCCGCCGGCCCGACGGCGCAGTGGGGACGGAGGAGACGGAGGGGGCGGCGGGCTAGCAGCCCGGATCACCCGTGCAGGTGGTGCGGCGCAACCTCGGGGCCGCTCAGCGGTTGCACCGGTGTGCCCCCGGTCAGGGGGTCCCCGTCACGAACAGGAACATGATGCTCAAGAAGGCTGCGCAGACCGTCGTCGTCGCCGTTTCGCTCCTCGGCGCGGGCGCCGCCCTGGCCACCCCGGCCATGGCCATCGGCAACGACAACGGCATCAACACCGTCAACGGAAACGGCGAGGCCCAGATCTACGGCAACCAGCAGACCAAGGGTGCGATGAGCCCCCAGGCCTCCCTGGTCCAGGGCACCGCCAACAAGCTCTGCGTGGGCCTGCCGGCGAAGGCCGACGTGCAGTCCGTCCTCGGCATCATCGCCAACGTCGGCGTCCAGGACATCCCGGTGCTGTCCGCGCCGCAGACGCAGCAGTGCACCGAGAGCTCCACCCAGGCCAAGGGGGACGAGCCGGCCTCGCACATCCTCAGCAACATCCCGGTGCTCTCGGGCAACCTCTCCGCCGGCAGCTGAACCCTCCGCCCCGGCGGGCAGCCGCGCCCCCGCGGCGCCTGCCCGCCCGGGGCGGCCCGCGGGCCCCCGCCCCGCCGGAACCGAGTGGAGCCGGGCCGCCCCGACAAGGGCACCGGGATGTTCCTCTGCGAGCTCGGCGTCGACGAGCCGTACCGCGGCCGCGGCATCGGACGCGCCCTGACCGAAGCGCTCGCCGGCCCCGCTTGACCCTCGACCTGGTGGAGGGCTCAGGGTTGCGGGTGTGGAGAACGAGATGCGCAGTATCGGGGAGATGGCCCGGGACAGCGGGCTGAGCGTCAGCGCCCTGCGGTTCTACGACGGGGCCGGGGTGCTCGTGCCCGACCGGGTGGATCCCCTGAGCGGCTACCGCTGGTACGGGGAACGGCAGCTGGAGGAGTCGCGGCTGCTGGCCCGGCTGCGACGGGCCGGCATGCCGCTGGCGGACGTCCGGCTGGTCATGGCCGGATGGTCCGGCGCCGACACCGGCCTGGTGGCGAAGCTGCTCGACGCGCACCTGCGGCGCCTGGAACGCGGGCTGTCCGAGGCGCGCAGCGAGTTCTCCGCAGTCCGCCTACTGCTCGAAACCAAGGAGAACGCCGTGACTTCGCTGCGCGAGGCGACCCCTTCCGTCCGACTCTCCGTGTCCGGCGCCGAGCTGGGGAGCGCGCTGGACGCGGTCCGGTTCGCCGCCGGCGCCGATCCCGACCTGCCGATGCTCGGGGGCGTCCTGTTCGACGTCGAGGGGGAGCAGCTGAGGGTGGTCGCCACCGACCGCTACCGCATGGCCGTCGCGCGGGTGGCGTGCGGCGCCGGACCGGCGGACCGCCGCGCGCAGGCCGTCGTACCGTCCGCGCTGGTGGATGCGATGCGGGCGCTGCTCGCGGGAGAAGGGACCGTGCAGGTGGTGCTGGACGGGGACCGGGTGGGCGTCGAGACCGGGGAGCGCCAGGCCGGAGGGCGGTGCCTCGGCCACGGGTTCCCGGAGTGGGGCCGGCTCGTCCGGGTGCCGGAGGGCCGCCGCGCCGAGGTGGAGGTGCAAGCGTTCCGGGAAGCCGTCGAGACCGGCCCGGTGCGGATCGGCGAGCCGCGGGAACAGGACGGCGCGCTGCGATCTGACGGTGCTGGAGCTGGCGGGGGACGGCACCGTGCGCGTCTGCGCGGACACCGAGCCCGGCCCGGACCGCATCGCCGTCAACCGGGAGTTCCTGCTGCAGGCCCTCGCCGCCGGGGGCCGGGAGCGGCTGGTCCTGGAGGCCGGGGCCCCGACCGCGCCCCTGGCGGTCCGCCGACCGGACGGGGACGAGGCCTTCTCCCTGCTGATGCCGGTCCGGCTGGAAGCCTGACGGCAGACCGGGAGCCGGGCGCCCTGCGGGACCGGCTCCCGGAGCTGCCGGCCCCGTCACCCCTGCGGTGCGGTGGCGGGGCCGGACGGCCCCTGCGTCTGCCGGTGGTAACCGGCCGGCACAGGGGCCGTCGGTCATGCGTGCTGCGCGGCTGGGCCCACGGGGGTGGCGGGGTCCGGTCGCGCGTGCCGTCGCGGGAGCGTCAGCAGGGGATGGTGAGTTCGTAGCTCACCGGGCGGGGGGTCCAGGGGAACGAGGCCACGCTGAACGTGCCGCGGACGGTCGCGCCGCAGGGCACGGTGCTCGTGAGCCCGTGCACGTCGACGGTGGTGGCGATGAAGTTGACCGCCTTGTTCTGCGTCTGGGGGGCGACGCCGCTGCCGAGGACCTCGGAGGTGAGCGTCGTGAGCAGCTGCTTCGGCTCGGGAGCCGGGCTGCCGGGGGAGGGCGGACCCGCGAGGGAGACCTTGCCGTAGATCTCGACCGAGTTGCCGTTCACCTCGGCGCAGACCCGCGTGGAGAGGCCGGCCTGGAGGCCCGAGGGGCCGCAGGTGACGGTGGTCTGGGCGGCGGCCGGTGCGGCGGCCGGGGTGGCCGCGCCGGCGGGGGTGATCGCTAAGACGCTCAGGCCGGCGGCGCCGGCGGCGAGGAGGGCGATGCGCTTCATGGAAGTGTCTCCTGAGTCATATGAGTCATGGCGCCGAACGGGCTTCCCCGGTCGGCCTATGCCATGTGATATTTCACGTGTCATTAGAACACGGGATGATCGGAACCTGAACCTCACCCGCCCGCCGCGTGGCCTTCAGACGCGGGGCGGCCGGCACCTGCAGCGGCAGGCCAGGGGAGGCGGGCGCGGAAGCGGGCGTGCGGAAGCGGACCCGCCGGCCGCGCGTGCGGCCGGCGGGTCCGTCGTCCTCCCGCCTACTCCGTGTCCTCGCGGGCGAGGGTCAGCGCGAGCTCCTGCAGGATGTGCTCGGTGGTGGTGCCGGGGGCGCCGCCCTCGGCGCTGTCCAGCGCGCCGGCCACCGCCTGGAAGGCGAGGATGAAGCCGTTGACCAGCGCACTGAGCGGTGCCGTGACCTGCTGGAGGACCTGGAGGCCCGCCTCCTCCGCACTGGCGTCGGCCGGTACGGCGAACTGTGCGGGGATCACCTCTCCCAGCAGGTCCGAGACGAATGCGGGCTCGGCTCCGGATCGGAGGGCGGTCAGCGCCGCGATGGCCTTGAGCTGGATCTCGTTCTCCGTCACGACCCGAGGGTAGAGCGGTCAGGCGTCCACCGGCTGCCAGGCCGGGCCGTTCCCCTCCGCCCGGACCTGCCCGAACACCACGTCCGCGAGGTGCACTCCGAAGCCGATCGTGCCCGGTTCGGCCAGCTCGGCGACCAGGCGGCGGCGGTGCCCGGCGGTCAGGACGCGGTCGTGGTCGAAGCCCGAGGACCATTCCGGGTGGTCGATCTGGACCGGCGCGTGCAGGGCGTCTCCGAAGGCGATCAGGCGCCGCCCGCCGCCGGTGATCACGTACTCGGCGTGCCCCGCGGTGTGGCCGGGGTGGATGCGCACGTGCACCCCCGGGAACACCTCCTCCCCGTCCGCGACCGTGCGCACGCGCGGTGCGAGCGCGGCGACCTGCTCGGCCATGCCCTGGGCGGCCAGCGCCTCGCGGGTGTCCCACTCGGGTCCGGAGACCAGGTACGCCGCGTGGGTGAACAGGGGCCGGTCGCCGCCGGGGGCCGGGTGGCAGGCCCAGCCGAGGTGGTCGGCGTGGAGGTGGGTGAAGGCCACCGCCTCGATGTCCTCCGGCTTGCGTCCCAGAGCGGCGAGGCTCTCCGGCAGGGCGCCCCCGCGGGCCCTGGCCAGCGGGCCGTCCGGGAGTTCGAACGCCTGCGGGCCGAGTCCGGCATCGATCAGCAGCGCCCGGCCGCCGTGCTCGACCAGCAGGCTGCCGACACTGCCCACGAGGCGGCCGTCGGGGTCCACGTACTCGGGGTGCGCGGCCCACACCTCGTCGGTGGTGTCCGGGAGCAGGTCCAGCGGCCGCAGCCGCACCTCGCCGTCCGGTACGTACGACACCTTGGTCTCGCCCAGCTGTATCGAGCGGATCCCTGCCGGCCGGCGCAGCCGTGCCTCGTGTTCCACCGTCAAACCGGCCATTCCACACCCCTGGTGATGAGTCGTCAGATCGCTGTCGCGGCCTGTCCCGCGGCGGCGTGGATCACCATATGCATCAAGCTCGAATCATTCAAGCTGTAAATATGTTGGCTTGACGGAGTTGCTAGGGTGAGGGCATGACCAAGTCCCCGGAACCGCAGGCCCTCGCCGAGCGGCAGCTGTGCGGTCTGGTGAACGGACTGGCCCAGCGGATCGCCGAGCACGTGCGCGAGCGCGCGGCCGTCCTGGGGCTCACGGCCGCCCAGGCGACCGCGCTGCGCGAGATGAGCGGGCCGATGACCATGCGGGAGCTCGCCGAGCGCATGAGCTGCGAGCCCTCGAACACCACCTTCGTCGTGGACAAGCTGGAGAAGCAGGGGCTCGTCGAGCGCCACCCGCACCCCACCGACCGGCGCGCCAAGCACCTCGTGCTCACCGGCGAGGGGGCCGCGCTGCGCGAGCGGCTGCTCGGCCTGCTGCACGAGGACTCCCCGCTCTCCGGGCTCGCCCCCGAGGAGCAGGCCGTCCTCCACGGCCTGCTGGAACGGGCCATCACCGGCCCGTGACCGGCCCCGGGCCTCGGGCCCGCGCCGTGCCGCGGCCCCGCACGCCCCCGTACGGCGGTCGAGGCCTCCGCATCCGGCCGGGGTGGAAGCGGCAGGTCCGCACCGTCGACCGACCCGCGAGTACGCGGTACGCGCGGGCGACGTAGTCTGCGCACATGAGCGACGGAAGCCCCCTCACGCCCTCTGCGGCGCTCCAGACCCTGCTGGCCGGAAACGAGCGGTTCGTGGCCGGCTCGCCCCGGCACCCCAACCAGGACGCCGTGCGCCGCGCCGAGACCGCCCCCGAGCAGCGGCCCTTCGCCGTGCTGTTCGGCTGCTCGGACTCCCGGCTGGCCGCCGAGATCATCTTCGACCAGGGGCTGGGAGACCTCTTCGTGGTCCGCACGGCCGGCCACGTGGCGGGCCCGGAGGTGCTCGGCAGCATCGAGTACGGGGTGAGCGTCCTGGGCGCCCCCCTGGTCGTGGTGCTCGGCCACGACTCCTGCGGTGCGGTCGCCGCCACGCAGGCCGCGCTCGGCGACGGCGTGAAGGCGAGCGGCTACGTCCGCGACGTCATCGAGCGGGTCACCCCGAGCGTCCTCGCCGCCCGGGCGGCCGGTCTCACGACCAACGACGACATCATCGACGAGCACATACGGCACACCGTCGACCTGCTGATGGACCGCTCCCGGGTCCTGGCCGACCAGGTCGCCGCGGGCCGCACCGCCGTCGTCGGCCTGTCCTACCGCCTCGCGGACGGCAGCGCCCGCCTGGTCACCACCTGGGGCCGCGACCTCTCGGCCGCGGTGGCCGGACAGCGCGGCTGACGCCCCACCGCCCCCGGTGCCCCGGCCGCCCCGGGCACCGGGGGCGGGTCCGTCACCGGCCGGCAGGTGCCGGCCCGTCACGCCCGCTGCGCCCGGCCGGCGCGTCAACGCCCCGGCCGGGCCGGTCAGTCCACCGGCCAGGTGTGGGCCGGCGCGTTCATGTGCATGAACTCCATGTACTGGCCCGTCATCCGGCGCAGCGACTCGTGCCGGTGGCGGTGCAGGGTGTCGTCGAGGTGGTGGAACATCTCCGACTGCCAGGTCGCGCCGTTGCGCCCGGAGACGCAGCGCTGTTCGATCACGCCGAGCAGGGGCTCGCGCCACACGTCGTCCATGCCCGCGGCCGCCAGCCCCCGGTGCGCCAGCGGGAGCAGCCGGCGCAGGACCAGCTCGGGGGCCGGGACCTCGCCCATGCCCGGCCAGTACAGGGAGGCGTCGATGCCGTGCCGGGCGGCCGCGTGCAGGTTGTCCTCCGCGGCGGAGAAGGACATCCGGGACCACACCGGCCGCTCCTCCTCGACCAGCGCGCGGGTCAGTCCGTAGTAGAACGCGCCGTTGGCGAGGACGTCCGCCACGGTCGGACCGGCCGGCAGGACCCGGTTCTCCACCCGCAGGTGCGGCTTGCCGTGGGCCACCGCGTACACCGGGCGGTTCCACCGGTAGACGGTCCCGTTGTGCAGGGTCAGCTCGGCGAGCTCGGGCACGTCCCCGGCTTCGAGGGTCTCGTTCGGGTCCTCGTCCTCGCAGAGCGGCAGGAGGGCCGGGAAATAGCGCTGGTTCTCCTCGAAGAGGTCGAACACGCTCGTGATCCACCGCTCCCCGAACCAGACCCGCGGCCGCACCCCCTGCACCTTGATCTCCTCCGGCCGGGTGTCCGTGGCCTGCTCGAACAGCGGGATGCGGGTCTCGCGCCACAGCTCCTTGCCGAACAGGAACGGCGAGTTCGCGGCCAGGGCCACCTGCACCCCCGCAATGGCCTGCGCCGCGTTCCAGTACGCGGCGAAGTCCTCGGGCGCCACCTGGAGGTGGAACTGGGTGCTGGTGCAAGCCGCCTCCGGGGTGATCGTGTCGGCGTACGCGCGCAGCCGCTCCACCCCGTCCAGTGCGATCCGCAGGTCCTCCCCGCGGGCGGCGAACACCTGCTCGTTGAGGAGGTGGTAGCGCGGGTTCTCCGAGAGCGCGTGCTCCCCGACGTCCTTCTGCTGGAGCGTCGGCAGGATCCCGATCATGACCAGGTGGGCGCCGACCTCCGCGGCCTGCTGCTCGGCGTGGTTGAGCGCGTCGCGGATCTCCCGCTCCCAGGCGTCCGGGCCGCCCTCGGTCAGCCGCCGCGGCGGGATGTTGATCTCCAGGTTGAACCGGCCCAGCTCGGTGGACCAGGCCGGGTCCGCGATGGCGGCGAGTACGTCGCTGTTGCACATGGCCGGCTCGGCGGAGTCGTCGACCAGGTTCAGCTCGATCTCCAGACCCACCTGGGGCCGTTCCGCATCGAACCGGGACTCGCGCAGCATCCGGGCGAGCGCGTCGAGGCACGCCTGCGTCTTGTTCCGGTAGCGGCGCCGGTCCTCACGGGTGAACACCAGCGCCGGGACGTCCCGTCCCATCGGACCTCCCGAGTCCCCCGGGGCGGCGCTCCGGGCACTCGACGGCGTACTCCCTGCCTCCAGCGTCGCACGCCCCCGGCCGCGCCGCCCGCGGCGGGCGGGGGCTCCTGGATTACGCTCGGAAGATGTGCGCACCGGCGCGCGGGCCGGGCGCACGAGCCGGGTCCGCGCGCCGCCCGGCGCGCGAGAAAGGGGACGTGCCATGTGCCGCTGGCTCGCCTACTCCGGGACCCCCGTCCTGCTGGACGACGTCCTGTACAAGCCCGACCACTCGCTGATCGACCAGAGCCGGCACTCCAAGCTCGGCGTGGAGACCACCAACGGGGACGGGTTCGGCGTGGGCTGGTACGGCCGGGACGGGCTGGGGGAGCCTGCCGTGGTCCGCGACATCGGGCCCGCGTGGAACAACCGCAACCTGCGGGAGATCGCCTCCCACGTCCGCTCCTCGCTCTTCTTCGCCCACGTACGGGCCTCCACGGGCACGGCCGTCCAGCAGACCAACTGCCACCCCTTCCGGCACGGGCGCTGGCTGTGGATGCACAACGGCTCCATCACCGACTTCCACCGGCTGCGGCGCGATCTGTGCATGGCCGTGGACCCGGCGCTGTTCGCCTCCATCGAGGGCTCGACCGACTCCGAGGTGATGTTCTACCTCGCCGTGACCTTCGGCCTGGACCAGGACGTGCCCGGGGCCGTGGCCCGGATGGCGGGCTTCGTGGAGCGGCTGGGGAAGGAGCACGGGGTGGAGTACCCGCTCCAGATGACGGTGGCCGTGTCCGACGGCGAGGGGCTCTGGGCCTTCCGCTACTCCACCGTGGGCCGGTCCCGCTCGCTCTTCTACAGCAGCCGCCCCGAGCAGGTCCGCGAGCTGCACCCGGACCTGGCGTTCCTGCGCGGGGTCTCCGACGCCACCCGGCTGATCGTCTCGGAGCCGCTGGGCGACCTGCCGGGCGTCTGGAACGAACTGCCGGAGAGCAGCTACACGGTCTGCCCCTCGGGTGACGAGGACTACCTGCCCTTCTGGCCCGAGCCGGTCTGACCCGAGCCGTTCCGGCCCGAGCCCGTCTGACCCGAGCCCGTCTGACCCGGGCCGGTCACCCGCCCGCCCGGCACAGGGCCGTGTCCACCACCTTTTCGAGGCGGCGGGTCACCGCCCCGCGCGCCGGTACGGCCGTCACCGCGAGGGCGGCGGCCCGGCCGTCTTCGGTGACCCCGCCCCGGGTCTCGTACCCCGTGATGTCGCCGCCGTGCCCCCAGTACACGCCCCCGCACGACAGCGGCCGGGCGATCAGCCCGAGCCCGTACCCGGCGCCGGAGTCCCCGATCGGGACGGTGGTGCGCATCTGGGCGAGCTGGGCCGCCGGGAGGAGCCGGCCGGCCAGGAGCGCGGTGAAGAACCGGTTCAGGTCGCCGTTCGTGGAGATCATCTGGCCGGCCGCCCAGCCCGCCGAGGGGTCGATCTCCGTGTAGTCGCGCCAGGGCGCGTCCGCCGAGGCCCGGTGGTAGCCCTTGGGGTGCGGTCCGCGGATCCCCCGGTCGCCGGGGGCGGGGAAGTAGGTGTGGCGCAGCCCGGCAGGCCCGATCACGCGCCGCCGGATCTCCTCCGCCAGCGGCCGGCCGGTGACCTTCTGCACGATCAGACCGGCCACCACGTAGTTCGTGTTGCTGTAGCCCCACGAGGTGCCCGGCGGGAAGGCGGCCTTCTGGCGGAAGGCGAGGTCCAGCAGCTCGTGCGGGTCGAAGTACCGCCGCCGCAGGGTCTCCTCGTCGAGCAACCCCTCGTAGTCGGGGAGTCCGGCGGTGTGCTGGAGCAGTTGGCGCACGGTGATCCGGCGGCCGTCGATGCCCTTGCCGCGGACCAGCCCGGGAAGGTACTTCTCGGCCTTCGCGTCGAGCCCGATCCGGCCCTCGGCGACCAGTTGCAGCACGACCACCGCGGTGAACGTCTTCGTGTTGCTGCCGATCCGCACCTGCCCGTCCCGCGGCACGGGCGCCCCGGTGGCCAGGTCCCCGCTCCCCGCGGTGTACGAACGGCTGCGGCCCGTACGGTCCTTGACGCTCGCCAGCGCGGCGGGCAGCCCATCGGCATGCACCAGCGCCTCCAGCCCCTGCCGCACGGGGTCCGGCCGGGCGGCGTCGGCCGCGGCGGGCGGCGCGAGCGCGCCCGCAGCCAGGACGGCCACGGCCGCCGCGGCCGCCGCCGACAGGGCCGCGCGCCGCCGGCGCGGCCGGGTCCGGGACGTGTGCAACGTCTGCTGTGCCTGCTCGCGCACGGGTCAACTCCTGGTGAGAATCGGGGATTCGGTGGAATGTGCCGTCTTCAGCATGTCCGTCCGCCCGCGCCCGGACGATCCTGCCACCCTCCGCTTCCCGGGTGGGGAAAGCCTCACCCGGGATCCCCCTCCCCGTCAGAAGCGCACCGGCAGCGCGATCAGCCCGCGGGCCCGCATCGAGGGGCGCCACCGGAGATCCTCCCGCGGCACGTCCAGGGCCAGGGCGGGGAAGCGGCGCAGCAGCGTGCCCACCGCGATCTGCGTCTCCAGACGCGCCAGCGGAGCGCCCACGCAGTAGTGGATGCCGTGGCCGAGGGCCAGGTGGCCGCCCTCCCGCCGGTCCACGTCGAAGCGGTGCGGATCGGGGAACCGCTCCGGGTCGCGGTTGGCCGAGGCCAGGGACAGCAGCACCGTCTCCCCGGCCGGGATCCGCACCCCGCCGACCTCGACCTCCTCGACCGGGAAGCGGCGGATGGCCAGCAGCGCAGGCCCGTCGTACCGGGCGAACTCCTCCACCGCCGCCTCGATCCGGTCCGGCGCGGCACGCAGGGCCGCCAGCTGCTCGGGGTGCTCCAGCAGCGCCAGCACCGCCGTGCCGATCAGCTGCACCGTGTTCTCGTAGCCCGCGAACAGGATGAGGAAGGCGAGCGAGGTCAGCTCGTCCTCGGTCAGCCGGTCCCCGCCGTCCCGCACGTGGACCAGCCCGGTCAGCAGGTCCTCGCCGGGCTCGCGGCGCTTGTCGGCGATCAGCCGGGGGAAGTACGCGAGCATCGCGGCCACGGCCTGCTTCGCCGCACCCGGATCCGCCGGATCGGGCGCGACCAGGGCATCGGTCCACGCCCGGAAGTCCGGCCGCGAGTCCTGCGGCACTCCCAACAGGTCGCAGATCACGGTGATCGGCAGCGGCGCGGCGTAATCGGCGATCAGGTCGGCGCGCCCGCGCCCCGCCACCTCGTCGAGCAGCCGGTCCGCGAGGGCCTGCACCCCCGGCCGCATCGCCTCCACCCGGCCGGCCGTGAAGGCCTTGACGACCAGCCGCCGGATCCGGGTGTGGTCCGGCGGGTCCATGTTGAGGAGGTTGGCGTCCAGGGCCGGCGGCAGTGCGAAGCCGCGGTAGTTCCCCGGCAGCCCGTGCGCCTTGTCCAGCGAGAGCCGTGGATCGGCCAGCAGCTGCCGCACGTCGGCGTAGCGCGTGACCACCCACACCGGCAGACCGTCCGGCCCGGTGATCCGGTGCACCGGCCCGGCCTCCCGGAGACGGCGGTAGCCCTCGTGGGGGTCGGCGAGGAGCGCGGACAGGGCGGGGAGGGCGGAGCCGGCCGGACTCCCGGAAGAGGCAGTAACCATGATCGCCACCCTAGGCCGTACGGGTGCGGGCCCGTCCGCCGGTACGGCCGGGACCCGCAGGTTGTGCGGTGGGGGCGGGAGCACCGGCGAGCTCGGCCGGGGGTGGGCAGGACGTCGGGCACCGGGGTGGGGCGGTCGCTGGTGCCCGGCCGGACCCGGCCCGGGCCCCGGGGGATGCGGGGGAGTCGCGCCGATCACGGGCGGGGGAGCGGGGCCGGAGCCATGCACGGGGCATGAAAAGCGTGCGGCGTCCTCGCCGGACCGGCCGGACGGGTTTCCGGCCGGTCCGGCGACGACGGTGGGGCCGTGCGCCTACCAGGAGGACTTGGTCACTCCGGGCAGGAATCCGGCGTGGGCCTGTTGCCGGGTCCGGACCCTGGAGAGGCCGAAGCGGCGCAGGTGGCCGCGGGGGCGGCCGTCCACGGAGTCCCGGTTGCGGACGCGCGTGGCACTCGCGTCGCGGGGCTGGCGGCGCAGCTCTGCCAGGGCGGCCCCGCGTTCGGCAGGGGTGGAGGAAGGCCGGCGGAGGATGTCCTTCAGTTCGGCGCGCCGGGCCGCGTACCGGGCGACGGTCTCCTTCCGCTTCTCGTTCTTCGCGATCTTGCTCCGCTTGGCCATCAGACCTTTCCTCCCCGGGCGCGGATCCGGGCCACGGCCGCCTCGATGCCGATCGAGTCCACCGTCCTGACCGCGCGGGCGCTCAGCGTGAGGCGGACGTACCGCCGCTCGCCGGCGAGCCAGTAGCGCTTGCGCTGGACGTTCGGGTCGAAGCGGCGCGGGCTGCGCCGGTGCGAGTGGGAGACGTGGTTGCCGAAGCCGGGCACGGCGCCCGTCAGCTGGCAGTGGGCTCGCATGGATGCTCCCGCCTTCCCCGAGGGATCTCGGTGTTGGAAATGAAAACCATTGCCATATACTAGCCGCATGGCACGCAACGAGATCCGCCCGGTCATCAAGCTCCGCTCCACGGCGGGAACCGGGTTCACCTACGTCACCCGCAAGAACCGGCGCAACGACCCCGACCGCCTGGTGCTCCGCAAGTACGACCCCGTCGCCGGACGCCACGTCGACTTCCGCGAAGAGCGCTGACCTGCGGACACGCCGTCCGCACACCCCTGCCCCGCCTCCGAAAGGACCTGCCGTGAAGCCCGGAATCCACCCCGCCTACGGGCCCGTCGTCTTCCGCGACTCCGCCTCCGGAACCGCCTTCCTCACCCGCTCCACGATGACCGGCGACAAGACCGTCGACTGGGCGGACGGGAACACGTACCCGGTGGTCGACGTGGAGATCTCCGCCGCGAGCCACCCCTTCTACACGGGGACCGCCCGCGTCCTGGACACCGCCGGCCGCGTCGAACGCTTCGAGCGCCGCTACGGGACCCGCTGATGCACCACGAGCCCCAGCTGCCCGTCGTGATCGTCGCCGGGCTGCACGCCGAGGCCCGCACGGAGGTGGTCGAACGCCTCCTCCGCGCGGTCCCCGGCAGCGTGGCCCTCCACCACGACCTGGCCGGAGCCCGCGACGGCACCGTGCTCCGGCTGGTCCGCGACGCCTCCGGCCCCCTCTCGCAGGGGGAGGCGCCCCTGATCGACGACTGCGCCTGCTGCGCCCTGCGCGAGGACCTGGTGCCGGAGCTCGCACGGCTGGCGGACGGCGGCCTGACCCGGCTCGCCGTGGTCGAACTGTGGGACTCGGTTGAACCGAAGGCCATGGCGGAGGTCATCGCCGCGCACGGCGGCAGCCGGCTGGCCCTGACGGGCGTGATCACCGCCGTGGACCCGGCCCTCGTCCTGCCCTGCCTCGCCAACGGGGACGACCTGGCCGAGGCCGGGCTCGCGGCCGCGCCCACCGACCGGCGCACCGTCGGCGACACCTGGGCCCGCCAGCTGGAGTACGCGCCGGTGCTGGCCGTCGTGGACAGCGAAACGGCCGACGCCGAGGACCACGCCCTGCTCGCCCAACTGCACCCCACCGCGCGCCGGGTGCCCGCCGCGTCCCCCGAGCTCGCCCGGGCCGCGTTCGCGGGCTTCGACGTGGAGGCGGCCGCGGCCGCGCAGCACCCGGCCTGCGCGCTCCTGCCCCACGAAGCCGAGGAGGCCGGGGTCGGCACGCTCGTCTGGAAGCGCCGGCGGCCGTTCCACCCCGAACGGCTCTACGAGGCGCTGGAGCACCTGTGCTGCGCCGCCGCCCGCAGCCGGGGCCGGTTCTGGCTGGCCGACCGCCCCGACACACTGCTGGCCTGGGACGCGGCCGGCGGGGCGCTGAGCGTGGAGAGCGCCGGGCCCTGGCTCGCCTCGCTGCCGGACGCGGCCTGGGAGCTGGTGCCTCCCGTACGCCGGGCCGCGGCGGCGCTCGACTGGCATCCGGACCACGGTGACTGCTGCCAGCACCTCGTCTTCACCTCGCCCGGCCTCGACCGGGAGGCGCTGGAGCGGCTCCTCGACTCCTGCCTGCTGACGGACGAGGAGTACGGGTCCGGGCGCGAGGGCTGGAAGCGGCTGCCGGCGGTCTTCGACGCCGTACTCGACGCCGCATGACCGACGCGGTCCCCGCAGCCCCCGCGGCCTCCGCAGCCGAAGGCTCCCGGCCGCCGGACACGTCCGGCGGCCGGGAGCCGGGGGTCTCACGGTCCGTCAGCCGATGTGGTACGAGTCGCCGTAGACCTTCCAGTCCAGCGGCGGGTTCAGGTCGAGGTTGCCCTTCCGCAGGAAGACCCGCTGGGCGGTGTCCACCCGGCTGGTGTCGCTGTGCGCCTCCTCCTGCTTCATGGCCCAGACCCGGGCGTCCAGGAACGCGTTCAGGTAGGCGGTCTCGCTGCCGCCCTGGGCCGGGGGCTTCGCCTTGGCCAGGGCCTTCTTGCGGATGTTGCGGAAGCTCGTCGGGTCGGTGCCGTCGCCGTGCATCACGATGGCGTCGTAGTAGATGAACTGCCCGAGGGTGCCGATGCCGTCCGCCTTGCCCTGCTTGACGGCGGGGTTGAAGTACACCCGGTCCCGCTCGTCGTTCTGCGCCTGCCGGAAGACCGGGTCCGCGGCCGCGGTCTTCCAGTCCCGGGTGAAGTTGGGGTCCAGGCCCGCGTGCGAGTCGGAACCGTCCACCCGGCGCAGGGCCGGCAGGTACTTGGCGAGGACGTTGCCGGGCTTGCGCGCCGTGTAGAGCTCGACCAGGTCGAGCATGTCGCCCGTACCGGAACAGAACCCGATGATCCCGGCCGTGTAGCCGCGGCCGTCGTCGATGTCCTCGATGTACTTGTACTGGGCCTTCCAGTCCAGCGAGGAGTTCTCGGCGCTGGAGACCAGCTGCATGGCTATCTCCTTCTTGGCCGGGTCGTCCAGACCCGTCGCCGCAGCCGCCCGGACCGGCGAGACGGCCGCAGCGGCGGGCGCCGTGGTTCCGTCCGCCGCGTGGGCGCCGACGGGCACGGCCAGCACGGCGGTGCCGAGCAGGGCGTACAGAGCGGTCCTGGTCCGCCGGGCGGTGGTGTTCCGATGACGCGTGGGCACGTGGGACCTCCAGGGGGGTGGCTCGGGACGGAACGTGGCAGGCACCTGACAGGAGCCTGTTAGGAAACTTTCCTATCAGGTGCCGGTGCGTCCCGTACACCCCTCCGGAAGGCGGTAGTCGAGCCGCGCTCCGCGGTCCGCGGTGCCCGGAAACCGCCCTCCCGGCTGCCTGCCTGTGATGATGTGGCCCCGACCGTCCGACGCAGGGAGGCCGCCGTGCCCCGCACCCCGAAAGAGATCTTCGAGAGCTACGTGTACGCCGGAGCCGTGACCCGGAACGCCGACGCCGTCGCCGAGACCTTCACCGAGGACGGCGTCCTCGAAGCCCCCCTCATGCCCGCCGGCGCCGCCTTCCCCCGCAAGCTGGTGGGCCGCGAGCAGATCCGCACCGCCCTCGCGGCCTACTACGCAGGCCAGGGAACGGACGGCCCCGCCCCCGACTTCGCGAAGTCCTCCTACGTCCTCCACACCACCGCCGACCGCGACGTGTTCATCGCCGAGATCGACACGGTCTTCGACAGGGACGGCGAGGACGAAGTGGTCTCCCTGGTCCAGATCTTCCGCATCCGCGAAGACCGCATCGCCCGCCTCCGCGACTACTTCTCACCCGCCCTGATCCCCCCGACCCCCGACAGCGACCGCCAGGACGCCTGACACCCGGCCTCCCTGCCCGAGGGCGGACGGGACTCGGGACGCGCCCTGCCGGGCCGTCAGGGGGCGCGGGCCGCCGGCGGGCGGGGCGCCTCTGCCCAAAGGCAGAGGCGGGGATCATCCGCGGGGTCCATGGCCGGGAGCGGCCGGCGATCGATACTGGTCGGCGTGCCCCTGATGCGAGACCTCCGCCGGCTTTCCCCGTTCACCTCCGGGCGGACGGCCCTGCCGTCCTCGGTGGGCCGGGCCCTCGCCGAGACGGCCGTGGCGGGGCTCGCGGGCGGAGGCATGTTCCTCGTGGCGCTGCGGCTGTGGTCACTGCCCCACCCGCGCTTCCAACTGCTCGCGCTCCTCGCCGCACTCCTGCTCTTCCCCCTCCGGCACCGGTTCCCGGACCTCGTCCTGCCCGTGCTCGGGGCGCTCGCCGGGGCCGCACCCGTCGTCGGGCCCCTCGCCGCGGCGACCGCGTACAGCGTGGCGCGCAGTACGGCACGCCCCCGGCGGCGGATCCGGCTGCTCGGGGGCACGGGCCTGCTCGTCGTGGCCGCCGCGACGACGACCGGGCCCTGGCTGGGGACCGGCTCGGCGGTGTACGGGCTGGCCATGGGCCTGGTGCTGGTGGCCACCGCCGTGGTGGTGCCCGGCCTCGTCGGTACCGTCTACGGGCAGCAGGCCCGGCTGCTGCGGGCCCTGCGCGAACGCGGGGACGCGGCCGAGCGGGCCCGCCGGTTCGCCGAGGGCGAGGCCCGCGCCCACGAGCGGTCCCGGATCGCCGCCGAGATGCACGACCTGGTCGGACACCGGCTCAGCCTCATCTCGCTGCACGCCGGCGGGCTCGAACTGGCCCTCGGCCGGGCCGCGCCCGAGCTCCGCGACGAAGCCGTGCTGGTACGGCGTACCACCCGCGAGGCCATGCGCGAGCTGCGGCAGGCCCTCGGGGTCCTCGGCCCGCTCGGCCGGGACACCGGCACGGACGTGCTCACCGACGCCACCGGATCCCGCGCCGACATCGAGGCCCTCGTGGCGGAATCCCGGGAGGGCGGCATCGCGGTCGCCCTCGAATGGACGGGTGCCGACCTCGGCGGACGGCCCGCGCAGGTGCGCCGCGCCGTGCACCGGGTGGTCCGGGAGGCGCTGACGAACGTGCACCGGTACGCCACCGCCGCACACGTCGCGGTGGCCGTGGTCCACGACGGGCAGTCGGTCCGGGTCCGCGTCCGCAACGGAGCCCCGCCGGCCGGCACCGCGGGCGGCAGCGGCGGCCCGGACAGCGGGATCGGCACCGGGCGCGGCCTGACCGGGCTGCGCGAACGGGTGGAACTGCTCGGCGGCACCTTCCGGGCCGCACCGCTGCCGTCCGGCGGCTTCCTGGTCGAGGCCGACCTCCCCGCCGAACCGGACGAGGCGGCGGCCAGCGGGAGCCGCCCGGGCGCGCGTACGGCTGCAGCCGCGCAGGCAGGCGGGGACACGGCGGGGGACGGGAACACGGAGGCGGCCGCGGACGGGGAACCCGGCCTCGGTACCGGCACCGGCCTCGGCACCGGCCTCGGCCTCGGCACCGGCCTCGGCACCGGCACCGGCCTCGGCACCGGCACCGGCGCCGGAACCGGCACCCGAGCCGAGCCCGACGGAGCCGAGGCCGCCGGTGCCACCGCCGGCGCCCTGACCTTCGCACTCGGCGCGGTCGCGCTCTGGGTGCTGATGGTCCTCGGCGTCGCCTTCGTCTACGCCGGCCGGCCCGCACACCCAGCCCCGCCCCCCGCACCCCGCCTCGGCATGACCTACCAGGAGCTCCGGGGAGTGACCGACAACCCGGTCGCCCGCGCTGCGGCCACCGGCCACGAGCCGCCCCGGCCCGCCGGCACGGACGGCTGCGTCTACCCCGCCACCGGTACCGAACACCGCCCCGAGGGCCTGACCGTCACCCGCTACTGCTTCGACGCCGCCCAACGGCTCATCGCCATCGACCGTTTCACCGTCCCCTCCGTTCGGGACGCCGCGCCCTGGGAGACCCCGTGACCCGACCCGCCCACCGGATCCGCGTCCTGCTCGCCGACGACGAGGCGATGATCCGGCACGGGGTGCGGCTGATCCTCCAGCACGCCGAGGGCATCGAGGTCGTGGCCGAGGTGGCCGACGGCCTCCAGGCCGTCGCGGCGGCCACTGCCCACCACCCGGACGTGGTCCTGCTGGACATCCGCATGCCGGTCCGCGACGGGCTGGCCGCCATCGGCCCGCTGCTCGCCGTCGAGCCCGCGCCGCGCGTGGTGATGCTGACGACCTTCGGCGACGAGGAGAACGTGCTCCGGGCGCTGCGCAGCGGCGCCGCGGGCTTCCTCCTCAAGGACGAGGGTCCGCAGGAACTGATCAGCGCGGTCCGGGCGGCGGCCGCCGGGGACGCGGTGCTCTCTCCCGGGGTCACCGCCTCGGTCATCGCCCGGATGCTGCACGCCGGGGAGCAGCAGCCGCGGCCCGGCGCGCTGGAGGACGAGCGGATCGCCCGCCTCACCGCACGGGAACGGGAGGTCCTGGCGATGCTCGGCGCGGGCCTGTCCAACCAGGACATCGCCGAGGGACTGGCCATCGGCATCGGCACCGTGAAGACGCACGTCCGCGCGGTCCTGGAGAAGACGGGTACGGCGAGCCGCGTGCAGGCCGCCCTGCTGGCCCACCGGGCGGGGCTGGCCGGCTGAGCGCCCGCCCCTCCCCAAAGCCGGATCCGCCCACCTCTCCCCAAAGCCGGATCCGCCCACCTCTCCCCAAAGGCAGAGCCGCCACCCGCGGCACCCGCCGGAAGGAACAGCGGGCGCCCGCCGGACCTTCCCCCGGGAAGAGCCGAAGTACCGCCTCCGGGGCGATGTTTGTGCAGGTCAGCGACGTGAGGATGAGGAACGTCCCTCAGGTCCGCGCGATGTGCCGCGGCCCCCGCAACCCCAGGCGGAGTCCCATGTCCCAGCCCTTCCCTTCCCCCGGGACACCCGTCCCGGGCGCACCCGCCCCCGCCCCGGCCCCCGTTCACGGCCGCGGCCCCGGCCCCGTACCGGCACCGACCCCGGCCGCCCGTGCCACGGACCTCACCAAGGTGTACGGCCGGGGCGAGACGCGGGTGACCGCCCTCGACTCGGTCACCGTCGAGTTCGCGCGGGGCCGCTTCACGGCCGTGATGGGCCCGTCCGGCTCCGGCAAGTCCACCCTCCTGCACTGCATGGCCGGCCTGGACGGGGCGACCTCCGGATCCGCCCGCATCGGCGACACCGAGCTCTCGTCGCTGAGCGACCGCCGGCTGACCCGGCTGCGCCGGGACCGCATCGGCTTCGTCTTCCAGGGCTTCAACCTCCTCCCCACCCTCACCGCCGCGGAGAACATCACCCTGCCCCTCCAACTCGCCGGCCGGCAGCCCGACGCGCAATGGCTGGACACCGTGATCGCCACCGTGGGCCTCGGCGGCCGCCTCGCCCACCGGCCCGCCGAACTCTCCGGCGGCCAGCAGCAGCGGGTGGCCGTGGCCCGCGCGCTCGCCTCGCGTCCCGACATCGTCTTCGCCGACGAGCCCACCGGAAACCTCGACTCCCGCTCCGGCGCCGAAATCCTCGGATTCCTCCGCGACTCCGTGCGGGAGCTGGGCCAGACCGTGGTCATGGTCACCCACGACCCGGTCGCCGCCGCGCACGCCGACCGCGTGGTGTTCCTCGCCGACGGCCGCCCGGTGGACGAGCTGCACGGACCGAGCGCCGACGCCGTGCTCGACCGCATGCTCGCGTTCGAGACCCAGGGCCGCCCCCACTGAGCCGTCGCCACCCCCGCCACCCCTCCCCTCCTCCTCTTACGCCTCCTCTCCCTTCTCTCTCCTCTTCCGAAAGCTCCCCATGCTGCGAACCGCCCTGCGCAACGTCCTCGCGCACAAGGCCCGCCTCGCCATGACCGTGCTCGCGGTCTGCCTCGGCGTCGCCTTCGTCTCCGGCACCCTCGTCTTCGCCGACTCCTCGGCCGCCGCCCACCGCGCCGCCGCCTCCCGCAACTTCGACGGCATCGCCGTCAGCGTCACCCCGAGGTCCGCCCCCGGCGGCTCCGCCGCGGACGAGCGCGCCACGGTGCTCGACGACACCCTCGTACGGAAGCTGGCCGCCCTGCCCGGCGTCATCTCCGTACGCCCCACGGCCGACGGCCAGGCCGCGCTGTCCGCCAAGGACGGCAGGCCGATGCGCGCCGACCGCGCCTGGGGGAAGCTCGGCGCCGCCTACGTACCCGGCACCGACGGCAAGGACGCCCGCCACCCCCTGCTGAGCGGCCGTGCTCCGGCCGGCCGCGGTGAGGTGGCCCTCGACCGGGGCACGGCCGCCGACGGCGGCTACTCCCTCGGCGACACCGTCACCTTCGCCACCGACGGCCCGGTCATGACCGCACGCCTGGTCGGCATCGTCTCCACCGAAGACACCCGCGTCACCGCCGGCGGCACGCTCGCGCTGTTCGACCGGGCCACCGCCCAGAAGCTGTTCGCCGCCCCCGGCCACTACAACGGCATCGACCTCTCCGCCGCCCCCGGCACCGACCCCGCCGACCTCTCCCGACGGGTCTCCGCCCTGCTGCCGCCCGACCGTGCCGAGGTGACCACCGGAGCCGCGCTGGCCGAGCAGCAGGCGATCTACGTCAACACCCTCACCAAGGGCTACTCCAAGATCCCCACTGTCTTCGCCGCCGTCTCGCTGTTCATCGGCTCGTTCCTCATCATCAACACCTTCACGATGCTGGTCACCCGCCGCACCCGCGAGATCGCCCTGCTGCGCGCCGTCGGTGCGACCCGCCGCCAGGTCACCCGCTCCGTCCTCGCCGAGGCCGCCCTGGTCGGGCTCGCCGCCTCCGTGCTCGGCTTCCTCCTCGGCCTCGGCGTGGCCGCCGTCCTGCCGGAGGTGCTCGGCACCGCCGACAGCCCGCTGCCCGACGGGCCCCTCGTCATCGGCGCCCGGCCGGTGGCCGCCGCACTCGCCGTCGGCGTGGGCGTGACCGTGCTCGCCGCCTGGCTGCCCTCCCGCCGGGCCGCCCGTATCGCACCTGTCGAGGCCATGCGCGCAGCCGGACAGCCGCCGTCCGCCGCCACCTCCCGCATCCGGGCCGCGGTCGGCCTGGCCCTCGCCCTCCTCGGCGGCGGGCTGCTGTTCTCGCTCCGCGGGGCCGAGGACGCGTCGGAGGAGAACCTGCAGAACGCGCTGCTGGGCTGCGGAGTGCTCATCGCCGGCCTGATCGCGCTGGCGCCGCTGCTCGCCGGGCCGGTCATCCGGCTGGGCGCCCGGCTGACGGACCGGTTCGGCATCGCGGGCCGGCTCGCCCGCACCAACGCACTGCGCGACCCGCGCCGCACCGCGGCCACCGCCTCCGCCCTCGTGATCAGCACCGCCCTGGTCGCCGGTCTCGCCGTCATCGGCCACTCCTCCGCCAGGGCCCTCGACCGGCAGGCCGCGGCCGGGCTCGGCGCCGACTACGTGATCAGCACCCACAGCACCACCACCGCCATCGACCAGGCCGCCGTACGGCGGGTGGCCGGCACCCCCGGCGTGCGGACCGCGTCACCCGTCGCCGACTCCGTGGCCTTCACGGGCGGGACGGTCCGGGAGATCTCCGGCGTGGACCCGGCCACCGTGGGCCAGGTCATGAAGCTCCACTTCCTGAGCGGATCCGCCACCGGCCTCGGGCCGGGCCGGATCGCCGTCTCCCGCACCCTCGCCCGCGAACAGGGCCTGACCACCGGCAGCCGCCTCGCCCTCGGCATGGGCCGCGGCGCCCCCGTGCGGCCGTACGAGGTCGTCGGCGTCTACGAGGACAACCCCGTCGCCCGCGACCTGCTGGGCTCCCGGGCCGAAGTCGCCGCACACGCCTTCATCCCCGGCTCCGTCCAGCGCCTCCTGGTCCGCACCGAGGACGGCGCCGCCTCCCGGTCCCTGGCCGACCGCCTCCGCACCGCCGTGAGCACGAGCCCGCTGCTGAAGGTGCAGGACCGCGACCAGATCGTCCGCGAGGCGGCCGGCACCACGGGCAGCCTCCTCACCCTCATGTACGGGCTGCTCGCGATCGGCGTCGTGATCGCCTGCCTCGGCATCGTGAACACCCTGGCCATGTCGGTGGCCGAGCGCACCCGGGAGATCGGCGTCCTGCGCGCCATCGGCATGGACCGCGCCGGCATCCGCCGCATGATCCGCCTGGAGGCCGTCACCGTCGCCGCGTTCGGCACCCTCCTCGGCCTGGCGGGCGGCCTGCTGGGCGCCTGGGGCGTGGGCCCGCTCGCGAGCGGCGCGATGGCCGACTACTCCCTCGCCCTGCCCTGGGGCACGCTGGCCCTCATCTGCCTCCTGTCCCTGGCGGCCGGGGCCCTGGCCGCAGCCCTCCCGGCCCACCGGGCCGCCGCCCTCAGCCCCCTGGAGGCCGCGGCCGACACCTAGACGGCTACGGCCGCAGCACCCGGGCGCGTACGAGGCACAACACCCGGACACGTACGGCGAGTCCGCCCCGCCCCGGCCTCGCCGGGCCCCCACCCCGCCCCGGTCGGGCCCCCGCCGGACCGCGGAAAACCCCTGGCACGGCGGCCGCGCACCGCACAGACTCCTGGCATGGCAGACATGGACGCATTCCGCGAGGCCGTCACCACCTGGGCGGCCGGCGGGCCGGGCGGGCCCGCGCACGAACTGGCCGCCCTCCTGCCGGTCCGGTCGGCCGTCCTGCTCGAAGGACTCAGCGACGCCGCCGCGCTCGACGCGCTCGCCGCACGGCGCGGCCGCGACCTGGCGGACGAGGGCATCTGCGTCCTGTCCATGGGCGGGGCCATGAACATCGCCCGCTTCGCCCGGCTCCTCGGCCCGCCCGCCCTGGACCTGCACCTCACGGGTCTGTGCGACGAGGCGGAGTCCGGCTACTACACCCGCGGGCTGGCTCGGGCCGGCGCCTCCGGGGAAGGCTTCTTCGTCTGCGCCGCCGACCTGGAGGACGAGCTCATCCGCGCGCTGGGCCCGGAGCGCGTCGTGGAATGCATCCGCGCGGAAGGCGACCTGCGCGCCCTGGAGACCTTCCTCCGCCAGCCCGCCCAGCAGGACCGCACCCCGGAAAGGCAGTTGCGGCGCTTCCTCGGCACGAAGAAGGGCCGCAAGATCCGCTACGGGACGGTCCTCGTGGAAGCCCTCCCCGAAGACCGGGTCCCGGCCCCGCTGGAGAGCCTCCTCGCCGCCCTGACCGGCCCCGCCGCCGACTGACCGATTCCCTGCCGGCCCGTCACCGGGACGGGCCGGCAGGGTCGTTCGGCCGGGCCCGGACGGCCCGGCCGAAGCCTCCCGGACGGCTCAGCCGAAGTCGGGGATCGGGTGGTCGGGGACGAGGGCCGCGGCGATGCGCTGGGAGATCGTCTGCGCGGTGTGGCCGTCCGGGGTGTCCGGTCCCTTGGTGGTCGTGACCGCGATGGACACCCGCTCGGACGGCAGGTGGTTCATGGCGGCCGTGTACCCGGAGAACAGCGGGTGCTGGCTGACCCAGCCGTTCAGGACGAGCACCCCCATCCCGTAGTGGGTCTCCTCGGTCTGCGGGATGCACACGGTCGCCGGGCAGGTGGCCGTCGGCCCCAGGCCCACCGTGCCCGGGTCCAGCAGCTCCTCGTAGGACTCGGGGGAGAGCAGCTCGCCCGAGCCGAGGCCCGATGCCGAACGCTCGAGGTCGCAGATGTCGGTGGTCTCCACCGCACCCGGGGCGGTGGTCCACGAGGGGTTCCAGAAGGTGGACTCCTCGTACGTGCCGCGCTCGGCGGTGAAGGCGTGCAGGACGGGGGCCGGGATCTCCGGCGTGAAGCTGTTGCGGGTCTCGCGCAGCCCGAGCGGCCTCAGCACCTCCCGCTGGAGCAGGCGGTCCAGCCGGGTGCCGGTGATCTTCTCCAGGGCTGCGCCGAGGAGGACGAAGTTCGCGTGCGAGTAGCTCCAGCTGCTTCCGGGCCGGTAGAGCAGCGGCCTGCCGGTCGAGATGGCCACCAGCTCCTCGGCGGTCCACTGGCGGAACGGGTCCGCGTAGACCCGCTCGCCGAAGCCCGGGCTGGTGACGTAGTCGACGAGCCCGGAGGCGGAGGACCCCAGCATCCGCAGGGTGATCCGGTCCCCGTGCCTGAGACCGGGCAGCCAGCGGCCGACGGGCTCGTCCAGATCGACCTTGCCCTCGTCGGCCAGCCGCAGGAGGGCCGTACCCAGGTAGCTGATGGCCACGTTGCCGTTGCGGAAGTGCATGTCGGGCCGGGCCGGGACCCCGGTCATGGACTCGCCGAGCGCCGTGGTCACGACCTCGCGGCCGTCCACGGTGACCCGCAGGATCAGCGACTTGAGGTCCATCTCCTCCCGGGCCTCCCGGGCGATGCGCAGGATCTCGCCGGCCTGGCCGTTCCCGGGCTGCCGGGAGCTCACGCAGCGCCGGTCGGCACCGCCCCCGCCCCCGCTCCCGGCGGCGCCGGCGGCCGCGGTCGGGGTGCCGACGGCGATGAGGGCGAGGAACGCAGTGGCCGCCGCAAGGCGCGGCAGTGCAGAGGTGCGGGCGGATGTCATGCCCCGCAGTATCGGGCGGGGCCGCTCGGCCCTCCGGGGCCCGGCTCGCCGACCCGCACGAACGTCACCCGTCGGGCCCCGCGTCGCCCCACTGTGGCGCAGGCCACACGGCGGCGGTGTCACGACCGGCACGCCGCCATCCGTCTCGTTTTCGAAAGCCGACGACGGAGCACCGGGAGACAGCATGAACACGAAGGCTCGCAGCACGCACGTGGTAGTGGTCGGCGGCGGCTACGCGGGGGTGATGGCGGCCAACCGCCTCACCCGGCGCTCGGACGTGACCGTCACCCTGGTCAACCCCCGCCCGGACTTCGTCCAGCGGGTCCGGCTGCACCAGCTGGCCGCCGGCAGCGGCGAGGCCGTGGTCGGCTTCCGGGAGGTGCTGGCGGCCGGGGTGCGGCTGGTGGTCGACAGCGCCACCCGCATCGATGCGGCCGAACGGAGCGTGCTGCTCGCCTCGGGCGGCACGATCGCCTACGACCGCCTCGTGTACGCGGTGGGCAGCGGCAGCGCGGACCCGTCGGTGCCGGGGGCGGCGGAGTTCGCCCACCCGATCGCCACACTGGAGGAGGTGCAGCGGCTGCTGCCGGTCCTGGAGGCCGCTCCGCTGACGGCCCCGGTGACGGTGGTGGGCGGCGGGACCACCGGTATCGAGGCGGCCGCGGAGCTGGCGGAGCAGGGCCGCCGGGTGACCCTGGTCTGCGGCGGGGTGCTGGGCCCGTACCTGCACCCCCGCGGCCGCCGCTCGGTCGCCGGGCGGCTGGCGGCCCTCGGGGTCACGGTCCTGGAAGGCGCCGCCACGAAGGTGACGGACGTACGGGAGGACTCCGTGAGCCTGGCCGACGGGCGGGAGCTGCCGAGCCGGGTCACCATCTGGACCGCAGGGTTCGGCGTGCCGGACCTGGCCGCCCGCAGCGGCCTGAGCACCGATGCGCTGGGGCGCCTCCTCACGGACGAGACGCTGACCAGCGTGGACGACGACCGGATCGTCGCCGCGGGGGACTCGGCCGCACCTTCGGGCCTCGCGCTGCGGATGAGCTGCCAGGCCGCGATGCCCCTGGGCGCCCGCGCCGCCGACACCCTCCTCGCCCGCCTCGACGGGCAGCGGCCCGGCGCCCTCAACCAGTTCTTCGCCGGCCAGTGCATCAGCCTCGGCCGGGGGGCCGGCATCTTCCAGTTCGCCCGCCCCCGCGACACCGCAGTGGGGTTCCACATCGCCGGCCGCCCCGGCGCCAAGCTCAAGGAGGCCGTCTGCCAGGGCATCGTCAAGTACCTGGCCGACGAGGCCCGCAAGCCCGGATCGTACGGTCTGCACCGCGTCCCGGGGGGCGGCCGCGGCCGGCAGCTCGCGGCGGCCGCCGCCCCCAACCCGGCGCAGGGCGGGGTGCGTTCGGCCCCGGTAGGCTGACCGGCACAGGAGGTGTCCGCGACGTGAGTCTTTCACCCGGCGACCACGGTCCCCGCGTCGATCCGGAGCCGGCCCTGAAGTACGCCGTGCAGCACATCCGCGGTGACCGGGTCCAGATCGTCGAGGGGATCATCGAGCCAGTGACGCCCACGTGGGACCACGAGCGCGCGGCCAGGCTGATCCGCCGGCAGATCGAGGACCGGGTCGAGGAACTCGGGTGCGTGGAGGGCTCGGGCAATCTGGACCTGCCCGGCTCCTCCAACTGGTACGTCCCCGACCTCGCGGTCGTACCGGAGGAGCTCGCGAAGGGGGCCGCGGCCCTCGTCCCCGACCAGACCCTGCTGGTCGTGGAGGTCACCAGCGAGTCCAACGCCGACACCGACCGCATCGTCAAACGCCGCCGCTACGCGGAGTACGGGGCCCCGCTCTACCTCCTCGTGGACCGGATCGAGCGGTCGGTGACCCTGTTCGCCGAGCCGGGGCGCCTCGGCTACACCCGGGTGGTGGGCCCGCACCCCTTCGGGACCGCCGTCCGCCTGCCCGCACCCTTCGGCCTGGACCTCGACACCAGCGGGCTGTAGGACGAGGGCTCCCGGATCCGCCGGGCACGGCGCCCGGGACCGGCCGGCCGCAGCCACGGCCGGCCGGCCCCGGGGCGCGCACCCCGCTCAGGCCAGGTCGAACCGGTCCAGGTTCATCACCTTGTCCCAGGCCGCGACGAAGTCCCGTACGAACTTCTCCTCGGCGTCCGCGCTCGCGTAGACCTCGGAGAGGGCGCGCAACTGCGAGTGCGACCCGAAGACGAGGTCCACGGCGGTGGCGGTCCACTTGACCTCGCCCGTGCTGCGGTCCCGGCCCTCGAACTCGTTCTCGACCGTGTCCGAGGCCTTCCACTCCAGGCCCATGTCCAGCAGGTTGACGAAGAAGTCGTTCGTCAGGGCCCCGGGGCGGCCGGTGAACACCCCGTGGCGGGACCCCCCGTGGTTGGCGCCGAGCGCCCGCATCCCGCCGACCAGGACGGTCATCTCGGGCGCGCTCAGCGTCAGCATGTTGGCACGGTCCAGGAGCAGCGTCTCGGGCGCCAGCTTCTCGCCCTGGCGCAGGTAGTTGCGGAACCCGTCCGCCGCCGGCTCCAGCACGGCGAAGGACTCCACGTCCGTCTGCTCCTGCGAGGCGTCCGTGCGCCCCGGGGCGAAGGGAACCGTGATCTCGTGCCCGGCCTCGCGCGCCGCCTGCTCCACCGCGGCGCACCCGCCCAGCACGATCAGGTCGGCCAGGGACACCTGCTTCCCGCCGGACTGCTCGGAGCCGAAGGCCTCCTGGATCTGCTCCAGCGCCTGGAGCACCTGGGCCGTCCGCGGCCCCTCGTTGCACTCCCAGTCCTTCTGCGGGGCGAGCCGGATCCGCGCCCCGTTGGCGCCGCCGCGCATGTCGGTGCCGCGGAAGCTGGCCGCCGCCCCCCAGGCGGTGGCGGCGAGCTGGGAGAGGGGCAGCCCCGAGGAGAGGATCCTCTCCTTGAGGGCGGCCACGTCCTTGTCGTCGATCAGCTCACCGGTGGCGGGGGGTACGGGGTCCTGCCACAGCTGCGGTTCGGCGACCCAGGGGCCCAGGTAGCGCGAGACCGGACCCATGTCGCGGTGCAGCAGCTTGTACCAGGCCCTGGCGAACGCGTCCGCCAGCTGGTCCGGGTTCTCGTGGAACCGCTTCGCGATCGGCAGGTAGGCCGGATCCGTCCGCAGCGCGAGGTCCGTCGTCAGCATCATGGGCGCGTGCCGCTTCGACGGGTCGTGGGCGTCCGGCACCGTGTCCTGGGCGGCCGGGTCCACGGGGGTCCACTGCTGGGCGCCCGCGGGACTCCGCGTCAGCTTCCACTCGTACCCGAACAGGTTGTCCAGGTAGCCGTTGTCCCACTTCGTCGGCTCGGTGGTCCAGGCCCCCTCCAGACCGCTGGTCAGCGCGTACGGGCCGACGCCGGTGCCGTAGGTGTTCGGCCAGCCCAGTCCCTGCGCCTCCAGCGGGCAGGCCTCGGGCTCGGGGCCCACGTACTGGGGGTCGACCGCGCCGTGGCACTTGCCGAAGGTGTGTCCGCCGACGATGAGGGCGACCGTCTCCTCGTCGTTCATCGCCATGCGGCCGAAGGTCTCGCGGATGTCCTTTGCGGCCGCCATCGGGTCCGGATTTCCGTTCGGGCCCTCCGGGTTGACGTAGATCAGACCCATCTGGACGGCGCCGAAAGGACCGGTGAGCTCCCGGTCTCCGGCATAGCGCTCGTCACCGAGCCAGGTGTCCTCCGGACCCCAGAAGATCTCCTCCGGCTCCCAGATGTCCTCGCGTCCGAAACCGAAGCCGAAGGTCTTCAACCCCATGGATTCGATGGCGCAGTTCCCGGCGAAGACCAGCAGGTCCGCCCACGAGATCTTCCGCCCGTACTTCTGCTTCACCGGCCACAGCAGCCGGCGCGCCTTGTCCAGGCTCGCGTTGTCCGGCCAGCTGTTGAGGGGTGCGAAGCGCTGGGCGCCGCTGCCGCCTCCGCCGCGGCCGTCGGCGATCCGGTACGTTCCGGCCGCGTGCCAGCTCATCCGGATGAACAGCGGGCCGTAGTGGCCGTAGTCGGCGGGCCACCAGTCCTGCGAGGCCGTCATCACGTCGAAGACGTCCCGCTTCAGGGCCTCCACGTCGAGGGTCTTGAACTCCTCCGCGTAGTCGAAGTCCTCGCCCATCGGATTGGCGCGGGGCGAATGCTGGTGGAGGACCTGGAGATCCAACTGGTTCGGCCACCAGTCCCGGTTCGTCCGGGGCCGGGTCGGCGTGGGAGCCGGGGAGGGGATTACCGGGTTCTCGCTTTCGCTGCCGGACACGTCCGTCCTTCTTCCTTCTCGGTGTTTCCTCGGCTTCCGATGCTGGCGCATCGCAGACCCCAGAGCCGTGAGAACACGCATGACGGATTCACATGCGCACGGGGAAATTCCGTACGGGCTTGCGGGCGTACGGGGTTGCCGCTCTGCGAAGGTGCGAATCTCCGCAGGCCTACGGTGCGGCGGGCGGCTCGGCCGGGGCGAGGCGGGTGAGGACGAGGAGGGCGTCGACGAGGTCCTCGGCCGGGGCGCCGGTGGCGAGGCGGCGCAGCTGCTGGCCGAAGACCAGCGCGACGGCCGCCGCGGCCAGCCGTTCCGCGTCCGGTACCCCGAGCCGCTCCAGGATCCGGGCGGCCAGCAGGTCGTAGGCGGCGAAGCACTCGGCGGCCGCCGCCCGCAGCCGCTCGTCCCGCCCCGCCTGCACGTACAGTTCGAACGGGGCGATGTGGCGGTCGTCGAACGCGTTCCCGCCCGCGACCTGCGCCACCACCTCCGCCGCCTGCCCAATGTCGATCCCGTCGGAGCATTCGTCGGCGAGTGCGGTGAAGTGCCGGGTCTCCTCGGCCACGAAGTGCAGCAGGCTCTCGCGCAGGAGCTCGTGCTGGGTGGCGAAGTGGTACGTGACGGAACCCAGCGAGACCGCTGCCTCCTTGGCGATCCGCCGGTTGGTCACGGCCGCCACGCCGTCCTGCCCGATGATCCGCAGTACGGCGTCGACGATGCTCTGGCGGGTGTCGGAAGCAGGGGACATGGCGGCATTCTGCCAAATGGCGGGTGCCGGCCGACCGGCCCGCTGCGGGCTCCGGACCTGCCCCGGCCTGCCGCCCAACTCCCTTGTTCCGTCTGGACAAGGGGTGGTGGGCTCCCTACTGTTCGTTCGAACGAACAGCGGGACGGGCGAAGGCAGGGGATTGTCATGGACATATCTGGAACACGGGTTCTGCTCACCGGCGCCACGGGCGGCCTGGGCGAGGCCCTGGCCGCGCGCCTGGCCGCCTCCGGGGCCGAACTCACCGTCACCGGACGCCGCGAGGACGCCCTCAAGGCCACCGCGGACGCCCACGGCGCCCGGCCCGTGCTCGCCGACCTCGCGGTACGGGCCGACGTGGCCCGGCTGGCCGAGACCTGCGCCGACACGGACGTCCTCGTCGCCAACGCGGCCCTGCCCGCGAGCGGAGAGCTGCTCGACTACAGCGAGGAGCAGGTGGACCGCGCCCTCGACGTCAACCTGCGCGCCCCGATCCTGCTGTCCCGCCTGCTCGCCGAGCGGATGGTGGCCCGCGGCCGCGGCCACATCGTGCTCGTCGGCTCCCTCTCCGGCAAGGCCGCGACCCGTTCCACCTCCCTCTACAACGCCACCAAGTTCGGACTGCGCGGATTCGCCCTCGCCCTGCGGCAGGACCTCGCCGGAACCGGCGTGGGCGTGTCCCTGGTGCAGCCGGGATTCGTCCGCGACGCTGGCATGTTCGCGGCCACCGGCGCCGCCACGCCGAACGGCATCAGGACCGTCACCCCCGCCCAGGTGGCCGACGGGGTCGTACGAGCCGTCCGGCGCGACCTGTGCGAGGTCAACGTGGCCCCGCTCGAACTGCGCCTGCTCAGCGCGGTCGCCGGCCAGTTCCCCCGGTTCGCCGAGCGGGTCCAGACCCGGGCGGGCACCGACGGTTCCGTACGGCAGATCGTGGACGCGCAGCGGTCGCGCCGGTAACCGGTGGACCGTGCTCCCAGCCGGTCGCCGTGGCGCCTCGCCGGCAGCCCGCGGCCGGTCGCCGTGGCCCCCTGACTCCGGGGGGCGTGCGCCGCTCGGGACCGCCCGGGGCCCGCTGCGGGGTGCGGACCCGGCCCGCCCGGCCGCCGGCTTCCGGCAGGGCGGCTACCAGCCGGAACCGGCCAGCAGGTGCAGCGCCCGGTGCTCGGCGCCCGCCTGGGCCGCGCCCGCCCCGAGCAGCCCCTGCTCCGCCGCCTCCCGCAGCGCCGCGCTCACCTCCTCGCACCGCGCGCACCCCTCGACCCAGCCCGGGACGAGGTCCAGGTGGCGGTTGGCCAGATGGCGCGCCAGCGCCCGGAACGGGTGGGACGGGGTCCCGGGCGCCCCGGGTCCCGCGGTGAGCAGGTCCGGCACGGACCCGGCGGGCTGCGGCGCCGACTGGCGCAGGCGGGTGCAATCCGGACAGGCTGCCGTCGGTGCGGCCGGCGGGTCGGCACTCATGCGAGCCACGGTAACCCCCGCCCGGCCTCCCGGCCCGCCCCGGCTCGGCTCCGTGCACCGACCGGCGGACGCGTTGACCCGGGAGGCGGGCGGGCAGGAGCTACCCATGGACGAAGAACGCACGGCGGACGCACACTCCGGGACCGTGACGAGCGGACCCGGCGCGTTCGACCGGTTCGCCGATCTCCTCGACCCGCCCGTGTACGTCGTCACCGCGGCAGCGGGCGGGGAGCGCGCCGGCTGCCTGGTCGGCTTCGCCTCGCAGTGCTCGATCGAGCCGCCCCGTTTCATGGTGTGGCTCTCCGTGGCGAACCGTACGTACCGCGTCGCGCAGCAGAGCCGCCACCTGGCCGTACACGCCCTGCTTCCCGGGCAGCACGCCCTGGCCGAGCTCTTCGGCGGCACGACCGGGGACGACCGCACGGACAAGTTCGGGCAGGTGTCGTGGCAGCCGCACGGGGACGAGGGCACGCCGGTCCTGGACGGGGTGGCGGGATGGTTCCTCGGCCGGGTCCTCGGCCGCACCGAGGGCGGGGACCACGTGGGCTTCCTGCTGGACGCGGTCCGGGTGGGGCCGGCGGCCGCCGGCCGCGGGAGACCGCTGACGCTGAGCGCCGTGAGCGACATCGAGGCCGGGCACCCTGCCTGAGCCCGGCTCGCGCCGGGCTCGTTGCGCACCTCGGCGCTCGCGCCCGTGCCCGTGGTGCTGGCTCTCGCCGCAGCGGCCGGGCCCGGTTCCCGTGGTGACATCGGCCCGCCGCGGGTAGCAGCCGGGCGTGAGCTACGTACACGCCGGCCGCGCCTACGAGCGCGACAGCCGGTACCTGACCACGCGGATCACCGCCGACGGGCGCGAGGGCCACCAGGTGCAGCCCGGCCGCTACCGGCTGGTGGTCAGCCGCGCCTGCCCCTGGGCGAGCCGCGCGGTGATCGTCCGGCGCCTCCTGGGACTCGAACACGCCCTCTCCATGGGCATCGCCGGACCCGTCCACGACGAACGCAGCTGGACCTTCGACCTCGATCCCGGCGGCCGGGACCCGGTGCTCGACATCGAACGCCTCCGGGACGCCTACCTCGCCCGGGACCCCGGCTACGACCGCGGCATCACCGTGCCGGCCATCGTCGACGTGCACACCGGACGGGTCGTGACCAACGACTTCCCCCGCATCACCCTCGACCTGTCCCTGGAGTGGACCGCACACCACCGCGACGGGGCACCCGCGCTCTACCCCGCCGCCCTCCGGAAGGAGATCGACGCCCTCAACGCAGTGGTCTACGAGGACGTGAACAACGGGGTCTACCGGGCCGGATTCGCCGGATCACAGGCCGCGTACCGGAAGGCGTACGAGGCGCTGTTCGCCCGCCTCGACGAGCTCGCCGACCGGCTCGCGCACTCCCGCTACCTCGTCGGCGACACGATCACCGAGGCCGACGTGCGGCTCTTCACCACCCTCGTGCGCTTCGACACCGTCTACCACGGCCACTTCAAGTGCAACGCGCGCAAGCTCGCCGAGATGCCCGTGCTGTGGGCGTACGCCCGGGACCTGTTCCAGACACCCGGTTTCGGCGACACCGTCGACTTCGACCACATCAAACGGCACTACTACATCGTGCACTCCGACATCAATCCGACCGGCATCGTCCCCGCCGGACCGGACCTGTCGGGCTGGCTCACCCCCCACGGCCGCGAGCGCCTGGGCGGGCGGCCCTTCGGCGACGGCACCCCGCCCGGCCCGGTGCCGGCCGCGGAAGCCGTGCCCCGGGCCCACACCCCGTGGGCCTGGGTCCGGCAACCGGCATGACCGACCGGCCGCACACCGCCCGTCAGGCAGACCCTGTACATCGCCCGTCCGTACGGTGCCGGGAGCGCCGCCGTCATCCCGCGGCCGGGGCCACCACCGCGTCCGCCGTGGGCACCAGCACCACGAAGTCCGCCTTCCACGGGTCCAGGCAGACGGCCAGCCGGCCGACGCCCGGCATGTCCTCCGGCTCCATCTGCAGGCTGCCGCCGTTCGCGGTGACCTGCGCCGCGGCCGCATCGCAGTCGGCGACGTTGAAGACCGGGTGCCAGTACGCCCGTCCGCCCGTCAGCGTGAGGTGCTCGGCGGGCAGCTGCATGAGCCCGCCGTGCATCCGCTCCTGCGGCAGCCCGGCCGGAGTGATCAGGGAGTACGCGCTCCCGCCGCCCGGCAGTTCCATGTCCTCGAACTGCCAGCCGAAGACCCCGCGGTAGAAGTCCTTCGCGGCCGCCGCATCGGTCGTGTACAGCTCGGTCCACGACAGCGATCCCGGCTGGTCCACCAGCTCCACGCCCAGGTCCGAGCCGGGCTGCCAGACGGCGAACTGCCCGCCCAGGGGGTCGGTGTACTGGGCCATCCGCCCGTAGTCCTCGAAGTCCTTCGGAGCCACCCGCACCGTGCCGCCGCCGCTCTCGACCGCCCGGGTCGTCGCGTCCGCGTCGGCCACGGTGTAGTAGAGCATCCAGGCGGAGCGGGCGCCTTCCTCGGTGAGCTTGCCGAGACCGGCGACGATCTTGCCGTCCTTGCGGAACATCCCGCCTTCCATGTCCTGCGACTCACCCGCCGACTCACCCGCCGGCTCCTCCATCGGCTCGTACTGCCACCCGAGGACGGCGCCGTAGAAGGCCGCCGCGGCCGGCACGTCGGGCGAGCCGAGGTCGAGCCAGCAGGGTGAGCCGGGGACGAAGTCAGTGGTGATCATGGCCGTGCCCTTCCGCCGGTGTCCTGTGGCCCCAGCCTGGCACCGGACCCGCCCCCGCGCCCGTCGCCGACCGCCATCCGCGCCGCTGCCGGGCACCGGTCCCGCACACCGGTTGCGCCCCGCGAAGTCCGGGGCGCGTTGTCAGTGCCCCGTGCCATCCTCGGAACGGACGGAAGCCGGGCGGGGACGGGGGACCGGCCCGGGATCGGACTGTGTCAGGGGGGCTTCGATGATGTTCGGGGGTGGGGACGAGTGGTGGGCGGTGCTGTTCGTCCCGGTGTTCTTCTGGGTGCCGTTCGGGCCCTTCATCATGGCGGCGCTGGGGTCCTGGTGCGCCCGGAGCCCCGGCTGGCGGCCGCGGCTCTGGTCGGTGCTGATGCCACTCCTGCCGGTCGCGGTCTCGGCCACGGCCGTGATCATGCCGCCGGACACCTGGGACGACTCGACGTTCCGGGAGGACCTCATCGGCTACCTCCTGGTGTACCCGGGAGCGATCACCCTGCTGCCGTGGCTGCTCGGATACGGCCTCACCCGTGCGACGCGCGCGATACGCGCCCGCCGGGAGCGGACCCGGCAGGCGGCCGACACCGTGCCCGGGCCCGAGTAGGGCTCAGGGGAACTCGGGGTTCTCGGTGATCTCGACGCTGGAGCCGGAGCCCGGGAACTCCCAGGTCGCGTAGCCGAAGCCGAAGCCGAGCGAGGCGAAGAACAGCCCGACGCACGTGAAGACCGTGCAGAAGGCGAGCCCGAACACGGCGACCGCCTTGATCCCGACAGCGGCCGGCCCCATGGGAACCGCGTGCTGCGGGTGCTCGGGAAGGTAGCGGACGGAGACGAAGTCCCCGACGACCCTGGGGACCCCGGAGGTGTCCTGGACACGGATCTCCTGCCCGTCCCGGGTACGGAAGCCGAGGATCACGTGGCGGCTGCTCATGCTGCCGTGCCCGTCGGCTCGCGGCCCGAGGGAACGGGTGTGGGAGACGTAGGTCTCCAGACAGCGGGCCTCCGCCGTCAGCCCGTGCGCCAGGGTCCGGCTCCGCAGCCGGATCCGCCGCACCAAGATGACGCCCATCGTCACGCCCACCCCTGCGAACAACAGGCCGACGAGCCCGAAGACCGCACCAAATGCCCCACCGAGTGCCTGCATGTCCGTCCCCCCGCCCTGTCCCGTCCCTGACAGACGGATGTACGGACCAAGATGATGCCCGAGCCCTCGCGGTTCCACGTCCGGGGTCCGATGATCTGCCCCGAGTCAACTTGACGTGACCCGCCCCGGCCACTAGCGTAGTCAAGCTGCTTGAGCAGGTCCTGTCGACGACGGGCCCGAAGCAGCCGAACCATTACCTACGACTCACCCTTGCGGGTGTGAATTCGGCATGCCCGAATTCATTGCCGGGGCCCGATTATGGGCCGCCTGGGAAATCCGCTAGAGTCCAGGTCGCCGGAAGGGCCCAACAGCCCGGAAGGCAAAGCCCGCTGACTGGGAGTCAGGCCCGAAAGGATCTGATAGAGTCGGAACCGCCGGAAGGGGAAAGCGCGAAAGCGCCGGAAACGGAAAGCGCCGAGGAAATCGGATCGGAAAGATCTGATAGAGTCGGAAACGCAAGAACGAAGGAAGCGCCCGGAGGAAAGCCCGCGAGGGTCGGTACAAAGGAAGCGTCCGCACCTTGAGAACTCAACAGCGTGCCAAAAATCAACGCCAGATTAGTTGATACCCCGTCCACTTCGGTGGATGAGGTT
>NZ_JBVIDV010000019.1:0-52078 GCF_055572195.1 Streptomyces sp. NPDC030809
GGGGAAACTTCCAGCCTCGCCAGGGGGTACCTCCCAACCCCCTGGGGCTGGGGGAGTTTGAGGCGCGGGGTTTGGGGCGGAGCCCCAAGAGCAACCCGGCTGGCGCCGGGCACCGGGCTCTGCCCGGACCCGCTCCTCAAGCGCCGGAGGGGCTGGATTTGGCCCCGCCCGGCGAGCAGCCGCCCCTCGTGGGGTGGGAAGCAGAGGCAGGGCGGGGTCATCTCGCCCTCGCCCAGCGCCCGTTCGCAGGCCCCCACCCCCGCATCGCCTATCGTTCGATCATGACCGACCAGCTGGAACCCATGCCCACGGACTGGCAGCGCGCCCTCGCCGTCGTCGCCCATCCCGACGACCTCGAATACGGCTGCGCCGCCGCCATCGCCGACTGGACCGACGGCGGCCGCGAGGTCGTCTACCTGCTCGCCACCCGCGGCGAGGCCGGTATCGACGGCCTCGCCCCGGAGGTCTGCGCCCCGCTGCGCGAGGCCGAACAGCGGGCGAGCGCGGCGGTGGTCGGGGTGCAGACGGTCGAGTTCCTCGACCACCGCGACGGCGTGCTGGAGTACGGCACCGCCCTGCGCCGGGACATCGCCGCGGCCATCCGCAGGCACCGCCCGGAACTCCTCGTCACCCTCAACCACCGCGACACCTGGGGGCCGGGCCCCGGCGGCTTCTGGAACACCCCCGACCACCGGGCCGTCGGCCGGGCCGTCCTCGACGCGGCGGCCGACGCCGGCAACCGGTGGATCTTCCCCGAGCTCGCCGAGCAGGGGCTGGAGCCGTGGGGCGGGGTGCGCTGGGTGGCCGTCGCCAACTCCCCCTCGCCCACCCACGCCGCGGACGCCACCGCCGGTCTGGAGCGCTCCGTACGGTCCCTGCTGGAGCACCGCGCGTACATCGAGGGGCTCACCGACCAGGACCCCGAGGAGTACTGCCGCACCTTCCTCGCCGGCACCGCCGAGCGCACCGCGGCCCGGTTCGGCGGCCGGCCCGCCGTGCCCTTCGAGGTCTTCCCCCGCTGAGCCCGGCCCCCTATCCTGACGCATCGTCAGAATCGGGGGTGCGCTGCGGTGATCGACACGACCGGCACGGAGATCGCAGAGGGCGAGGAGCGGATCCGCCTCCGCGTCGGGGAGGACGGGATCGCGGTCCTCACCCTCTGCCGCCCGGCCACGCTCAACGGCTGGAGCTGGGAGTCCAGCCGCCAGCTCGGCCTGCTGGCCGACCGGATCAGGTTCGACCCGGCCGTGCGCGCCGTCCTGCTCTGCGCCGAGGGCCGGGCCTTCTGCGCCGGCATCGACGTGACCGCCCCCGGCGGCGCCATCACCGGGGACTCCGCGGCCGCCCGCACCCGCAACTACTACGAGGGCATCCGCTGGGTGCACGAGCGCTTCAACGTCCTCGCCCGGCTCCCGCAGCCCGTGGTCGCCGCCGTGCAGGGCCACTGCATCGGCTTCGGCTTCGAGCTGGCCCTCATGGCCGACATCCGCGTGGCCGCCGAGGACGCGGTCTTCGCCCTCCCCGAGACCCGCCTGGGCGTGGCCGTGGACGCCGGCGGGGACCTGCGGATCGCCCGGGAGGCGGGTGCGGGCTGGGCGAAGTTCCTCGCGCTCACCGGCCGGCGCATCGACGCCGCCACCGCGCACCGGCTCAACCTCGTCCAGCTGGTGGTCCCGGCGGACTCCCTCGCCGCCGAGGCGCGGGCGGTGGCGCAGGAGATCGCCGCCAACGCCCCGCTCGCCGTGCAGGGGGTGAAGCGCTCGGTGGACTCGTTCGCCGACGCGCAGCTGGCGGCCGCCCTGGAGCGGACCGCGATGACCGCGGCCCTCACCCTCACCTCGGAGGACTGCGCCGAGGGCTACGGGGCCCGTGCGGCCCGCCGCCCCCCGGAGTTCGGCGGCCGCTGACCCGGCCCCCGCCCCGCCCGGCCCCCCGGGCTCGCCCCCGCCCCGCCCTGCCCGGACCCCCGGGCACGCCCCGCCCCGCCCGGTCCCGGGCTCGGCCCCCCGCCCTGCGCCCGGGCTCGCCCCCCCGCCCTGCCCGGCCCCCCGGGCTCGTCCCCGCCCCGCCCGGTCCCGGGCTCGGCCCCCCGTCCTGCGCCCGGGCTCGCCCCCCCCGCCCCCCGCCCCGTCCGCCCCGCCCGGTCCCGCCCCGTCGCCGGGCTCCGGGGGCTCCGCCCCCGCACCTCCGTGCCCCGAACTCCCCGGCTACCTCGGGGAGGTGCCCCCTGGCGGGGCCGGAATGTGCCCCGCCGCCGCTGCTCACCCGCCGTCCGTGAACGGCCCCCGCCCCAGCTGCTCCCGTACCGGCACGGCGGCCGGGGCCACCACCGCGCGCCGCTGCCAGTTCGCCCCGTCCACCACCAGCGTGTGCCCGGTGATGAAGCGCGCGTAGGGGGAGGCCAGGAAGGTGGCCGCCCAGCCGAGTTCCCGGGGCAGCCCCACGCGCCGGGCGGGCTGCCGCGCCCCGGCCGCCGCGGGACCGGCCCCGGCCAGCCCCGCCCGGATGTCCCCGGTCATGTCGGGGTGCGGGATGAGTCCCGGCACCAGCCCGTTCACCTGGATCCCGTACGGGCCCCACTCGACGGCGAGGGTCTCCACCAGGTTCTTCACCCCGGCCTTGGCGGCCGCGCTGTGCGCGAAGCCCGGACCGCCGGTCCAGGCGTACGAGGCGCCGACGCTGAGGATCGAGCCGGGGGTGCCCGCGGCCAGATGGCGGCGGCCGAACTCGCGGGTGGCGAACCAGGTGCCGGTCAGCGTGATGTCCACGACCGCCCGCCAGGCGTTGGGGGACAGGTCCTCGGCCGGGCAGGGGAAGTTGGCGGCGGCGTTGTTGACCAGCACGTCGGGCAGCCCGCAGGCCGCCTCGGCCGCGTCGAACACCTCGGCGATGCGCTCGGGATCCCGGATGTCGCACACGGCCGTGCTCACGCGCCCGCCGCCGAGCGCCGCGAGCTCCTCGCGGGCGGCCCGCAGCCGCCCGGCCGTGCGCCCCGCGATCACCAGATCGGCTCCGAGCCGCGCGAACTCGGCCGCGATGGCCTTGCCCAGCCCCGAGCCGCCCCCGGTGACCAGCACCACCCGCCCCGCGTACGTACCGGGCGGCAGGGCGCAGGCCCCGAGCGGCGGCGGAGCAGGCAGGCCGGGCGGGCCGGACACGTCGCGCGGGCCGGACACGTCGCGCGGGCCGGGCGCGTCGGGCGGGCCGGATGCGGCGGGGGATCCGGCGGGGGATCCGGCGGGGAACTCGGGCTCGCTCATGGCGCATCCCTAGCGCGCGCCCCCGGAGAAGGCCAGGCCCGCGCCGGTTCCGGCCGGATGTCACCCGCGGGTGGGACGGGCAGGTTCCCCTGAGGCCAAGCGACCGCTTAGTATGCCGCGGAGTACGGTCCCTCGACGGCGGCTGGAGGCCCCGGATGCAGGCTTGGCGAGTACACACCCACGGCGAACCCCGCGAGGCCATGCGCCTCGAAACGGTGGACCGGCCGGAACCCGGAGCCGGCGAGGTCCGCCTGAAGGTCCTCGCCGCCAACGTCAACTTCCCCGACGCCCTCCTGGTCCGCGGCCGGTACCAGATCCGGCCCGACCTCCCCTTCACCCCCGGGGTGGAGATCTGCGGGGAGACCGAGGACGGCCGCCGGGTGATCGCCAACCCCCGCCTGCCGCACGGCGGTTTCGCCGAGTACGCCACCGCCGACGCGGCCGCCCTGCTCCCGGCGCCCGAGTCCCTCGACGACGCCGAGGCCGCCGCCCTCCACATCGGCTACCAGACCGGCTGGTTCGGCCTGCGCCGCCGCGCCCGCCTGCAGCCCGGGGAGACCCTCCTCGTGCACGCCGCCGCGGGCGGGGTGGGCAGCGCCGCCGTACAGCTCGGCAAGGCCGCCGGGGCCACCGTCATCGGCGTGGCCGGCGGCAAGGCCAAGGCCCGCGTGGCCGAGGAGCTCGGCTGCGACCTCGTGATCGACCGCTGCACCGAGGACATCGCCGCCCGGGTCAAGGAGTTCACCGGCGGACGCGGCGCCGACGTGGTCTACGACCCGGTCGGCGGAGAGGCCTACGCGGCCTCCGCCAAGTGCATCGCCTTCGAGGGCCGCATCCTCGTCGTCGGCTTCGCCGGCGGCACCGTGCCCGCCCCCGCCCTCAACCACGCCCTCGTCAAGAACTACTCCATCGTCGGCCTGCACTGGGGCCTGTACGCCACCCGCGACCCGGCCGCCGTCCGCGCCTGCCACGAGGAGCTCACCGCGCTCGCCGCCACCGGCGCCATCCACCCCCTGGTCAGCGAACGGGTCCCGCTGGACGCCGCCGCCGACGCCGTCCAGCGGCTCGCCGACGGCGCCACCACCGGCCGCATCGCCGTCCTCCCCGCAGGCGGCCCCCGATGAGCCCGGCACCCCGCACCGGCGCCCCCGGCACCGGCCCCGGCCCCGGGGCGGAGGAACTGCGCCGCCGCACCGAGGAGTTCCTCGCCGCGCACCCGCCCGCCCGGACCGGCCGCACCGAGTTCCTCCGCGCCCGCTTCGACGCCGGCCTCGCCTGGGTCCACTTCCCGGAGGGCCTCGGCGGCCTCGGCGCCCCGCGCACCCTCCAGGCCCTCGTCGATGCCCTCCTCACCGACGCCGGCGCCCCCGACAACGACCCCCGCCGCATCGGCATCGGCCTGGGCATGGCCGCCCCCACGATCCTCGCGTACGGCACCGAGGAGCAGAAGCAGCGCTTCCTGCGCCCCCTGTGGACGGGGGAGGAGGTGTGGTGCCAGCTGTTCAGCGAACCCGGCGCCGGCTCCGACCTCGCCGCCCTCGCCACCCGCGCCGTACGGGAGGCGGACGGCGGGGACTGGATCGTGGACGGCCAGAAGGTGTGGACCTCCAGCGCCCACCTGGCCCGCTGGGCCATCCTCGTCGCCCGCACCGACCCCGCGCTGCCCAAACACCAGGGCATCACGTACTTCCTCTGCGACATGACCGACCCCGGCGTCGAGGTCCGGCCGCTGCGCCAGCTCACCGGCGAGGCCGAGTTCAACGAGGTGTTCCTCACCGGGGTCCGCATCCCCGACGCGCACCGGCTCGGGGCCGTCGGCCAGGGCTGGGAGGTCGCCCGCACCACCCTCATGAACGAACGCGTCGCGATCGGCGGCATGCGGCTGCCCCGCGAAGGCGGCATGATCGCCCCCGTCGCCGCCACCTGGCGGGACCGGCCCGACCTGCGCACCCACGAGCTCCACCAGCGGCTGCTGCACCTGTGGGTGGAGGCCGAGGTGGCCCGGCTCACCGGCGAACGGCTGCGCCAGCAGCTCGCCGCCGGCCGCCCCGGCCCCGAGGGCTCCGGCATGAAGCTGGCCTTCGCCCGCCTCAACCAGGAGATCAGCGGACTGGAGGTGGAACTCCTCGCCGAGGAGGGCCTCCTGTACGAGGACTGGACGATGCGCCGCCCCGAACACGTCGACTTCACCGGCCGCGACGCCGGATACCGCTACCTGCGCGCCAAGGGCAACTCCATCGAGGGCGGCACCAGCGAGATCCTCCTCAACATCGTCGCCGAACGCATCCTCGGCCTGCCCGCCGAACCCCGCGACGACAAGGACCTCCCCTGGAAGGACCTGGCCCGATGACCGCCACCCCCGACCTGCTCTACACCGCCGCCGAAGAAGACCTGCGCGCCGCCGTACGCGCCCTGCTCGACGACCGGGCCGCCGACCCGGTGGCGGGCCTCGCCCGCGCCGAGGCCGGGGACCCGTACGACGCGGACCTGTGGCGCATCCTCGCCCGGGGCATCGGCGCCGCCGGTCTCCTCGTGCCCGAGAAGCTCGGCGGGCAGGGCGCCGGGCCCCGCGAGGCCGCCGTGGTCCTGGAGGAACTCGGCCGGTCCGCGGCCCGGCTGCCCTACCTGACCGGCCCCGTGGTGGCCGCCGCGGCCCTCCTCGGCTGCGACACCGCCCGCCCCGCCGTGGCCGCCCTGCTCGGCGGACTCGCCGCGGGCACCACGGTCTGCGTCCTGGCCGTGCCGCTCACCCTCGGCCCCGGCGCTCCCGTTCCGGCCGCCGTCCGCGACGAGGGCGGCGGCCGCCTCTGCGGCACGGTCCCCGCGGTCGCCGATGCCGCGGCCGCCGACGTCCTCCTCGTCCCCGCCGACACCGGGCTGTACGCCGTACGGGCCGCGGACGCCGGCCTCGCCCCGCAGGTCCCCCTCGACCTCACCCGGCCGCTCGCCCGGGTCACCCTCGCGGACGCCCCGGGGGAGCTGCTCGCCGGGCCCGGCGCCGCCGGGGCCGCCCTGGCGCGGGCGCTCGAGACAGGGGCGGGACTCCTCGCCTCGGAACAGCTCGGGCTGGCGGAGTGGTGCCTCGCCGAGACCGTCCGCCACGTGCGCGGCCGCCACCAGTTCAACCGGCCCGTGGGCTCCTTCCAGGCGCTCAAGCACCGGCTCGCGCAGCTCTGGCTGGAGATCGCCGGAGCCCGCGCGGCCGCCCGCAACGCCGCCGACGCCCTCGCCACCGGCGCCCCGGACACCGCACTCGCCGTGGCCGTGGCCCAGGCCGCCTGCTCGGACGCGGCCGTGCACGCCGCGGAGGAGTGCGTCCAACTGCACGGCGGCATCGGCATGACCTGGGAGCACCCCGCCCACGTCCACCTCAAACGGGCCAAGTCCGCCGCCCTGGCCTTCGGCACCCCCGGCCACCACCGCAGCCGCGTGGCCACCCTCGCCGACCTCCCCGGCCCCCCGGCCTGACGGGGCCCCGGCGCGGCGGATCCCCGGGCCGGGGGAGTCCGGGGCGCGGGGGCCGGGGCGGAGCCCCCGGAGAACGGCGGCGGCGCCGCCCGGTGACCTCGGCACCACCCCCGCGTTAGACCGCAGAGGCGGCCTTCCGAGAACCGAGGAGATCCCATGCGCCCCCACCCCCGCACCGCGCCCCCGCGCACCACGTCCACCCGCCGCGCAGTCCTCCGTACGGTCTTCACCGCGGGCGTGGTCTCGGCCACGGCCGCGGCCCTCACCCCGGTGCTGCGCTCCCGCCGCACCGTGGCCCCGGCCGCCACCCCCGGCCCGCGCCCCGCCCCGGCCCCCGGCCCCGCCCCGCTCTTCGAGGAGACCTACCGGGGCCGCCACATCAGCGCCTTCCCGGCCGCCGCGGACGCCCGCAGCGCGCTCGACGTGCGCATCGACGGCCGCCCCCTGCACGTCATGCGCCGCGCCGACGGCAGCTACCTCAGCGGGGTCAACCACTTCGAGTCCTTCGACAGCCCGCGGGACCTCGCCCGCGCCGCGGTGGACGAGCTCGGCACCGTCCGCCTCGCCGCCGCACCCGCCCACCACGGCTGACCGCCGCCACCCGCCACGCCCAGGCCGGAAGGGGAACCGCCCGCGTGTACACCCGCCAGAACCAGAAGAACCTCACGAGCGCCCAGCGCAAGCGCTTCGTCGCCGCCGTGCTGGAGCTCAAGCGCAACGGCACCTACGACGAGTTCGTCCGCACCCACGACAAGTACTTCGTGCCGGACGACGACGACGGCCTGCGCGTGGGGCACATGTCCCCCTCGTTCTTCCCCTGGCACCGCCGCTACCTGCTGGAGTTCGAGCGGGCCCTCCAGGCCCTGGACCCGAAGGTGTCCGTCCCCTACTGGGACTGGACCGCCGACCGCAGCCCCGCCTCCTCCCTCTGGGCCGACGACTTCATGGGCGGTACCGGGCGGGGCCCCGAGCGGAAGGTCGCCACCGGCCCCTTCGCCTACGACCGGGGCAACTGGGAGATCACCGTCGGCGTCACCGAGGCCGTCTACCTGACCCGCAACCTCGGCCGCCCCCACAAGCCCATCAGCCTGCCCACCGCCGCCGAGCTGCAATGGGCCCTCGACGAGCCGGCGTACGACGCCTCCCCCTGGGACTCCCGCGCCTCGGGCAGCTTCCGCAACAAGCTGGAGGGCTGGGCCAGGAACAGCAGTGAGCGGTGGAGCAACCACAACAAGGTCCACCAGTGGATCGGCGGCCACATGACGGGCGGCACCGCCCCCAACGACCCCGTCTTCTGGCTGCACCACGCCTTCGTGGACCTCGTCTGGGACCGCTGGCAGGCCCGCCACCCCCGCTCCGGCTACCTGCCCGCCGCCCCGCTCGACCGCTGGGACCGCCAGCGCGGCCGGGTGCTGACCCTCGACGACCCCATGCCCCCCTGGGACGCCACCCCCGGCGAGCTCCTGAGCCACAAGGGCATCTACCGCTACGAGGTCTGACGGCGGCGGGTCCGCCCCCGCGGGGACCGGGCCCGGGGGCTCCGCACGGACCCCACGGCAACGGCCCCCCGCCGCAGCTGCGACGGGGGGCCGGGTGACACAACCGGTCCGGCAAGGACTAGTCGCCGTAGGCGCTCTTCTCCTCGTGGTCCGAAACGTTCAGGCACTGGTTGCCGAACGCCGGGTTCAGGAGCCCACCCAGGTTGATCGTGTTGCCGCACACGTTGACGGGAACGTGGATCGGAACCTGGACGACGTTGCCCGAGCCGACGCCGGGGGAACCGATCGCAGCACCGTGCGCTCCGGCATCGGCAGCGGCCATACCGGCGCCGGCGGCCAGAACACTGCCGGCGGCAGCGGTGACGGCTGCCACCTTCGCGATACGCGACATCGAGATCTCCTTGAGAGGTGAAGAGCCGCGGGAGCCCCGCGGCGTTGACATGGCATACAACGCAGGCGGAGCCTCATGGTCACGGCCGTTGGGCCTACCTGGTGACGGGGAATTCCACCGAGCCGAAACCGGAGACGACCTTGCTCGCCCCGGCGGGCACCACGTCCCGCGGCGTCCCGGTGCAGTCGGGGGTCGCGTACAGCACCGCCGCCCGGCCGGAGTGGTTGACCACCCCCTGCCCCGCGCCGCCCGAGGCGGGTACGCAGCCCTCGGCGTGCCGGATGACGTGCACCTTGTCGTCGGTCCCCAGGTACTGGAAGTCCGCCCCGGCGGCGTGGGCGCTGCCCGCGCCGGCCGTCGCCGCTGCGGCGGCCGCCAGGAGGAGGGAGGGGTGGAAACGCATGGAAGCCTCGCGGTGTCGGTGGGATCGGCGGTGCCGATGGCGGCGGAGCCGGACCCGGCCGCCTCCGGGCTCAACCACCCGTCCGGACGCAGGTCACGCGAGGTCACCCGATGGGGCAGCTGGCGCCGCGGCCCCGGCGGTGCTGGGATGGGCGGGCACATGTGTACGCAGGAGCCGGGGGAGCACCCGATGGAGAACGCGCAGCCCGTGGTCAGGACCCGGTACGGCAGGGTCCGCGGCCGGACCGAGGACGGGATCGCCGTCTTCCGCGGCATCCCGTACGCGGCTCCCCCGTTCGGCCCCTTGCGGTTCGCCGCGCCCGCCCCGCCCGAGCCGTGGGAGGGCACACGCGAGGCGGCCGCGTACGGGCCGACCGCGCCGAAGGTGCCCTACCCGGAGCCGTTCGCCTCCCTGCTCCCCGACCCCGAGGTGCCGGGCGACGACTGCCTCAACCTGAACGTGTGGACCCCGGACCCCGCACCCTCGGCGCGCCTGCCGGTCATGGTGTGGATCCACGGCGGGGCCCTCACCCGAGGCTCCTCCGCCGTGCCCGTCTACGACGGCCGGGCCTTCGCCCGGGACGGCGTGGTGCTGGTGTCGGTCAACTACCGGCTGGGCGTGGAGGGCTTCGGGGTGTTCCCCGACGCCCCCCAGAACCGCGGCCTGCGCGACCAGGTCGCCGCCCTCGAATGGGTGCGCGACAACATCGCGGCCTTCGGCGGGGACCCGGACCGCGTCACCGTCTTCGGCGAGTCCGCCGGGGCCATCAGCATCGGCGCCCTGCTCGCCGCCCCGCGCGCCCAGGGCCTCTTCGCCCGCGCGGTGCTCCAGAGCGGCGCCCCCGAGGCCCTGCCGCGGGACAAGGTCCGGGCCATGGTGCGGCGGATGGCGGGCGGGCTGAAGGTGCCGGCGACGGCCGCCGCCTTCGCCGCGGTGGACCGCACCGCCCTGCTCGCCGCGCAGGCCGCCGTACTGCGCCGGTCCAGCCCGCTGATCGGCGGCCCGGCCTTCGGGATCGTGACGGACGGGGACCTGCTCCCCGAGGACCCGAGGACCGCGCTGACGGCCGGGCGGGCGGCCCGCGGGGTCCCGCTGCTGCTGGGCTGGACCGCGGAGGAGTACCGGCTGTGGCTCGCCCCCACCGGGCTGCTCCCGCGGCTGGACCGGCTCGGCCCGCTCGCCCTCGGGTTCGGGATGCTGCGCAGCGGCCGCGGGCTGGCCGAGGTGCGCGCCCGGCGGGCGGCTCCGGCCGGGCGCGGGGCGGGGGAGGTGCTCGGCCAGCTCCTCACCGACCACCTGCTGCGCGACCCGCTGCGCGCGCTGGCCCGCTCCCGCGGCGCGGCGCCCTGCCACGTGTACGAGTTCGCCTGGGAGTCGGGCGTCCCCGGCATGGGGTCCTGCCACGCCCTGGAGCTCGGGTTCGTCTTCGACACCCTGGACGTGCCCGAGGCCTCCTGGCTGGCCGGCCCGGACGTGCCCCGGGAACTGGCGGACGAGATGCACGCCGCCTGGGTGCGCTACGCCACCGAAGGCGATCCGGGCTGGCCGGCCTGGGACGCGGCGGAGCGCCCGCACCGGTTCACCGGGCCGGTGGTCAGGAGTCCGACACCGGTCCGGCCATGTGCTCGCTGATCCACTGGATCGGGCCCTCGCCCATGGCGGGCACGTACGTCTTGGCGTTGTGCCGGCCGCCCTGGATCACCTTGAGCTCGGTGTGGACGGGGCCCTTGCCGTAGGCGGCGATGAACTTCTTCACGTTGGGCAGCGTGTTCACGTTGCTCTCGTTCGTTCCGACCTGGAACGCGAGGTACACGTCGGGGCCCTTGCGGGCGATGAGCTCCTTGGCGAGCAGCTCGGGGTTGTTCGCCTGCTTCTCCTTCTCGTGGCCCTTCCACAGCGGGGAGTCCGGGACGATGTCGGGGCCGGAGGCGATCACGGCCTTGAACTTGTCCGGGTGCTTCAGCACGGCCTTCAGGCCCGCGAACCCGCCGGTGGAGGAGCCCATGAAGGCCCAGCCGTCGCGCGAGTCGATCGTGCGGAAGTTCTCCCGCATCAGCTCCGGGACGTCCTCGGTGAGCCAGGTGCCCATCTTGGGCTGGCCGGGGATGTCGGAGCCGTCCCAGTAGATGCCGTTGTCGTCCGGGGCCGGGTTGAGCACCGGCATGGCCAGCAGGAACGGCTTGCTCTTGCCCTCCTGGTACCACTTGCTGATGCTCGTCTGGAGGCCCAGGTCGGTGCCCATCCAGTAGTTGCTCGGGAATCCGGGGCCGCCGGGCAGCGCGATCATGACCGGGAACCCGCTGTCCGCGAACTCCTTCTCGCCGTACTCCTTCGGGGCCCAGACCCAGACCTTGCCCCTGAACCCGGACTTCTTGCCGTCGAAGGTGGTGACGGCCACGTGGGTGCCGTCCGGCAGGGTCATGGAGTTCTTGAAGTCGGCCGCCGGCCCGGTCGGCATCAGCACCCGGGTGGTCTTCCCGGGCCGCTTGCCCCCGCCGCCCGGCTGCGCGGTGCCGCCGGTGCGCGGCGCCCGGTCCGCCGGGGCCCCGAAGGAGACCGGGTCGCCCTTGTCGGTGAACGGGGGTATCTCGTAGTACGCCATGACCTGCCAGGCGATCAGTCCGAGTGCGGCTGTGGAGGCCCCGGCGACCACCCAGCGGCGGACGCGGTTCGGGCGGCGGTGGGGACCCGCCGGCTGCGGCGCGCGGGGGGCGCCGTGGGGTGTCCCCTGAGGCGCGCCGGGGGGTGCTCCGTGCGGTGCGTACGACATCTTCAGACTGCTCCGGACTGTTCTGCTGCCCTTGAGGGTGGCTTTCGGGCTGTTTTTCTTGCGTTTCCGTCCTGAGGATGTCGATCAGGCCTTCGAGGTTGCCTCCTTTTCCTTCTCTTGGGGTGATGCTGAGCAGACCCTTGCCCGCGGCCGCGCCCGCCGCGCCCCCTCGGCGGCCGCCCGGCAGCCCGGGTCCGTGGCCGCCTGCGGAACCGCCGCGCCGTCCCCGTCCCCCAAGCAGCCCCGGACAGAAGCGAATTCCGGCCAGAATCAGCGGCCGGGTGCACGGCTCTGGCCGCCGCACCCGGCCGCCGGTACGGTTCCTGCGGCCCGCAGCCGCCCCGCCCGGCCCCGCTCCCGAGGGGCCCTGCCGTGCGGGCCTCCCCCACCCCCTCGGAGGTCACGCCGTGCCCGGCACCCCGCTCACCCGGCCCCGCCGCAGACTCACCGCCCTCGCCTCCGTCCTCGTCTCCGCCCTCTGCGCCGCCGCCGCGGCGGCGGGGCTCTGGGCCGGCTTCGGCGGCGCACAGCCCGCGCACGCCGCCGCCACGCTGCCCGCACCCGACCACATCGTGGTCGTCGTCTTCGAGAACCACTCCTACAGCCAGGTCATCGGCAGCTCCAGCGCCCCGTACCTCAACTCCCTCAAGGCCGGCGGAGCCGGCCTCACCCAGTCGTACGGCGTCACGCACCCCAGCCAGCCCAACTACCTCCAGCTGTTCTCCGGCAGCAACCAGGGCGTCACCGGCGACAGCTGCTACACCCCCGGCTTCAGCTCCGCCCCCAACCTGGCCGCCGAGCTGATCGCCGCCGGCCGGACCTGGGCCAGCTACAACGAGGCGCTGCCCGCCCAGGGCTCGACCACGTGCAGCAGCGGGAAGTACGCCCGCAAGCACAACCCCTGGTTCGCCTTCTCGAACGTGCCCACCGACACGGCCAGGACCATGGCCCAGTTCCCCACCGACTTCACCACCCTGCCGCACGTCTCCTTCGTCGTCCCGAACCTCTGCAACGACATGCACGACTGCTCCGTCGGCACCGGCGACACCTGGCTCAAGAACAACCTCAAGGCCTACGCCGACTGGGCCAGGACCCACAACAGCCTCCTCGTCGTCACCTTCGACGAGGACAACCGCTTCGCCGGGAACAGGATCCCCACCGTGCTCTACGGCCAGCCCGTCATCCCGGGCAGCTCCACCTCCACCACCTACAACCACTACGACGTCCTGCGCACCCTGGAAGGCCTCGCCGGCCTCACCACCCACGCGGGCAACGCCGCCGGTGCCAAGGACATCACGGGGATCTGGGCCCTCTGACGATGTACGTCGCCGACAGCCGCGGCACGCCCGCGCCCACCGCGACCCCGGCACCCGACGCCGGCCCGGGCACCCGCCCGGTCCGGCGCGCCGCCGTCGCACCCACCGTCCTCGCCCTCGGCACGGTCTCCCTCGTCACCGACGTCTCCTCCGAGATGGTCTCGGCCGTGCTGCCGCTCTACCTCGTCGCCGGACTCGGCCTCAGCCCCCTCGGCTTCGGCCTCCTCGACGGCCTCTACAACGGCATCGGCGCCCTGGTCCGGCTGGCCGGAGGCCACCTCGGCGACCGCACCGGCCGCCACAAGACCGTGGCCGGACTCGGCTACGCCCTCTCCGCCGCCGCCCGGCCCCTGCTGCTCCTCGCCCAGACCCTGCCCGCCATCGGCGCGGTCCTCGCCCTGGACCGCACCGGCAAGGGCCTGCGCACGGCCCCCCGCGACGCGCTCATCTCCCTGGCCTCCGATCCCGCGGACCGCGGCCGCGCCTTCGGCGTGCACCGCGCCATGGACACCGCGGGCGCGCTCGCCGGGCCGCTGCTCGCCTTCCTGATCCTGCGCCAGGCCGCCGACGGCTACGACGCCGTGTTCACCGTCAGCGCCTGCATCGCCGCCCTGGGCCTGACCGTCCTCGTCCTGTTCGTCCCCCGAGATCCGGCGCGACCGGCGCGACCGGCGCGACCGGCGCGACCGGGGCGAGCGGCGGGCCGGGCGGGCGGCGCCCGGCCACCCGCCGGCCGGCCCCACCGCGAAACCGGCGCGAGCGAGGAGGCCCGTGCGCACGAGCGGCCCCGCCGGGTGTCCCTGCGCGACTCCCTCGCCCTCCTGCACCGCCCGGACCTGCGCCGCATCACCCTCTGCGCCCTGCTCCTGGGCCTGTGCACCGTCAGCGACGCCTTCGTCTTCCTGCTGCTCCGGCACCGCACCGGCCTCGCCGACCGCTGGTTCGCCCTCCTGCCCCTCGGCACCGCCGCCGCGTTCCTCCTGCTCGCCCTCCCGCTCGGCCGCCTCGCCGACCGCATCGGCCGCTGGCGGGTCTTCCTCGGCGGCCACCTCGCCCTGCTGCTCGGCTACGCCCTCCTGCTCGGCCCCTGGCACGGCCCCGCCCTGCCCTGCGCCGTGCTCCTCCTCCACGGCGCCTTCTACGCCGCCACCGACGGGGTCCTCATGGCCGCCGCCGCGGGCACGGTCCCCGAAGCCCTGCGCGGCGGCGGCCTCGCCCTGGTGCAGACCGGCCAGGCCCTCGCCCGGTTCGCCGCCTCCCTCGCGTTCGGCGCCGCCTGGACCGCCTGGGGCGAACGGACCGCCCTGACCGCGGCCGCCGCCGCCCTCGCCGCCGCCGCAGCACTCTCCGTACGGCTGCGCCCCGCCGCGGCAGCGGAACCGGCGGGCCCGGCATGACCCACCGGCACCGGCTGCCGGTCCTGCTCGCCGCCGTCCTCCTCCTGGCCGCGGTCTCCGCCGCCGCCGTGCTCCACGCCGCCGACCGCGCCGAGCGGAAGGACCGGGCCCGGGCCGGCGGGCCCGTCGTCGTCCCGGGACCCGTCTCGCTGTCCGCCGCCCCCGCCGCCGGCCCGCGCCTCGTGTTCCGCAACATGGCCTGGGGGCCGCACCGCGACGAACTCGCCGCCGTCCCCGCGGCCTCGCCCGGCGGCCCCCGCACCGCCTCCGGCACGCACTGCCTGCGCTTCCACGCCGCAGCCGGCACCGGCCTCTGCCTCCAGCCCGTCCGGGGCGCCGTCCAGGACGCCTACCGGGCGGTCGTCCTCGACTCGCGCCTCAAGGAGGTCTCCCGGCACCCCCTCGCGGGCATCCCGACCCGCGCCCGCGTCTCGCCCAGCGGCCGGTTCGCCGCGTGGACGGTGTTCGTCGGCGGGGACTCGTACGCCGGCGCCGGGTTCTCCACCCGCACCTCCGTCCTGGACACCCGCACCGGCCGCCTCGTGGCCAGCCTGGAGTCGTACGCCATCCGAAACGACGGCAGGCCCTTGCGCGCCGCCGACGCGAACTTCTGGGGGGTCACCTTCTCCGCCGACGACCGGCACTTCTACGCCACCCTCGGCACCGGCGGGAAGACGTACCTGGTGCGCGGGGACATGCTCCTGCGGACCGCCACCACCCTCGCCGAGAACGTCGAATGCCCCTCCCTCTCGCCCGACGAGAAGCGCATCGCCTACAAGCAGCGGGTCCCGGGCCTCCCCGCCGACGCCCCCTGGCGGCTGTACGTCCTCGACCTCGCGGACCTCGCCCGGCGCCCGCTGGCCGAGCCCCGCACCCTCGACGACCAGCCCCTCTGGCGGGACGACCGCACCCTCGTCTACGCGCTGCCCGGGGACTTCGGCGCCGACCTGTACGAAATCCCGGCCGACGGCACCGGCAGCCCCCGCCGCCTCCTGGACTCCGCCCTCGCCCCCGCCTTCCTCGGCCCGACGCCGGCCCCGCCCCGCACGGGGCGCTGAGCGGCGGGCGCGACGGCGCCCGGAAGCACGCGGGAAGCACGTCGGGGAGCGCGCAAGGCGCACGGCGGCGCCCCCGCGACGCGAAGAGACGGCCAGGTGAGGCCGGTGACGCACGGGGACCGGGAACCCCCGGGACCCCGGCCGCCGCCCCTTCCGATCCCATTCGCCTGTCACATGCACCAAGCCGCCTTCGCAGCCCCCTACTGTCCCGCCCCCGCCTGCGCCATGGTCGGATCCGACGACCGAAAGGAATCCCGCATGTCCGGATCCCGCATCACCTTCCTCGAAGCCCAGACCGGCCAGGGCCCCGCCCTGGAGCGCATCGCCACACGGGTGCGCCGCACGCTCGCCGAACCCGGCATGGCACGGCTGCGCACCGCCCGCCGCCCGCTGTTCACCGGCATCGGCGCCTCGTACGCGGCCCTCGCCCTGCCCGTCCAACAGCTCCGCAGGCACGGCGTGTTCGCCCAACGCGTGCTCGCCAGCGAGATCGGGGACGGCACCCGGGGCTTCGACACCGACGCCCTGATCGCCATCTCGCAGGGCGGGCGCAGCTCAGAGACCCTCGCCGCCTTCCGCAGCGCACCCGACGAGACGAAGACCGCCGTCGTCAACGCCGTCGCCTCACCCCTCGGCAGGCTGGCCGACCGGGTGGTGGACCTCGGGAGCGAGCCCGACTCGCAGGCCTCCACCATCGGCTACACCGGAACCCTGGTCGCCCTCGACCTGATCACCGGCGCCCTCACCGGACGCCCCGCGCACGAGGACGGCTGGCAGCACATCGCCGCCCGCTCCGCCGCCGTCCGCCGGCAGGCCGCCGAGGTCGTCGCCGCCCTGCGCGACCGCGCGGCCCTGTGCGTCGCCGCCGACGTGGTCGGGTCCGGGCCCTCGCTGGCCTCCGCAGAGGAGGGCGCCCTCCTGCTGCGCGAGGTGGCCCGCATGGCGGGGACGGCCGCCGCCACCCGCAACTACCTGCACGGGGCGATGGAGTCCGCGGGCAACACCCTGCACGTGGTCTTCGGCGCCGGCCGCGAGATCCCGCTCGCCCGCTCCCTGGCCGCGGCCGGCCACTGCACCCTGCTGGTCGCCACCGCCCGCGTGGAGCCCGCCGAACACCTCTTCACCATCCGGCTGCCGGCATGCGCCGAGGCGCCGCGGGTGGTCCTGGAGACCGTGGTCCTCCAGGAACTCGCGGCGCAGCTGCGCACCGAGCGGGGCATCCCGGTCGAGTCCACGGTCTTCCGGCACACCGACACCAAGGAAGGCACCCCGCAGGAGGCCGCTCAGCCCTCGCTGGCGAGCCGGTCCAGCAGCGCCGGCAGCGCGGTGCCGATCGGCTCCCGGATCACCTCCGCGGCCTGATCGTCGTACGGGGTCGGATCGGCGTTCACGATGATCAGCCGGGCGCCGCCCTCGGCCGCGATGCCCGCCAGCGAGGCGGCGGGCTGCACCTGGAGGGTCGTGCCGACCGCGATGAACACGGTGCAGCCCTTCGCCACGGCCATCGCCTGGCCCAGCACCACCGGGTCCAGGCGCTCGCCGAACATCACCACCGCCGCCTTCAGCACCCCTCCGCAGGCCCGGCACGCCGGATCTTCCTCGCCGGCCGCCACCCGGTCCAGGGCCTCCGCCATCGTCGAGCGCACGTGGCAGCGCGTGCAGGTCACGGCGCGGGCCGTGCCGTGCAGCTCCAGCACCTTGCGCTCCGAGAGCCCGGCGAGCTGGTGCAGCCCGTCCACGTTCTGCGTCAGCACGCGGACGGCCACCCCGGCCCGCTCCAGGCCGGCGACCGCGTGGTGCGCGGCGTTCGGCCGCGCCGCCAGCGCGCCGACCTCGCGGCGCATCCGCCAGGAGGCGCGGCGGACCTCCGGGTCGGCCATGTACGCGTCGTACGTGACCAGCTTCTCCTTGCCGGGGTCACTGCGCCACAGGCCGTTCGGCCCGCGGTAGTCGGGGATGCCCGAGTCGGTGGAGATGCCGGCGCCGCTGAGGATCGCGACCAGTGGTGTGCCCATGGCGCGAGCGTACGCACGGGTTGCGGAGCCGGCGAAGAGGTTTTCCGCGGGCCGGCCGCGGGCCGCGGGCCCTGCCGCAGCCCGGCGGGACGGCGCCGGGCCCGCCCGTCAGAGGTCGGCGGGCCAGTCGTCCGTACGCCACTCCCGGGCCGTGCCGGACGGGTCGCCGTGCCGGGCGAGGGCGGACTCCAGGTCGCGGTGGACCGGGATCGGCGGGTGCGCGGGGTCGGGGACGAGGGCGCCCTCGGCCGGGACCGCGGCCAGCTCCAGGGCCCGGCCGCCCGCGGCGAGCTGCCGGGCCGCCTCGGCCACGGCCGTGCGGCCGCCGTCGGACCAGCCCCGCAGCTCGGTCAGGTCCAGGACGACGGGCCCCGTGCCGCGGGCCAGCGCCCAGCCCACCGCCCCGGTGAACCGGGCGGTGGCATCCGGGCCGAGATATCCGGCCAGCGAGAGGACTCCCAGCCCCTGCTGGGTCGTGTAACGCCACTCGATGGTCATGCGTCGTTCCTCGTTCCTGCGGTGCGGGTGGTGCGGGGTGGTGCGTGCGGTGCGGCCCCTGCGACCGGCGACGCTGCCGGGCGCAGGGGCTCGCAGCACTAGGCCTCGTACTCCGTGAGGTCGATGCCGTGGACCAGGAGCGGGTGGCCGAACTCCGGGTGGACCGTCTCCCGCTCCTGGCGCAGGCCGAGCTTGCGCATCACGTTCAGCGAGGCGCTGTTCTGCGGCCGGCAGATGCTGATCACGTGCTCCAGACCGCGGTCCTGCAGGGCGAACTCCAGAGCGGCGTGCGCGGCCTCGGAGGCGTATCCCTGCCCCCAGAACGGGCGGCCCAGCCGCCAGCCGATCTCGACCTCGTGGCTCATCTCGGGCAGGAAGTGGGGGACCGAGAGCCCGGTGAACCCGGCCAGCTCACCCGAGCCGAGGAGCTCGACGGCGAAGAGGCCGAAGCCCTCGTCGTCCCACTCGTCCTCCCACCGCTCGATCCCGGCGGCGGTCTGCTCCATGTCGCGTACGGAGCCGTCGCCGATCCAGCGCATGACCGCCGGGTCGGCGTGGATCTCGGCCATGGCGGTCAGGTCCTCCTCGCGCCAGCGGCGGAGCAGGAGACGGGGGGTGTAGATCTCGGTCATGGGGCCCATCCTCTCCAATGCATCCCCCCTGCCGGAAATCGCCCCTGAATGCGGAGTCCGCCGTCCGCTATGTGCACGGGAGTGGGCCGTTCGGGTGGGTACCGATGAGTTCCGGAGGGCTGGGCGGTCTATCCCGATAAGACCGCCAATGCCGATAACGGCACCACGGAGAGCCGCAGCACCAGGAGGCAGCCATGACATCCCCCACTTCCGCCGACGGATTCACCACGTGCCTGTGGTTCGACGGACAGGCCGAGGAGGCGGCGCACCATTACGTGTCGATCTTCCCGAATTCCTCCCTCGGCCGCATCGGCCACTACACGGAGGCGGGCCCCGGCCCGGCCGGAACCGTCCTGTTCGTGGAATTCACGATCAACGGCCAGAAGTTCGTCGCGATCAACGGCGGGCCCGAGTTCACCTTCAACGAGGCCGTCTCCTTCCAGATCCACTGCGCCGACCAGGAGGAGGTCGACCACTACTGGGACCGGCTGACCGCGGACGGCGGCCAGGGCGTCGCGTGCGGCTGGGTCAAGGACAAGTACGGGGTGTCCTGGCAGGTGGTGCCGAGCATCCTCCTCGACCTGATCGGCGACGAGGACCGGGAGCGCGCGGCCCGCACCACCGCCGCGATGCTGAAGATGGTCAAGCTCGACATCGCCGAGCTCCAGCGCGCGTACGACGGGGCGTGAGCGCCCCGGGGCGCGGCCATCGCCGTTGACAGCGGCCGCAGTTGACGGTTGTAATGGGAAAGGTGTTGCGTGGCGCCGGCCGAGAGCATTGGGCAGGCCGGATGCCGGGCGGCACCTTTATCCAGGGGGCGATGTCATGAGTTCGAACTCCGCCTAGAGCGTCAGACCCGAGCGCCGTTGCGCGCCGTCCCCTGTGCGTTCCCATTCCTTCGGGCCGTTGCCCGCGCGCGGACTTGCCCGCGCGCAGAACCTCCGCACGCGGTCCTTCGGTCCGTGTTTCCGTTTTCCTTCCGGACAGGGGAAGGCCCCGGCGTACCCGCTCGCCGATTTCGGCAGCCGTTTTCCCTCCCTCATTCCCGCACACCTGTCCGGAGACCGACACACCCATGCCTTCTTCCGATTCCTCCGCCCCTTCCTTCGCCGCGTTCAACCAGAGCGTCATCGACGAGTTCCGCGCCAACGGCGGAAAGGTCGGCGGCCCCTTCGAGGGCGGCGACCTGCTCCTCCTGACCACGCTCGGCGCCCGCTCGGGGGCCGAGCACACCGTCCCCCTCGGCTACGTCCGGGCCGAAGGGGCGCTCTGCGTCATCGGCTCCGCCGGCGGCTCCGACCGGCACCCCGCCTGGTACCACAACCTGCTCGCCCACCCCATGGTCCGCGTCGAGCTCGGCACGGAGGAGTTCGAGGCGGTCGCCGTGCCCGCCGAAGGGGAGCGGCGCACCAGGCTGTTCGCCGCAGCCGTGCGCACCGCCCCCGGGTACGGGGACTACCAGCGCGGCACCGAGCGCATCCTGCCCGTGGTCGTGCTCCAGCGCACCGGCCCGCAGCCCGGCGCGGCCCCGGCGAACATGGCCGAGAAGCTGGTCGAGATCCACACCTGGCTGCGGGCCCAGCTGGCCCGCGTACGGGAGGAGGCCGCGGCCCACTTCGCCGCGCGGGCCGCCCACCGGGGGCCCGACGGCCCGCCCGCACCCGGTCTCGGACTCCAGCTGCGGCAGCACTGCCTGGCGTTCTGCTCCTCGCTGGAGTTCCACCACGCCGGGGAGGACGCCCACGTCTTCCCCGCCCTGGAGGCGAGTCACCCGCACCTGGCCGCGCCGCTCGCCCGGCTGCGGGAGGAGCACCGCACCGTCACCCGCATCAAGGCCGGGCTGCTCGGGCTCCTCGGCGGCATCGCGACCGCCGAGCCCGGGGCCTTCCTCGCGGAACTGGACCGCATGGCCGACGAACTGCACGCCCACCTCGACTACGAGGAGGAGTCCCTCATCCCGGTCCTGGCCGGGATCCCCTTCCCGCCCGCGGGACCGGGCCGGCCGTAGCCCCGGCCGCGGGGCCGGCTACTGCTCGCGCAGGCCCCACGGGGAGCCGAACTCGGTGAGCAGGTCGAGGAAGGGGCGGGGCGGGAGGGCCTCCGGGCCCAGGACACCGGCCCCGCCCCACCGGCCGTCCGCCAGCAGTTCGAGGGCGACCACGGGGTTCACGGCGGTCTGCCAGACCACCGCCTGGGAGCCGTACTCGCCCATCGACCACTCGTTGTCGACCACGTGGTACAGGTACACCTCCCGGGCCCGGCCGTCCTTGGTGCCCTTCACCCAGGTACCGGCGCAGGTCTTGCCGGTCATCCGGTCGCCGAGCGTGGCCGGGTCCGGGAGGGCCGCCGCGACCAGGTCGCGCGGGGAGACCCGGGCCGGGCCCTCCCCGGTGCGCACGGTGACCGGCTCGGTCCGGTCCAGGCCCAGCGCGTGGAGGGTCTTCAGCTTGTCGATGAAGTCCGCGCCGAGGCCGTACTTGAACGTCACCCGCTTCGCGTCCACCCAGCGCGGGACCAGCAGGACCTCCTCGTGCTCCACGTTCACGCACTCCACCGGGCCGATGCCCGCCGGGAAGTCGAAGACCTCCGGCTCGCTGAACGGCTCCGTGGTGAACCAGCCGCGGCCGGACTCGTAGACCACCGGCGGGTTGAGGCACTCCTCGATGGTGGTCCAGATGTTGAAGGAGGGGGCGAACTCGTACCCCTCGACGGTCAGGTTCGCGCCGTCCCGGATGCCCACCTCCTCGATCTCGTCGAAGAGCTCGTCCGCCGCGTAACGGGCGAACACATCGGAGAGCCCGGGCTCCACGCCCATGCCCACGAGGGCCAGCCGGCCCGCCTTCTCCCAGTCCGCGGCCCGCTCGAACTGGGCGTCGCCGAGCTTGACCCCGGTCAGCTCGTACGGGCGCTCCGGGTGCGGGTACGAGAGGGACATCGCCATGTCCACGTAGTGGGCGCCCGCGGCCAGCGCCGCCTGGAACAGCGGCATCACGAAGCGCGGATCGGTGGCGTTGAGCAGGACCTCGTACCCGCCCTCCGCGAGCAGCGCGGTCACGGCGGCCTCGTCGGAGGCGTCGATGCGGCAGGCGTCGAACCGCAACTCGGCGCCGCCGCCCCCGCTCCCGGAGCCGGCGGAAACGGAGGCCACGGCCGCCTCGGCGCGGGACAGGTCGTAGTCGGCGACGGTGAACCGGGTGAAGAACGAGCGGCGGGCGGCGATCCGGGTGATGGCCGTGCCGACGCCACCTGCACCGACGAGGAGGACACGCATGACAGAACCCACTTCCGTGGAGACGGGAAACGGCAGGAGGAGAGACGGGCGAGAGGAGAGGGGGCGCCCTTGGTGGGTGATGAAAGCCGGGGGGCCGCGATAACGTCAATGGTGTTGGCATAAGAGCGGAAGGAGCGTTCCGATGGCGAAGCCCGTGGTTCCCGAGGCCGCCCGGCGGCGGCGCCGGCCCACCCGGAGCGGCACCGTCCTCTCCGAGGAGCTGATCGTCGAGACCGCCCTGCGCATGCTGCGCGAACACGGCAGCGCCGGGCTGAGCGCCCGCCGCCTCGGCGCCGCTCTGGGCGCCGACCCCAGCACCCTCTACCGCTACTTCGCCGGCATGGACGAGCTGACCCGCGCCATCGGCGAGGAGCTGACCGGGCGCGCCCTCGACGGCTGGCGGGCCTGCGGGGACTGGCGGCGCGACCTGCGGGACCTCGGCCTGCGCATCCACCGCGCCTACCTCGCCCACCCCCAGGCCGCGGTGCTCACCGCGAGCCGGGTCACCGGACGCCCCCGGGAGATCGCCGCGGACGAGGCGGTGCTCGGGGTGCTGCGCACGGCCGGGTTCCCCGACCCGGCCGCGGTGCGGATCTACCACGCCTTCATCGACCAGAGCCTGGCCTTCGCCGCGCTCGACGCGGGATCGCTGGCGCTGGCCGCCGAGACCCGCGCGGCGGACGAGGAGCTGTGGGAGACCACGTACGCCCACCTGCCCGCGGAGGCCTACCCGCACATCGCGGCCACGGCGCCGCTGCTGGCCGCGCGGATGAAGGACAGCGCGTACCCGGTGGCGCTGGACATGCTCCTGGACAGCGCGGCGGGGCAGCTCGCGGCGGCGGTGGGCGGATGAGGACGGCTTCCGCCCAAGGACTGGTAGGAAACTTTCCTATTCGCTAGCATCCCCGGCGGTGGCTCGGCGCGGTGCCCGCCCCCGGGCATGACGCGCTCAGCGAGAGCTCTGACCCGGCCGCCGCGACGCTGCACCCTGCCCTGCCCGCCCCACGGCGGGCAGCGGCCGCGCTCGCGTACCAGTTGCCCAGCTCTCTCCCGTCGCTCGTGGTCGTCCAAGGTCAGGAGTCCTCCGGATGCACCTGAACGCTCCCGCTCCCCGTCCCGCACGCAGCCCCGCCGCCGGCACCCGCCCGCCGCGCCGCGTGCCCTCCTCCGTCCTGCTCCCGCTCCTCGTCCTGCTCCTCGTCGCCGGGACGCTGCTCGCCCACTCCGGCCGGGCCGGAGCCGCCGCCGACCCCCTCCTCTCCCGGGGCAAGCCCGCCACCGCCTCCTCCGTCGAAACCTCCGCCTTCGGCCCCGAGAAGGCCTTCGACGGCGACCCCGGCACCCGCTGGGCCAGCACCGAGGGCGTGGACCCCCAGTGGATCCGCGTGGACCTCGGGGCCACCGCCCACATCAGCCGGGTGAAGCTGAGTTGGGAGGCCGCGTACGCCAAGGCCTACCGCGTCGAGATCTCCGCCGACGGCGCCGCCTGGACGGTCCTCGCCCAGGAGTCCGCCGGCAACGGCGGTACGGACGACTGGACCTCCCTCACCGGCACCGGCCGCTACCTGCGCGTCTACGGCACCGCACGCGGCACCTCCTACGGCTACTCGCTCCACGAGGCCGAGGTGTACGGCACCCTGGACGGCGGGACCCCGCCCACCGGCGCCTTCAGCGTGGTCGCCGCAGGCGACATCGCCGCCCAGTGCACCGCCTCCGACAGCGGCTGCGCCCACCCGAAGACGGCCGCCCTCGCCCGGCAGATCAACCCGAAGTTCTACCTGACCATGGGCGACAACCAGTACGACGACGCCCGGCTCTCCGACTACCGCGCCTACTACGACAAGACCTGGGGCGCCTTCAAGGCGGCCACCCACCCCGTGCCCGGCAACCACGAGACCTACGACCCGGCCGGCCCGCTCGCCGGCTACAAGTCCTACTTCGGGGCCCTCGCCTACCCGCAGGGCAAGAGCTACTACAGCTTCGACGAGGGCAACTGGCACTTCATCGCCCTCGACTCCAACTCCTTCGACCAGAGCGCCCAGATCGCCTGGCTGAAGGCCGACCTCGCGGCCAACACCCGCAGCTGCATCGCCGCGTACTGGCACCACCCGCTGTTCTCCTCCGGCGGCCACGGCAACGACCCGGTGAGCAAGCCCGTGTGGAAGATCCTCTACGCCGCCAAGGCCGACCTCGTGCTCAACGGGCACGACCACCACTACGAGCGGTTCGCCCCGCAGAACCCGGACGGCAAGGCCGTCGCCGACGGCATCACCGAGATCGTCGGCGGGATGGGCGGCGCCGAGCCCTACCCGATCGAGAACGTCCAGCCCAACAGCCAGAAGCGCATCAGCGGCCCCTACGGCGTCCTGAAGCTCGACTTCACCGACACCGGATACAGCTGGAGCTACGTCGGCACCGACGGCAAGGCCAAGGACACCAGCCCGGCGTACGGATGCCACTGATGGACCTCCGCATGCGCACGAGGGTGGGCATCCTCCTCACGGCCGCAGCGCTGCTCGCCGGGGTGGCCGTGGGAACCGTGGTCCACGCCGGCAGCCGCGGCGGGGCCGGACCCGGCGGGCGCGGACCCGGGGGCGAACCGGCCGCCGCCGACGCCGCCTTCCGGCTGACCGCACCGGGGCTCTACTTCCGGGACGCGGCCACGGGGAGGGTCGCGTACCGGGGGACGGGGGAGGGGGCCGGAGGCGGCCCTGTCTGCGACCGGTTCTACGCCGCCGGGGGCACCGCCCTCTGCCTGCGCGCCGCGCCGGGCGTGTCCCTGCCCAAGACGTACGCCATCGTGCTCGACCGGCGGATGCGCGAGGTGCGCCGGATCACCGTCCCCGGGATCCCCAACCGGGCCCGGGTGTCCGCCTCCGGGCGCATGCTGTCCTGGACCGTGTTCGCCGCCGGGGACTCGTACTCCGGCGGCGGGTTCTCCACCCGCACCGCCATCCTCGACCTGCGCACCGGGTACCTCGTCACCTCCATCGAACAGATCCCCCTCACCCTCGGCGGCCGCCGCCACCACGCCCCCGACGTGAACTACTGGGGCGTGACCTTCGCCCGCGACGACAACCGCTTCTACGCCACCGTCGCCACCGGGGGCCGCACGCACCTCGTCGAGGGGAACGTACGCGCCTGGTCGGCGAAAGCCCTGCGGCAGAACGCCGAATGCCCCTCCCTGTCGCCCGACAACACCCGGATCGCCTTCAAGAAGAAGGTGTCCGGCAACCCCGCCGCACCCTGGCGGCTGCACCTCCTCGACCTGCGGACCATGCGGGAGACCCCGCTCGCCGAAACCCGGAGCGTCGACGACCAGGCGGCCTGGCTCGACGACCGCACGGTCGCGTACGCGCTGCCCGGCGGCGGGAAGGGCGGCGGACGCGCGACCGACGTCTGGGCGGTCGGGGTGGAGCCCGGCGCCGGCCCGCCCCGGCTCCTCCTGCACGGGGCCTCGTCCCCGGCAGCCCTGCACGGCGGTGAGAATTGAGCGTGGAGGAAAGAAAGTTGACACACCGATCCATGGCCCTGCTCTCCGCGGCCGCCGTGCTCGGGGGCCTCGCCACCTGGGCGGGCCCGGGCGCGACCGCGGAGGTGGCGGCGGCGGGTACGCAGACGCGTGCTCCGGCGGCCGCTGCGCCCGCCGCGGCTCCGGCGCCCGCCGTGCCCTTCGGCAGCCACGCGTTCGGGTACGCACCCGGCACCCTCAGGCCCTCCGGCAGCCGCGCCGCCCACGACCGGGTCGTCCTGGCCCACTACAAGAAGTGGAAGGCGTACTTCGTCCGGCAGAACTGCGGCCACGGCTGGTACCAGATCCAGGCCCCGGACGCCGACCACCCGTACGTGGCCGAGGCCCAGGGCTACGGTCTGGTCATCACGGCCCTGATGGCGGGCGCCGACCCCGAGGCCAAGAAGATCTTCGACGGCATCCTCCGCTACGTGCTGGCCCACCCGTCCGTCCGCAACCCGGCGCTGCACGCGGCCGAACAGGACGAGAACTGCAAGAGCGTCGACGGATCCGACTCCGCGACCGACGGGGACCTCGACATCGCGTACGGACTGCTCCTCGCGCACCGGCAGTGGGGCAGCTCCGGTACCCACGACTACCGCGGCCTGGCGCGCAAGCGGATCAAGGCGGTCAAGGCGAGCGAGGTGCACGGCCGTACCGGCCTGACGAAGCTCGGCGACTGGTCCTCCGGCCGCGACGACCGCATCTCGCGCACCTCGGACTGGATGCCCGGCCACTTCAAGGCCTTCAAGAAGGCCACGGGCGACGCCGGTTGGAACACCGTGCTGGCCTCCACCCAGCGGGCCGTCGCCCGACTCCAGGCCCGCCACGCACCCCGGACCGGTCTGCTGCCCGACTTCGTCGTCGACACGACGACCACGCCCAAGCCGGCTCCCGGCAAGGTGCTGGAGGACCGCCACGACGGCCACTACAACTGGAACGCCTGCCGCGACCCCTGGCGGCTGGGCACCGACGCGGTGGTCAACGGCGACGCCGCGTCCCGCGCCGCGGTACGGAAGATGAACGCCTGGGTGCGCTCCGCCACCGGCGGCAACCCCGCACGCATCAAGGACGGCTACCGGCTGGACGGAAAGGCGTACGGCACCGACAGCGAACCGGCCTTCTACGCCCCGTTCGCCGTGGCCGCGATGACCGACCCGGGCAGCCAGGCGTGGCTGGACGCCCTGTGGAAGAAGATGGCCGCCACAGCGCCGGGCCGCAAGGACTACTTCGCCGCCACCGTCCAGCTCCAGTCGATGCTCGTCGTCACCCGGAACTACTGGACGCCGTGAGGGCTGGGCGGGGTGAGGGGCCTCCACGTTCGGGGGCCGGGGCGCTGAGGCTGGGCCCTTGAGCCCTTGAGCCCTTGAGCCCTGGTGGCGGGGGTGGCCGGGGCCGCCGGGATACTGGTGCGCGTGGAAGAGATCATGCGCACCCTGGCGGCCGTCGGCCCCTTCTTCACCGCCGAGAGCGGTGCGGCCGCAGCCGGCGGTGAGTTCCGGCCGCTCACCGAGCTCTACGGCCCAGGCCTCGCACCGTACGTGGCCGAGGTCGGCCTGCGCATCGGCACCGGCCCGGACCGGGTGGCCGCCTCGACGGCCCAACTGGGGATCGCCTCCCGCCTCTGGTCCTTGGCCCTGGGCGCCGCGGCCCTCTCCGGCCGCGTGCCCGACCTGTCTCCCGACCGCGTCCACTGGCGCCTGCCGCGCGGCGGCTCCCTGCAACTGGCACTGCCCGACCCGCGCCCCCTGCCCGGCCCGCCGGAAGCGGGCCTGGCGGCCCTCGCCGAGGGAAACCTGACCGTACTCGACAAGGCCGTCCGCGCCGGTCACGGCCTCTCCCCGAAGGTGCTGGCCGGCAACTCGGCCTCGGCCCTCGTCGGAGCCCTCCGGGTCCTGACGGGCGCCCTACCCCGGGCCCCCCACGATCCCATCCCCCTGGTGGCGGCCCTCCTGGAATCCGGCCCCCTCTCCGGCACGGGCACCTTCATCCACGAGCCGGACCTCGGCTTCGCCTTCGTCCGCAACAACTGCTGCCTGTACTACCGCGTCCAGCCCGGCGGCTACTGCGGCGACTGCGTACTCCGCCACAGCCGGAACCGCAGCTGAGGGGGGCGGGTGGGGCGGGGTCGGTTGCGGCTGATCCGCCTTTGGTGCGCTCCTTTTCCCCCCTGACCTTGTTGCGGTGGGGCAGTGTCTGCCCACCACCCCCGGGTGTTGCGCGGGGTCTGGCCGTGCGGGGTCCCGTGTGGGGCGGGTTGGGTTTGTGGTGCGGGGTGTGGCCTTGCGGGGTGTGGGTGGGGCGGTGTTGTGGGGGGCTCCGGGGGGTGCCCGCATGTCTGATGGTCCGGCCGTCCCGGCGGCCGGTGTCAAGGGCGCTCCCTTCGGTCGCGTCGCTGCGCGATGGCCCTTCGGGCCACCCTTGACTCCGGCCGCCGTGCCGTCAGTCCCCAGACTTGCGAGCACCCCCCGGAGGGAAAGCCGGTCACGGGGACGGCGACACCCACCAGCGGGATCCGGCAAGCTCGGCAGCGTTGTCGGCGGGGCTCGCCCTCACGGGCGAAACACCCGCCCACGACCGCTACGCGCCCCATGCCGCACGGCGACCGCCGGTCGGCTCGTGGCCGAACATAAGCCGCCACCGATCGCTACGCGCCCAAGGGCGCGGACGGCGGCCGCCGGGCGGTTCTCATCAGAAAGCGGCGCCGAGCGGTGCTTCGGGTACGCGCGGGGGCGGACTACTCGGGCGGGCGGCTGTACCGCTCCAGCGTTGCCTTGCTGGTCGAGCGGTCGACCAGGCGGAGTTCCCACGGTCCGGTGTTCACGTCGAAGTCCTTGCCGAAGCCAACCCACTTCCCGGCCATGCGCCGACCGGTCGGCTCGATCAGGAGCTGTAAGGCGCCGTGGTAGCGGGCGCCGTTGTAGTAGCCGTCCGCGGCCGTCTGTTCCACCCACGAACCCGTGACCACGTTCCGATCCACGGTCAAATCCAACGTGAGTGGGCTGTCCGCGTTGGACGATCCCCCCGGCAGGCTCTGGGCGGTCAGCCGGTTCCCATGCTGCACGACCACTACGTAGTGCTTCCCTTCGTAGGTGTCGTTTCGGCTCGACGAGAAGAACTCGTACCGGCTCAGCCAGACGCCAGAGAAGTTCTCCTCGCTGCTCTGGACGGCGGGCTGAGCGCCTCCGGCGGTGGAAGCGACCCCGTCCGGCGTCCGTGCATCCATGTCATGCCCTCCTTTCCCGTCTGCGTGGACCCTTGCCACCGGTACGGGAAGTACGAACCCCAGCGCTTCCACCGGTCGGCCAGTGACCCGCTCCAATGCTCTTGCGTACACTCCCCGGGGTGTCCTGCTCGTGCCGGACTCCCAGCGCTGTACCAGACGCTTCGATGCCTCGTTGGGCTCTCCCAGCTCCTGCCCTGCCCGCCGCAGGGCCTTGGCGAGATCGTCTTGACTCAAACGCAGGCCGATTCGAACGGCACGCAGCGCATCATTCGGGACCATGGCGGTCGTCATAGCGTCCAAGCTAGACCCAACCAGCATGTAATGACACCGGTTTGACGCCCTTCGGGCGTTATTGGCCCCAGCCGAGTGACGCCCCGGCGACGCCGCAAGCGTCGTCGTTCCGTCCTGCAGTGAGCAGGAACATCGACCCACGAACCAGGAAGCCGGACGAAAGGCGAGTTCATGGCCACGCCTAACGAAGGAGCCCCCGGAGGGGGCATGGGGATGGACGTCTCGCTCGCCTCCCCGGAGGCTCAGCCCAAGCCCGTGGAGGGCTGCGTGATCTGCGAGCGGCAGGCCGTGCAGCGGGCGGCCGCCCACCAGCGCGGTGATCACTCTGACATCTCCGACGCGAACGTGGTGATCCGAAACCATCGGTACCACCGGGCCGTCCGGTGACCCAGCACCCACCTGGCTGCCGCCGTTCGGCATTGGGCGCGTAGCGGTCGCGGGCGGCCTATGCCCGGCCACGAGCCGACCGGCAGCCGCCTTCCGGCCTTGGGCACGTAGCGGTCGTGGGCGGGTCTTTCGCCCGTGAGGGCGGGCCCCGGACATGACCCTGCCTGGCTTCCCGGATCCCGCCCGTGGGCATCGCCGTCCCCGTGACCGGCTTTCCCTCCGGGGGGTGCTCGCAAGTCTGGGGACTGACGGCACGGTGGCCGGTGTCAAGGGTGGCCCGAAGGGCCATCGCGCAGCGACGCGACCGAAGGGAGCGCCCTTGACACCGGCCGCCGGGACGGCCGGACCATCAGACATGCGGGCACACCCCGGAGCCCCCCACAACACCGCCCCACCCCAACCCCGCACGGCCACACCCCGCCCCACGCCGGGGGTGGTGGGCAGACGCTGCCCCGCAGCGACAAGGTCAGGGGGGAGAAGGAGCGCGCCGAGGGCGGATCGACCGCAACCGACCCCGCCCCGCCCCCGCGACACGCCCCCCGCCGCCCCCCTGTGCCGCCGGGTGCTGTGGTTGGCTGGGCGGCCGAAGGGGGGCGTACCGGGACGGAAGGGTGTGTGGTGGGTGTGGGTGAGGACATGAGGGCGATGGCGTACGCGTCGTACGGCGGGGACGAGGTGCTCGAGGAGATGCGGCTGCCGCGGCCCAAGTTCGGGCCGGGGGAGATCCTGGTGCGGGTGCACCGGGCCGCGGTGAACCCGGTGGACTGGAAGATCATGGGCGGGCATCTGGACGCGCTCATGGACGTGGTGTTCCCGGTGGTGCCGGGGTGGGACGTGGCGGGGACCGTGGCGGCGGTGGGGATCGACTGTCCCGAGTTCGCGGTGGGCGACGAGGTGTTCGCGTACGCCCGGAAGGACTACGTGCACGGCGGGACCTTCGCCGAGTACGTGACCGTGCCCGTGCGGGCGCTCGCGCACAAGCCGGCTTCGCTGAGCTGGGAGGAGGCGGCCGGGCTGCCGCTGGCCGGGTTGACCGCGTACCAGCTGCTGACGCGGTTGGGGACGGGACCGGAGGACGTGGTGCTCGTGCACGGAGCGGCGGGCGGGGTCGGGTCGCTGGGGGTGCAGATCGCGCGGGCGCTCGGGGCGCGGGTGATCGGGACCGCCTCGCCGCGCAATCACGAGCGGCTGCGGGAGCTCGGGGCCGAACCCGTGCAGTACGGCGAGGGGCTGACGGACCGGGTGCGGGAGATCGCGCCCGACGGGGTCAGCGTGGTGGCCGACTTCGTGGGCGGGGTGCTCGACGTGACGCTGGACGTGCTGCGCGAGGGCGGCCGGCACGCGTCGATCGCCGATGCCTCGGTGCTCGGTGCCGGCGGGCAGTGGATGTGGGTGCGGCCGGTCGGCAGCGATCTGGAGGAGCTGGCCCGGCTCGCGGGGGAGGGGAAGCTGACGGTCCCGGTGGCCCGCAGCTACCCGCTGGCCTCGCTGGCGGACGCCTTCGCGTTCAGCCGGACGGGGCGGGCCGCCGGGAAGATCATCATCGACGTTTGAGAGGATCGCCTCCCGCGTACAACCCTGAGCGCATCCCGGGTGTCTTGTGTCGTGGATACATGGGAACGAGGGCCGACCGGCCGGAGAAGGGGACGCCAGGTGAGCGTGAGCCGACGCGTGCGAGGAGGCGCGGCCGTGCTGGCCGCCGCGCTGCTGGGGCTGGGCGGCACGGCCCCGGCGCAGGCGGCGGAGAAGCCCGAACTCGCGCAGTACGCCCCGGACGACTTCTACTTCGCGGCCCCCGACGGCGGCCCGGACAGCGGGAACGAGTTCCGGGCCGTGCTGTACTCCAAGGGCCGCACGGCGAGCGGGGAGGAGATCAACGCCGAGGACGTCGTCGCCGTGTTCGACGCCTCCGAGCTCAAGGGCAAGGTCACCCTGTCCGGGCTCGGCTACGGCTGCACGCGCGCCGACTACGTGGTGACCTGTGTGCGGGGGGACTTCTACCAGCGCACCGAGGTGGAGCCGTTCAAGATAACGAGCGTGCGGGGGGTCCCGGTCGGTGAGGCGGGCACGGTCAAGGCCCGGTTCACGAGCTCGAACGCGGGCAGCTTCACGCACGACACCCGCCTGTTCATCGGCAAGCCGACGGCCGCGCTGGGCGCCCACCCGGAGTACCGCATCCCGGTCTCGCAGCGCCGTGCGGCTCCGCCGCTGATCCCGGCCTTCGGGAACAGGGGGCAGGTGGCCGCACCCCGCGGGGTGCTGCTGTACGTACGCGCGGCGGAGGCCGTCTTCACGGGTGCGCGGTACTCCAACTGCTACTACCCGGAGCGGGAGACGACGTACTTCTACTGCTCGTTCCCCTCGCCGGGCGGGCTGAAGCCGGGGACCGCGTTCCGTACGGACAAGGCATTCACCGCCCGGACCCTGCACGACCAGATGAAGGGCGGCTACGAGTACCGCATCGAGAACCTCGGTGCGGTGCCGGAGTACGACCGGGGCTACAAGAAGCTCGTGCGGGGCACGGGGGCCCCGCTGGGGCTCCAGCCGGTGGCCCTCGACACCCTGAGCGGGGAGGGCTCGTACTCCTTCCGGTCCGAGGACTACGACCAGGGCGCGGACTGGACCGTGCAGGGCATCACGGTGCGCGGCCGGGTCGGCGAGACCGTCGAGACCGAGGTGCCCAACCCGACCGTGGTCCCCGAGGGCCCGCGCCCGGCGTACGTCCGCGTCGACCTGCCCGAGGGCACCGAGCTGGAGCTGCCGGGCCCGGGCGCGGAGCGCCCCGGTGTCCGGTACTGCGGGTTCAACGAGTTCCAGCAGGTCTCCTGCCCGGCCGACGGCAAGGCCGTGCTGCGGCTGCGCATCCTGAAGAAGGTGGACGGTGCGCGCGGGGAGCTCGTCCTCGAGGGCGCGCCGGCGAACGGCGAGGTGAACCCGGCCGACAACAAGGCTCCGGTCTACCTGGCGGTCGCGGCCGGTCCCTCGCCGTCGGCGACCCCGTCCGGCACCCCCTCGGGCACCCCGTCGGCCACTCCGAGCGGCTCGGCCACCCCGACGGCCTCGCCCTCCGCGACGTACGGCACCACCGCGGGTACGGGCGGCAACCTGCCGAACACCGGCGCCGGCGCCGCGTGGCCCGCGGCCGCGGGTGCGGCGGGTGCGGTGGTCCTCGGCATCGGGGCCCTGTACGCGGCGCGCCGCCGCCGTGCCGCCGCGGCCCGGGACGGGCAGGGCTGATTTCCGGCCGGTACGGATCCGGCGCGCTGCCGGGTCCGTACCGTATCGGTCCCTGATCTGCACGGGACGGTCCCGACCGGTCACCAGGTGGTCACCACCGATGGCCGGAAGATCTTCTTCCGGCCGCGGGGCGCTGTTTTTCGGCATGTTCCGATGGAATGTGCCCGAACACGCTTACTCCCCACGGATGTTGAGTAGCGTTCTGTGTCGCCGCCGTCACGCGACCGCGTACTTGCACGGCCGGCAGGGAGGGGAGCCTGCGTGCCCGGGATCGATGAATGCCTGTCCGAGGCCATGGCGCTGCCCGGCGCCCGCGGGGCCGCACTGGTGGACTGGAGCAGCGGTCTCGCACTGGGCACGGCCGGGGAGTCCCCCGTCGGGGACCACGAGACCACGGCGGCCGAGACCGCGGAACTGGCCCGCGCCGCCGCCGAGTACGAGTCCTTCGCCCCCGGCCCGGGACCGGCTGCGGAGGGCCCGCCCCTCGAAGACGTCATCGTCACCACCCGCACCGGCTACCACGTCCTCCGCTTCGTCGAGACCAGCTTCGACAGCAGCGTCTTCCTGCACCTCTGGCTCGACCGCTCCGCGGGAAACCTGGCCCTGGCCCGCATCAGGCTGCGCGACCTCGCCGGGGAGCTGGTCCTGGGATGAACGCGCACGCGGCGGCCGCCGTCTCCCCGATGCTGCTCAGACTCGCGGAGGAACGGGCCACCGGCGCCCTGCTGCGCGACCACGGCACCCTCTTCCTGGAGGACGGCCGGGTCGTGCACGCGGAGAGCCCGGCCACCCCCGGCCTCGACGTGCTGCTCACCGCCGGCGGCAGGCTCCCGCGCTCCGGCTGGCAGGAGGCCGTGGACCGGGCCGGCGCCCGCAGACAGGTGGGCCGCTTCCTCGTCGAGAGCGGTCGGGTCGGCGGGGGCGAGCTGGAGATCTGCCATCTGGGCGCGGTCTTCGACGCCGCCTTCTTCGCCCTCGCGCCGGCCGCCGGGCCCACCCGCTTCCGGCGCGGCGCCACCCACTGGATAGGCTCCCTGCGCTCCGTATCCGCCGCGGCCGTGGAGCGCGAGACCATACGCAGGCGGGAACTCCTCGACACGGTCTGGCCCTACCCGGCCGTCGACTCCGCCCCCGTGGTGCCCCGCCCGGCGGCACCCGGCCAGATGGTCACCCCCCGCCAGCGCGCCCTGCTGCGCAAGGCCGACGGGGTGCGGACCCCGGCCGCACTGGCCTGGGAGCTGGGCCGTTCCGCGTTCCACACCCTGCTGGAAGTACGCCGCCTGGCCGCGACCGGACTGGTCGAGACCCCGCGCGACCCCAGCCCGCCACCACCGACCCCCCTGCCCGGCTGGGTAACCGACGTCACCTCCCCGGACATCGCCCTGCTCCGTCGGCTCCGTGACGCCTTGGAGGCAACCCTGTGATCATGCCCCGCCCCTGTTCCGCCGGCCACGGTCCGTGTACGCCGTCATGAGGCTCCCGATGCGCCAGCGCACGGGGAGGACGGCGAACCGGAGCCACAACGAAAGGAGACAGCTGATGACGGCAGAGCCTGAAGTGCTCGGTGAGCTCCGCCGCTTAAGAGCCCGGCTGCCCCAGCTGACCGGCGCGCTCGCCGCCAGCGTGGACGGCCTGGTGCTCGCGCGCGAGACCTCGGCGGGAGAGGCCGAGAGCGTCGCAGCGCTCACCGCATCCGCACTGGGCGTGGCCCAGCGCCTGACCGACCTCACCGGACAGGGCGGCTTCCGCGAGCTGCTCGTCCGCGGCGAGGAGGGTTACGTGGCCACCTACGCGGCGGGCCGGTCCGCCGTGCTCACCCTGCTGGCCGAACCCCGCATCAACGTGGGCCGCCTGCACCTGGAGGCCCGCCGCTCCAGCCTCCGCATCGGCGAACTCGTCGACGGGGCGCTGGCCCGCCGTGAAGGGCCGGGCATCCGCACCACGTAGCCCTCACACGCACCACCTGATCACGACGCGAGACCAGAAAAGGACGTACCCCTCATGGCGAACACCGAAGCCGCTCTCAAAGAAGCGATGACCGCGATCGACGGCGCCATCGGCGCGGCGCTCGTCGACTACACCAGCGGCATGGCCCTCGGCACGATCGGCGGCGGCAAGGACCTCGACCTGAACATCGCCGCGGCCGGCAACACCGACGTGGTCCGCGCCAAGGTGCGCACCATGGAGATGCTCAAGCTCAACGACGAGATCGAGGACATCCTCATCACCCTCGGCAGCCAGTACCACCTGATCCGGCTGCTCAAGTCGCGGGGAACGAACGGCCTGTTCCTGTACCTCGCGCTGGACAAGACCCGCGCCAACCTCGCGATGGCCCGCCACCAGCTGCGCTCCATCGAAGCCGAGCTGGAGATCTGAGCCGGGCCGCCGGGCGGGGCCGGGCGGCCCGGCCCGGCGGGGCGCCGGTCACCGCGCGCCGAAGACCTGCGTCCACCAGGGGCCGCCCGAGCCGGTGTGGATGCCGACGCCGATTTCCTTGAACGAGCAGTTCAGGATGTTCGCCCGGTGCCCCGAGCTGTTCATCCAGGAGTCCATCACCTGCGAGGCGGTCTGCTGGCCCATGGCGATGTTCTCGCCGTACGTCGACCAGCGGTAGCCGGCCGCGGTGATGCGCTCGCCGGGGCCGTCCCCGTCGGGGTTGGTGTGGTCGAAGAAGTCCCGCGCCGCCATGTCGTCCGAGTGGCCCCGGGCCGCGGACGCGAGCTTGGAGTTGGAGGTGAGCGGGCCGCAGCCGGCCGCCGCCCGCTCCTTGTTGACCAGTGAGACGACCTGTCCGGCCGTGCCGGAGGCGCCGCCGCTGCCGCCGGCCCGGGTGGCCGAGGGACGCGGCTTCGCCGTGGTCCTCGCGGGCTTCGGGGTGGGGGTCGGCTTCCGCGTGGTGGCCGACGGGCTGGGCGTGGGCTTCGCACTGGCCGACGGCGAGGCGGAAGGCGTGGCCGAGGCGGACGGGCTCGCCGAGGGCGACGGGTCCGCGGACCGGGTCAGCGCCGCCGCCGGGTCGGCCGGGGCCGCCAGCGGGCGGGTCTGCTCCGCGCCGTCCCCGCCGCCGAAGACGAGGAATGCGCCGCCGGAGACGGCGACCACGGCCACCGCGCCCGCCGCCACGGCCCGGCGCCGGCCGCGCCGCCGCTGCATCCGGCGCCGGGCCCCGCGGGCGCCGCTGCCCCGGGCGCCGGCCGCGGCGGTTGCGTGTCCGACGGAGGCCATCCCGGCCGCGGCCGACTCCTGGGTGGCGGCCAGCAGGCCCGCGGTGGGCGCGACCAGCGCCAGTCCGGCCAGCAGCCCCTCGGCCGGGAACAGGCCGCTCCACAGGCCGGAGCAGCGCACGCAGTCCCGGGCGTGCCGGGCGATCCGCTTGCGCCACAGGGCGCTCGGCACCCCGTCCCAGGTGGCGAGGCCGGTGGCGAGCGCCTGGCACGGCGGCTGGGCCTGCACCGCGCGCACCACGACCCGCGCCGACTCCAGCTGCGCCTTCATCCGCTGCACCCGTACGGCGGTGTGCTGCGGGGAGAGCTCCAGCGCCTCGGCCACCTCGGCGCGGGTCAGCTCCCCGGCGCACTCCAGCCACCACAGGGACAGCAGGGCCTGGTCCTCGGGCTCCAGCCAGCGGGTTGCCTCGGCGGTCTCCAGCCGCTGGCCGGAGAGGTTCAGCCGGACCACGGTGAGGTCCACGAAGTCCGCGCCCGGGTCGGCGATGTCCGCCGCGGTCTCCAGCCCGGCCCCGCCGGTGGCGGCCTGCCGGGCCTGGCGGTCCTGCCAGTGGGCCCGTACCCGGTTCATGGCGATGGCCACCAGCCAGGACCGGAAGCTCTCGGGCGTGCGCAGGCCGCCCAGCCCGTCCAGGGCCCGCAGCATGGTGTCCTGCACCACGTCGTCGGTGTCGGCGTGGCCGTTCAGCGCACGCCCGACGACGTTGTAGACGAGCGGCAGGTAGCAGGCGACCAGCTCGTCCTGTGCCCGCATGTCGCCGCCCTGCGCGGCCACGACCAGTGCCGTTCCCTGCTGTATGCCCATGTTCCGATCAACCCTGCCTGTCCCGGACGACGATGTTGCCCAACACCTGGGAGACCTCGCGGGGCCCGCCCGATAACGGAAATCCGCCGAAGTTTTTTCCGGAGGCGGATGCCGAGCGTCCGCTCTGGTTTTCGCACACGTTAGCGGGCGTTCGCGCGGGCCCGGATGGCCGGGCCGGAACCGGGGGCCCAGACTTGTGGGTGAAGGGCAGGACGGTTTCCGGGAGGAGCGCACAGATGCCCGACCACCACGAAGGCGTACCGCCGGGAGAGCTGGCCGAGGACCGGTTGCTGAAGGAGCTGGAGGCCATCCACCGCACCCGGCACGAAACCCTGCTGCACGGCTCGGACGAGGCCCTGGAGACGCACAGCCGCCGAATGGCCGCGCTGGAGGAGGAGTACCTGCGCAGGCACCCCGACCGGGCGCAGTCCCCGAGCCGGACCCGCGCGGGGGCCCGGGCCCGTACGAGCGACTGAAGACAGGCGTACGGGAGGCCGCGGGCCGGGCGAGTGCGGTGGCGCCCCGGGGCGCACCCCTGCTGCTCGCGGGCGCCGGGCGGGCCGGGCCGCCCCGTTAGGATCACCGGATGAGATCTTCCGGCATGTACATGGTCCGAACCCGAGCCGAGAGCGGCGCAGCCTGATGCCCGGCGCCGGACCGGACCGTCCCGCACTGACGGCCGACCTGACCGGGACCGAGCTGCTGCGCTGGTACTGGACCCTCGCGGAACTGACCGGGCTGGCCCGGCTGCTGGGCGTGCCCGCCGGCGGCGGCAAGGCCGCCCTCACGGAGCGCCTCGCCGCCGCGCTCGACGGCCGGCCGCTGCCCCCGCGGAACGCCGCGCCCCGCCGGCCCGCCGCCCGGCAGCTGACCGCGCCGGTCGACGGCAGCAGCGTCATCCCCGAGGGGCAGCGGTGCAGCCAGGTGCTGCGGGCCTGGTTCCGGGAGGAACTCGGCCCCGCCTTCCACTTCGACGCCTTCATGCGCGCGTACATCGCCGAGAACGCGGGCCGCACCCTGGCCGACGCGGCCCGGCACTGGCGGGAGACCCGGCAGGAGGCGGCCCGCCCGCAGGAGATCGGCGGGCAGTTCGAGCTCAACCGCTTCCTGCGCGACTGGCACGAGGCGCATCCGGACGGCGGCCGCCAGGAGGCCTTGGCGGCCTGGCAGGCGCACCGCGCGCAGCCCCGCTTCTAGGGCACCCCGCCCCGGCTTGCGGAGTTCCTGCCCCGGAAGGCACACCGCCCCCGGAGGCCTGCCGTACGGCGGGGCTCCGGGGGCGGTGCTGTGGGGGGTTACCGGTGGTGGCCGGTGGCGGAACCGGACCTCAGAAGGTCAGGTTCCAGGCGTCGATCCTGCCGACGTCCTGGGAGGCGATGTCCTGGACCCGCAGCTTCCACGTGCCGTTGGCGGCTTCCGAGGAGGCGTTCACGGTGTAGGTCTTGATGACGTTGTCCGTGCTGTCGCTGTTGGCGAAGTCCTCCAGCAGGTACACCGAGCCGTCCGGCGCGACCAGCGAGATGACCAGGTCGCCGCGGTAGGTGTGCTTGACGTCCACGCCCACCTTGAGGGTGGCCGGGGCGTTGCCCGTGACACCGGTGACCGTCAGCGGGCTCTCCACCGTGGCGTTGTCCGAGATGGCCACGTCGGCGGTGTTCTCGAAGTACTTGCCGGGCGGCGGGGTGCTGCCGACCGCCTTCAGCGCGTCGGTCTGGCCCTCGCCGAAGAAGGCGTTCTTCGCGGTGGTGCCGGTGCAGCGGCTGTCGGACGGGCAGGCGGTGTCGTTCGCCTGGACGCCCAGGGCCGTGCGGATGTCCGCCGGGGTGTACGACGGGTTGGTGCTGGCGATCAGCGCGGCGACGCCCGTGACGTGCGGGGAGGCCATCGAGGTGCCGTTCATGTTGCCGTACTTGCCGCCCGGCAGGGTGGAGTAGACGCCCGAGGCGCCGTCGCCGCCGGGGGCCGCAATGTCGATGACCCCGTTGCCGAAGTTCGAGTACGAGGCCTTGACGTTGCCCTGGCCCATGGCCGCGACGGTCACGACGCCCGGCAGCTCGGTCGGGATGTCCATGCAGGCGTTGGTGATGGTGCGGGTGACCGGGGTGGAGTCGTTGGGGGACTCGCTGTCGGTCGTCTTGTTCGCCAGGTCGTAGTTGCTGTTGCCGGCGGCCGCGACCTGCAGCGAGCCCTTGCCCTCGGCGTACGCCTGGGCGCGGCGGACGCCCTCGATGATGGCGGCCTGGTCCACGTTGTCCGGGCAGTTGAACTGCCACGGGTCGGTGTAGTAGCTGTTGTTGGTCACCTTGAAGCCGTGGTCGCCGGCCCACATGAACCCGCAGACGGTGTTCTCGGCAAAGAACAGGCTGCTGCCCGGCTCGGCGATGCGGACCGAGGAGATCTTCACGCCCGGGGCGACACCGATGACCCCCTTGCCGTTCTTGGCGGCGGCGACGGTTCCGGCCACGTGGGTGCCGTGGGTGCCGACGTCCCGCCACGCACCGGCGCGGGTGTCCGCCTTGCCGTAGGCGCAGGAGGCCGAGTCGGCGGCGTTGAAGTTCGGGGCGATGTCCTGGTGCTGGTCGTCGACGCCCGTGTCCAGGATGCCCACCTTGACCGAGGAGGAGCCGGTGGTCACGGCCCAGGCCTGGTCGGCCTTGATCTGGGTCATGTCCCAGCGGTTCGACTCGGTGAGGGTGGTCGCCGCCTGGGTCGGGTTCGCCGGGAGCGCCGGGTTGTAGGCGTCGGCGGGCACGTCGGAGGTACGGGTCGCGCCGACCTGCTGCACCCCGCTCACGCCGCGCATGGTCGCCGCGAAGCCCGCCGAGGCGGAGTGGGCGACGATGACGCCGATCGCGTCGTAGTTCGCGAAGACCGTGCCGCCGTTGTTCGCAATGGCCGTGCGGACCGCGGTGCTGTCACCGGGGGCCGTGATGACCAGGTACGCGCGGGTGCCGGCCACCCAGCCGGCGGTCTTCGCCGCGGCGGAGGCGGTCGCGGCCGCGGGGGCCTTGGCCGTGCGGGCCTTCGACGCCGCCGGGGCGCCGGGCGGGTTGGTGTCCGCGAAGGCGGTGCTGCTCGCGAGGGCCAGGGCGGCGCTCAGCGCGGTGGCCGCCACGACGGGGGTTCGAAGCCGACTGAATATGTGGGGTATCAATGCGTCCTCCGAAGACCCGGCGGTGCGCAGGGCACTGCCGGGCCACGTGAATAAAGGGGTGAACGCAAGATGTCAGACCGGTGCAGGTGAAGGGAAGCAGGGAAAACCCTTGCCGTGCCGTCCACTTGTGCGGAATGGGACCTTCCCGGACCGATCCGCCCCCTCTGCGCCCGTCCGTCCGCGCCGTCCGCGCCGTCCGCGCCCGTCCGTCCGCGCCCGTCCGTCCGCGCCCGCCCGTCCGCCCCCCGGGTCCGCCGCCCGCCCACCCCCGTGGGGCGGGCGGCGGATCCGCAGGGCCGGCACCTCGGCGCCGGTGACCACAGTGCGCGCCGCCCCGCCGGCTGCGACATCCCCTTAAGTCTGGGCTGAAACCCCCGTAGACGCCGGTGCCCGCGGGCGCGAGACTCGGGGATCAAGAACGCAGGGGAGAGCACGGTGATACGCATCCACTTCACGGCGGAGGACCTGGCCCGGACCCGGGTCGGCAGCACCGTCGGCGCGGCCGCGGAGACGTACCACGCCCTCGCCATGCTGGGCTGCCCCGACCGGACCCCGCCGTTCCGGCCCTGGCGCTCCGCCGTGGTGCGGGAACTGGGCACGGAGGTGCGGCCGCTGCGGGCCCTGATGCCGCAGAGCGGCCCCGGCATCGACCTGTTCACGCTGGCCGGGAGCACCGCCGACATCGAGGAGGCCGCCGAGAACCTGCTCGCCGTCCCCGCCCGCCGGATGCACGAGGAGCTGGGACACCTCCGCTTCGACCCGCGGCACCTGCCCTGGGTGCGGAGGTTCGCCGACGGGGACCGGGAGGCCCGGCAGGAGGTGGCGCAGGCCCTGCGGGACTGCCACCGCACCGCGATCGCCCCGTACTGGCCCCGCGCGGGCGCCCACCTGGACTCCGTACGCGCCGACTTCGCGCGCACCCTGCTCGACGGCGGGGTGGAACGGGTCCTGGAGACCCTGTGCGTACCGCTGGTGCGCTGGCGGCCGCCCGTGCTGGAGGTGGACCACCGCCGGGAGAAGGACGTGGTGCTCGGCGGGCGCGGCCTGGTCCTCGTCCCCGTGGTGTTCACGCACCGGGACGTCGATCTGCTCTGGGACCCGTACGACGAGACGACCCCGCCCGTCCTGGCCGTTCCCACGCTCTCCGACCCGGTCGCCGCCGCCCGGCTGTGGGAGACCGGGGAACCGCCGGAGCAGGCCCTCGGCGCCCTCCTGGGCCGCACCCGCGCGGCTGCGCTGCGGGCCACCGTCCACGGCTGCAACACCACGGAACTCGCCCGCCGGCTGGGGGTCACCCCCGCCGCGGCCAGCCAGCACGCGACGGTGCTGCGCAATGCCAACCTGATCACCACGAACCGGCGCGGCGGCGCCGTGCTGCACACCATCACCCCGCTGGGGAGCGTGCTGCTCGGAGCGGTGCCCGGAGGACATGTTCGCTGATCGGCAACGGTGCGATGCCGTCTCTGTGACGAACGGGATCCGGCCGTTCTCCGGGCAGTTCGGCGCACGCTACGGTGACGCCGGACTTTCCACGGAGGAGACGGAAGACATGGCTCACAGACGCACCCTCGCCGCCGCCCTGGCCCTCGTCGGCGCCCTGGCCCTCACCGCCTGCAACAACGGCGAGGACGGTGCCCAGGCCCCGGCCGGCTCCGGCGGCGGCAAGGGCGGGGGCACCGCCACGGCGGCCCCGGCCCGGCCCACGGCGAAGGCCCCGGCGGGCGGCGGCGCCACCGCCCAGCCCCCGGCGGGAGCGTCCAAGAAGCCCGCACCGGCCGCGCCCAAGCCGCCGAAGAAGACCACCGCTCCGGATCCGGACCCCTCCTGCGACCACAAGATGCCGATCTCCCCGGACGAGCTCGCGGTCTACCGCTACACCCCCGAGGGCGGCTCCCTCTCGCTCATCGTCAAGCTCGGCAACTGGGGCTGCGGCACCCCCGACTCGGACGGCGCGCCCTTCGAGACCGTGGGCAAGGAGATCCCCATGCCCATGGACCAGGCGGCGAACATCACCGTCACCAACCCCATCGTGGAGAGCACCGAGAACCAGCCCCTGGGGGTGCAGGAGTTCCTCGACTGGCTGGAGGCGCACCCGAACTCGGGCCTGGTGTTCAAGTACCACGTGGGCAAGGACGGCGCCATCGACACCCTGGACCAGGTGTTCACCCCCTGAGTCCGGGGGCCGGCCGCGGCAGGCGGCCGGCCGTCCCGGCGGGACGGGGGGTCAGCTCAGCCCCGTGAAGACGAAGCCCGCGATCGGCGCGCCGAGCAGCGCTCCCGCGCACACCTGGGCCGTGGTGTGGTCCCGCAGCACCACCCGGGACCAGCCCACCAGGGCGAGCAGCGGCACCGCCGCCAGGGCCCACGGGCCGAAGGCCGCTGCGGCCACGGTGATCGCACCGGCCGGCACCGCCGTGTGGAAGGAGATCTTCCATACGGTGGTGATGCCCAGGAACACCACCAGCGCGACGAGCATCGCGGCGATCAGCGCGACCAGTTCGAACGGCCCGTCGAGGAGCAGGATCAGGGCGATCCCGGCGGCCACCGAGACCATGATCCCCGGGAGCACCAGCAGCCGGTCCTGCCGCCGGCGCACGTGCCGGTCCCCCCACCAGCCGCGGCGCCGGCCCCAGGAGATCCACAGGGCCGGCAGGGCCGCGCAGAACACCCCGGCCACCAGGCCCCAGGCGACCCCGGCCAGCCGGTCCGCGTGCCAGCCCACCAGCAGGGTCACGGCGATCAGCCAGTTCTTGGGCTCCAGCCCGTCCGTGATGCGTACGGCCGCCGTGTTCATGCGGACTCCGCCCGGGGCGCGGGGGCGGATCCCGCCGCCGCGGCCGCCGCCGTAGCGGCGGCGAACTCGCGGGCGGCGTCCGAGTGGTAGGCGGCGGTGAGCTGCCGCAGGCGGGCCACCTCGGCGTCGAAGTCCAGCCCTTCGAAGTCCAGCGCGTCCGCGGCCCCGTCCGACTCGGCGTCCGAGGCGGACGGGGCGGGGCCCTCCGCGGGTGCAGGAGCCGCTCCGCGGGCCCGGGCCTCGGCCGCCGCGCGCAGCCACATGGCCTGGGCGGTGGTCTCCATGGCCTCGCCGCCGAGTCCGGCCCGCCGCGCGGCGTCGAGGGCGCGCTCGCGGGTCGCGGCCCCGGCGTACGGGGAGAGCACGAGGGCGGCGTCCCGTATCTCGATCGCCACCCGGTGCAGCCGGATCCGCGGGCCGCGCCGGACCCGGGTGCCCAGCACGATGTCCGGGACGGCCGAGGTCAAGGAGGACCACAGCGGTCGGACCGCGCGCAGGCTGCGCCAGTCCCGCAGGGCCTGCCGGAGGGCGCCCAGCGGGGCCAGCGAGTTGCCGACGATGATCAGGAAGATCGCCACGTACTCGACGGCGTCCGCGGTGTACTGGGCCGCGGACTCCGTCATCGGGAAGGGCAGGTCCAGGAGCCGGGCCGACAGGTGGGCGGTGCGGAACGCGCTGTAGACCGTGCCGATGGCCAGGCCGGCACCGAGGATCTGGAGGCCGGTGCGCAGGAAGCTGCGTGCCGACTTGCGCCCGTAGCCCAGGCAGAGCCAGGAGCCGAAGGCGGTGGCGAGGCCCAGGTAGGCCACGAAGGTCAGGCAGTAGCCGGTGGCCGCGTCCGAGGCCGCGTGGTCCTCGTAGAAGTTGTCCACCCGCACGGGCCGGGGCACCTGCAGGAACAGGGTGGTGAGCAGGGCCGCGGTGGCGGCGCTGCCGATCGCGGTCAGCCGGCGCGACCGGCGCAGCAGGTCGGGCCGGGCCATGGCGATGACCAGGTCGAGGACGGCCGCGCAGGCGCCGACCCCGATCAGGTTCTTGAGCAGCACGCACAGGTCGTTGATGCCGGTGGCGGTGTCGATGGCCAGGGCCACCGGCGGGATGCCGACCGTGGTGGCGATCGCGAGGCCGGTGAACGCCAGCCAGGTCGAGCGCTGCTGGGGGCGCCAGACGGCGGCGGGCAGGCGCCAGAGCGCCACCACCCACAGCAGGCCGGCGATGACGAGTTTGAAGGTGTTCATTCGTTCCGTACCGGGTGCCCGAAGGTGTCGTTGAGGCGGTTGAGCACTTCTGCCGCGTCGTCGGACGTGGCCTTGATCTCGGTGCGCCGGCTGGCCCGCTCCAGGATCAGCGTGGCCACGGTCTCGGCCTCCTGCTCCTCGCGGCTGGAGTACTTGGTGCGGCCGAGGAGGTGCACGATGCGGTCGGCGGACAGGCCGAGGAGGTCGTCGGAGGGCCGGGCGGCGGCGGCCGCGGCCCGGATCCGTGCCGATTCGGCCCGTACGATCTCGGCGATCGGCAGGTCGGGGCGCTGCGCGCCGGCGAGCGCGCCGTCGGCCCGGGCGAGCAGCCGGCCGAAATGGGTGGCCGCGGTGTCGAGTTCCTGGGGGGTGGGGTCCGTGCCGAGGTCGAGTTCCGGCGCCACGTGGTTGAGGAGCATGTGGGCGATCTCGTGCAGCACGATGTGCACGCGGAGGATGTCCGGGGCGGTGGCGTCGTAGAACACGAGGTCGGCGGTGTCGAGGCCGAGCCAGACCCCGCAGGGCAGGTCCTCGCCGCCGGGACCCTCCAGGGGCAGCAGCACCAGGGGGCGGCCGCGCTCCTCGGCGATCATGTCGCAGAACGCGCCGAGGTCGAACGGCTGCGGAAGCTCCAGGCCGTTCGCGAGGGCGGCGCAAGCCCGGCGCCGACGTCCCCACCGCCACATTCCCGCTCTGTCCCATCCCTGCCGGACCAGCGGCGGGGTGTTCCGCCGCCGCGCAGGGCCGGGCCACCGGCAGAGCCTGCGACCACACCCTAAGCCCCGGCACGGAATCGGCCGAGGCCGAGGGGGTATCCGTCCGCAAAAACGGTCCGGGCATGGCCGACGGGCGCCGGTCTGGCCGAAACCGCGCGCCCGTCCGGTTCCGCAGGGTGGAAGGGGCGGTCCGGAACGCACCCCGCGCCCGGCTCCGGACGGGATGTGCACGGGCTCCGGACGGGATGCGCGGGCGCCGGCCGGGGTGTCAGTCGGACCGGCCGCGCCCCCGCCGCCTGCGGCTCTCCACCTCGGGCAGGCCCTCGGCCTGGCGGAAGCCCTCCACGATGCCCTTGATCCCGCGCAGCGAGCGGGCGGACAGCCCGCTGAGCCGGAAGGCGACCGCCCGGACCTCCCGGTCCTCCAGGGCCTTGGCGAGCTCGTCCCCGGCGCCGGCCCGCTCGACGCTCTCCTTGATCTCGCGGATCCGCTGGTCCACGGCGGCCGAGACGGAGTCGTCGAGGAAGTAGCTCGGCGGGACCCCGAAGAAGGAGGCGAGCGCCCGCAGCGAATCCACGCTCGGATTGGTCACCTTGCCGGTCCGGATCGACTGGATGGTGCCGTGCGAGACCGTGGGATCGCCCTCCGCGGCCCGCTGCCGGATCAGGTCGGCGATCTCCTGGTACGTGTAGGGGCCGCGGTTCTCGGGATGCAGGGTCTCGATCAGATGTCCGAGTTTGCGTGCGATGTCGGGCCGGTCGCCGGGAGCTCGCTCACTCATCGCGGGGGCCTCCTCCGTACGCGGGTCGGGGCGCGGGGGACCGCCGCGCCGCGAGCAATCTACTTGACTAGACGGAACAGTGTACGGGCGGGGGGCCCTCGTCTAATGGGCTTGACAAGACTTGAGGGTGCTGGCGTAAGTTTCGAGCTGTCCCGTCTAGTTGACTAGATGGGAGATGCGGTGGCCGGTTGCGGCCGGCAACCGCATGCCGTGATGTGTCTTGGCGCCCACGGGGGTGGCGCCCAGACACGTCAACGGCCCCGTTCCGGAGGGACGTTCAGCGGGCGGGCGCCCGCGCGGGCTCCTCCGGCCTCCTCAACGCTCCGGCGCCCGGGAAGGGCGGATCCTCCGTGCCGCGCAGGTAGGGTGCGTCCATCAGGTTCACCCCCTACCGAACGGGCGCCATGACCGGACTTCCCCAGTACGAAGACGTCGTCGAGGCCGCCGCACGCATCGAGGGGGTCGCGCACCGCACCCCCGTGCTGCGCTCCCGGCTCATCGACGAACAGCTCGGCCTCCAGGCCGTGTTCAAATGCGAGAACCTGCAGCGCATGGGCGCCTTCAAGTTCCGCGGCGCCTACAACGCCCTGTCCCGCTTCTCGCCCGCGCAGCGGGCCGCCGGGGTCGTGGCCTACTCCTCCGGCAACCACGCCCAGGCCGTCGCCCTCTCCGCCGCGCTGCTCGGCATCCCCGCCACCATCGTGATGCCGCACGACGCCCCCGCCGCCAAGGTGGCCGCCACCCGCGGATACGGCGGCCGGGTCGTGACGTACGACCGGTACACCGAGGACCGCGAAGAGATCGGCCGCGCCCTGGCGGAGAAGGACGGGCTGACGCTCATCCCGCCGTACGACCACCCGCACGTCATCGCCGGCCAGGGCACCGCCGCCCGGGAGCTGTTCGAGGAGGAGGAAGGGCTCGACGCCCTCTTCGTGCCGCTCGGCGGCGGCGGACTCCTCTCCGGTACGGCCCTCGCCGCCGAGGCCCTGGCACCCGGCTGCCGGCTCTACGGGGTGGAGCCCGAGGCGGGCGACGACGGCCGGCGGTCCCTGGCCGAGGGGCGCATCGTGCACATCGACACCCCGCAGACCATCGCCGACGGGGCCCAGACCCAGCACCTGGGGGAGCTGACCTTCGGGATCCTGCGGCGCACCGCCCCGACCGTGGTCACCGCCACCGACGCAGAACTCGTCGAGGCCATGCGCCTCTTCGCCACGTACCTGAAGCTCGTGGTCGAACCCACCGGATGCCTGGGCCTGGCCGCCCTGCGCCGGCACGCCGGGGAGCTGCGCGGCCGCAAGGTGGGCGTCCTCGTCAGCGGCGGCAACATCGACATGACCCGGTACGCGGCCCTGCTCGGCACCGCCTGAACCGGGACGGCACGCAGGACGGGGGCCGGCCCGCACCGGCCGGCCCCCGAGCCCGTCCCCGGCGCGACGGCCTGGTGACCTGAGACCGCCGTACTGGACGTACTCGGTCTGCCCGACAACGCGGCGAGGCGCGGTGCCAGGCGTCGCGGGTCAGGCAAGATCCGGAAGACACGGACTAGCGCCCCAGCGCGGCCAGGAGCTCCCGTTCGCGCTCCGCGCTGAGACCGGCCCGCCGGGGGCGGCCGAGTCCCTCCGCCCGCTCCCAGGCCAGCGTGTCGGCCAGCAGCTCCGCCCGCGGCCGGTGCCGCAGCCCGGCGGCCGCCGCCGCGGCCCCGCTGCGCTGCGAGAAGCCCGCCCACTCCGGGTCGGCCAGCCACATGGCCAGGGAGCCCTCTCCCATGAACTCGCCCACCCCCTGCGCCAGGAGCCAGTCCGGCTCGGCGTGGACCACCGGCCCGGTGTGCCCGCCCACCGCGCGGGACAGCTCGACCCATTCGCCGAACGGCAGCCGGGGGCCGACCGCGTCGAAGCGGCCCGCGGTACCCGCCTCGGCCGCGTCCAGCAGCCACCCCGCGAGGTCGCGCACGTCCACCACCTGGGTCGCCACCCCGGTTGACCGGGGCACGAGCAGAGGTTCCCCGGGGCCCCGCGCCGCCCGCGCCACCCAGTAGCCGGACCGGCCGCTCCCGTCGCCGGGCCCGCCGATCAGCCCGGCGCGGGCGATCAGCAGCCGGTCGCCCACCGCCTCCGTGCAGGCCCGCTCGCAGGCCGACTTGGCCGGCCCGTACAGCTCCCGGCCCACCTCGTCCAGATCGGTGGGCTCCAGCAGTTCCGCCGACTCGTCGGCATCCGCCTCCGCGTGCGAGGCGTAGGCGCTGATGGACGAGACGTACGACCAGTGCCGCGCCCTGCTCCCCAGCGCCGCCAGGGCCTCCCGGACGAACCGGGGCTGCCAGGACACCTCGACCACCGCGTCCCAGTCGCGGTCGCGCAGCGGCTCGTAGGCCCGCGGCCCGGCGCCGCGGTCCGCGGGGACGAGCACCGCGCCCTCGGCCGGGAGCCCGCTCTCGCCGCGCGCCACGCAGGTCACCCGGTGGCCGCGCGCCACCGCCTGCCGTCCGGTCTCGCGGCCCAGCCAGGCAGTGCCGCCCAGTATCAGGATCTCCATGCCGGACAGCCAAGCACCGGACCGGCCTCCCGGTCCCGCCGGTTCGCCCACGGCACAGCGCTGCCGGAGCCGGAGCCGGAGCGCGGGAGCGGGCGGGTCTCAGTGCCGGGCGCTGCGGCGGCGCAGGGCCACCCAGGTGAGCCCGCCCACCACGGCCACGGCCGCGGCCGCCCCGCCCGTCAGCGCGAACACCCCGGCGCCGGAGGAGGCGGGGGCCGCCGCGGCCCGGGCACAGCCCTCGGGAGCCTGCGCCCCGTCCGCCCGTACCGTCAGCCGGCCTTCGACCGGCTTGCCGTCGAACTCCACCGGCTCGGCGAAGGAGACGGTGTACGTGCCGGGCTCCGCATCGCAGCGCACCTGCGCCCTCGCGGCCCAGCTGACCCTGCCCGAGGGCTTGAGGCGGACCTCGCCGTCGAACACCGGGGAGGTCACGGCGATCGTGTCGTCGGCGTCGGTGTGGTTCGTCACGCCCGGGTTCAGGATGTGCATCGACACCCGTTCGCCCCGCCGGACCGCACCGGGGCTCACGTCCAGGCCTCCGGTGCCGGCGCCCGCCGGGGCGGCGCCGAGCACGAGCAGGGCCGCGGTGCACAGGCCCACGCAGCTGCGGCGTATGCGTGACATAAGGTGTGATCCTCTGGCTCGTACGGACGGCACCGACCAGGCCGTCCACGTGCCGTGATCTTATCCGGGGGGATTTCCGAGAGCCGTCGGCCCGGCCGACCGGCCTCGCGTGCCCTAGCCATGGCAGAAAGGCCGTTGTGGGTACCTCTCGACGGGCGCGAGCCCTTGCCGTGGTGGCCGGCGCCGCCCTGATCTCCGTCCCCGCGGCCCCGGCCGCCCTGGCCGCACCGGCGGCCGGAACGGCGACCGCGGCCTCCCCGTCGCCGTCGCCGTCCGGTCCGCGGACCCGGGCGGCGGCGCCGGAGCCCGCAGCCCCGGGCGGCACCCCGGACGCGTCCGCGCCCCCGGGCGTGTCGGCCTCCTCCGGTGCCTCCGCCGGCTGGACCAACGAGGAGGCGGCCCGGTTCTGGACCGCCGAGCGGATGGCCGCCGCCACCCCGGCCGCGGGGGCCGCCGTACGGTCCGCCCCGCAGCCCGGCCGCCCGCCCCGGTCCTCGTACGCCGGCATCCCGCAGGGTGCCGTGTACGCGGGCTCGCCGACCGTCGGCGTCCTCTACTACGTGGACAGCGGGATGGCCACGCACAGCTGCACCGCGAGCGTGGTGCAGAGCCCGCAGGGCAACCTGATCGCCACCGCCGCCCACTGCTCCCTCGGCACCAAGACCGCCTTCGTCCCGCAGTACCGCACCGGCGCCTCCGCGGCCGCCCAGCCGTACGGCATCTGGGCCGTGGACCGGGCCTTCCGCGACAACCGGCACACCCGCACCGGCCCCGGCTCCGACCTGGACTTCGCCTTCGCCACGGTGAAGCCGAACCCGGCGGGCCGCCAGATCCAGCAGCTCACCGGCGGCAACCGGCTGACGCGCACCCCCGGCTACCGGATCCCCGTGACCGTCATCGGCTACCCGACCAGCCGCAGCGCCCCGGCCGACAAGGCCGTCAAGTGCACCACCACGACCACCCCGCTGACCGGCTACAAGCAGCTGCGCTTCGCCTGCGGCGGCTACTACGGCGGCACCTCCGGCAGCCCCTTCCTCGCGGACTACGACGAGCGGACCCGCACCGGCAAGCTGGTCGGCAACCTCGGCGGCTGGAACGGCGGCGGCCTGGAGAACGGCGACGACGCGATCTCCTTCAGCCCCCTCTACGACGACCAGGTCTTCGACCTGTACGACGCGGCGGTCGCCGGCCGCACCCCGGAGCTCAAGCCCGCCCTCCCGGACGTGCTCGGCGGCGGGGAGACCTGGATGCACGCCCGGCACCTCGTGTCCGGCGAGTACACCGGCGACGGCAAGGCCGACCTGCTCGTGGTCTGGAGCGACGGCGAGGTGACCCTCTACACCGGCGACGGCCGCGGCGGGTACACGGGCGAGATCCGGCTCGCCGCGCCGAACGCCGCCTGGGCCGGGGCCGCCACCGTCACCGGCGGCGAGTTCACCGGCGGGGGCACCGGCGACCTGGTCGTCCGCCGGCCGGACGGTTCGGTCGCCCTGGTCGCCGACGTGGGCCCGGCGAACAAGGTGGGCCGCCAGAGCCTGCTCCAGGGCCCCAACGCCACCTGGAAGCACGCCGTGCAGATCGCCGCGGGCCGCTGGACCGCCAACGCCCGCCCCGACGACCTCGTGGTGCGCTGGTCGGACGGGGAGGTCAGCCTCTACAGCGATGTCAGCGCCACCGTGAAGTTCAGCCGGGAGAAGATGCTCCAGCCGCCCAACGCGACCTGGAAGAACGCCGTCCAGCTGACCGGAGCGGACTTCACGGGCGCCAGGGGCACCTGGGACCTGATGGTCCGCTGGGCCGACGGCCGGCACACGGTGCACCCGGACCTCGGGCCCGCCGGGGTCCGCCCCGGAGTCCAGCTCCGGCCCGCCTCGGCCTGGAACCGGACCGCCCGCCTCGCCACCGCCGGCAGCCACACCGCCAACGGCCGCGCCGACGACCTGCTGATCCTCTGGGGGGACGGGCGGCTGTCCTCCTACCCCGAGACCGGCACCGCCCCCGGCAGCGAGCGGCTGCTCGTCCCGCCGAAGGTCAGGTGAGCCCGGGCGGACCGTCCGGCGCGCGCGGCCGGGCTCCCGTACGCAGGCTGGGACCGTGGACTTCCCCGTGACCGCCGCCCCCGCCGAGGACACCGGCCGCCTGCCCGAGGGCCCGGACTGGTGGTTCGAGCCGGTGTTCGACGGCCGGCGGGTGCTGGTGCACCGCACCGCGGACGGCACCCGCCTGCAGACACGCGCCGGGCGGGAGTGCGGCGCCGCCTGGCCGGAGCTCGCGCACGCCGCCCGCCGGCTGCGCCCCGGCACCGTCCTCGACGGGGCCGCCGTCGTCTGGCGCGACGGCTGCCTCGACCCGGCCGCCGCCCGGGCGCGCACCGCGGCCGACCCGCCTGCCGCCGCGCGCGCCGCCCGCGAACGGCCCGCCTCGTACGCGGCCTTCGACCTGCTCGCCCACCCGGTGCACGGAGACGTCCGCGACCGCCCGTACACCGAACGCCGCCTGCTCCTCCTGGAGCTGCTCGAACTCATCGGGCCGCCGCTCCAGCCCGTCCCGGCCGCCGACGACCGCGAGACCGCGGAGTTCTGGTACGACTCCCTGCGCCCTCAAGGAGTCGAGGCGGTCGCCGCCGCGCTCGGCACGGCCCGCTACGGGGAACCGGGCGGCCGGCTGGTCATGCGGCATGCCGAGACCGCCGAACTGCCCGTGCTCGGTTACACGGGTGCGGCGGCCGCCCCCAAGCGGCTGGTCGTACGGCTCCCCGACGGGCGGGACCGGGCCTGCCTGCCGCTGCCGCCCGACCTGGCCGCCACCGCCGCGGCCTTCCTGACCGCGGCCGGGCCCGGCCCCCGGGCCCGTACGGACGAGGGCGAGCCGTACGCGGCCTGCGCCGCCGGCATGACGGTGACGGCGGTGGCCGGACCGGCCCGGCACGCGGCCGTCCGCGTGGTGGAAATCCGGGTGCCGACCCCGCCGTCCCCCGGGTAACCTCCCGCCCCATGACCTCTCCCCGGCTGCGGCCGCACCACACGGCCGACGAACGCACCCAGTTGACCGGCTGGCTCGACATGCAGCGGTCCGTGGTCCGCTGGAAGTGCTCAGGCCTCTCGGAAGCAGACGCCCACCGGCCGGTGCTCCCCGGCTCCCCGCTCATGACGGCGGCGGGTCTCCTCGGCCACCTGCGATGGGTGGAGCACGTGTGGTTCGAGGTGGTCTTCCTCGGCGGGGAGGGCAAGGGGCCCGGATACGAAGGACCCGAGGACTCCGAGATGATGGTCGAGGGCATCCCGCTCGACCGGCTGCTGGAGGACTACGCCCGGCAGTGCGCCCGCACCGACGAGATCGTCGCCGCGAGCTCGCTCGACGACACCGGGCGCCATCCCGGGTACCGGGACTCGGCCGCCAGCCTGCGCTGGATCCTGTTCCACATGATCGAGGAGACCGCCCGGCACGCCGGGCACCTCGACGCGATACGCGAGCTGGTCGACGGGCAGAAGGGCTACTTCTGAGGGTCGGCAGCGTGGCGCAACCCAAACAGGGGGGGGAAACCCCCCAGGGGGTTGGGAGCAGGTCGCCG
>NZ_JBVIDV010000019.1:52088-146063 GCF_055572195.1 Streptomyces sp. NPDC030809
GACCACCCAGACGCAAGACGGGGGTTGGTCGACGGGAGGAGTGTCTGTTTTGGGGGGTAGGCAGCGTCCCGCCCCCGGGGTGGTCCCCCCCACTCCCGGCGGGCGTGGACCGCGGTCAGCCGACCGGCCGCTGCTCCGGCAGCCCGGCCCGCTCCCCGGCGGTGCCGCCGGCGGCCCCGGTCCCGGCCGCAGCTACGGCCTCGCCGTCGGCCCCGGTCTCCGCCCCGGGCCCGGCCCCGGCCGGGAACCCGTGCCCGTGGTCGTCCACGAGGGTCGCCTCGTCGAAGGGCAGCCGGCCGGCCAGCACCTCGGCGGCCCGCTCCCGGTCGAACTCCTTGGTCCAGGTGCCGATCAGCACGGTGGCCACCGCGTTGCCCGCGAAGTTGGTCAGGGCCCGCGCCTCGCTCATGAACCGGTCGATGCCCACGATCAGGCCCACCCCGTCCACCAGCTCCGGCCGGTGCGACTGGAGCCCGCCCGCCAGCGTGGCCAGACCCGCACCGGTCACGCCCGCCGCGCCCTTCGAGGCCACGATCATGAACAGCAGCAGGGAGATCTGCTCGCCGAGGGCCAGCGGGTTGCCCATGGCCTCGGCGACGAACAGCGAGGCCATCGTCAGGTAGATGGCCGTGCCGTCCAGGTTGAAGGAGTAGCCCGTCGGAACGGTGATGCCGGTGACCGGGCGGGAGACGCCCAGGTGCTCCATCTTCGCGATCAGCCGCGGCAGCGCCGACTCGGACGAGGAGGTGGACAGGATCAGCAGGAACTCCCGCCCCAGGTACTTCAGCAGGGCGAACACGCTGATGCCGGTGCACAGCCGCAGCAGGGTCCCGAGGACCACGAAGACGAAGAGCAGGCAGGCCGTGTAGAAGCCGATCATGATGACGGCCAGGGACTTGAGCGCGGCCGCGCCGGTGGCCCCGACCACCGCGGCGATGGCCCCGAACGCGCCCACCGGCGCCGCCCACATGATCATGGCGAGCACGCGGAACACCAGCTTCTGCACGTGCCCGACCCCGCGCAGCACCGGCTCGCCCGCGGACCCCAGCGCCTGGAGCGCGAACCCGCACAGCAGCGCCACCAGCAGGGTCTGGAGCACCTCGCCCTCGGTGAAGGCGGACACCAGGGTGGTCGGGACGATGCCCAGCAGGAAGTCGGCGGTGGACTCCGCCGCACCGGTCTTCGCCTGCGCGGCCCCGGCCTCGCGTACGGCGTCCGTCAGCTGGAGCCCGCTGCCGGGCTCCAGCAGGTTCCCCACCAGCAGGCCGATGGCGAGGGCCACCGTGGACATCACCAGGAAGTAGCCGAGGGCCAGACCGCCCACGGCGCCGACCTTGGCCGCCTTGCGGACCGAGCCGATGCCCAGCACGATCGTGCAGAAGATCACCGGCGAGATCATCATCTTGATCAGGCCGACGAAACCGGTGCCGAGCGGCTTCAGCTCGACGGCCACCCCGGGCGCGGCGAACCCGGTGGCGATGCCGAGCACGACCGCGGCGATCACCGCGAGGTAGAGGTAGTGGGTTCTGTCCCGGCGGCCGGCGCTGCGCTCCCGGAGTACGGACACGGTGGGCTCCCTGATGGGCGAAGGGGGGACGGGACCCGTCGGGGGAGGAAGGGGGGACGGGTCCCGTCGGACGGGAAGGGACCGGAGCGGTCCCGCCCCCGGAGGGGTCCCGAAGACTGTCCTCCACCCTGTGACCCCGGTCACCCTTGCGTTCATTGAGTTCACCGGGCGGTGCACACTGAGCGTCATGTTCCGCGTCCCCCGCCCGCGCAGCCTGGCCGGCCAGCTCTTCGTGATGCAGGCCGTGCTGGTCGCGGTCGTGGTCGCGGTCTGCGCCCTCTTCGGCTACACCACGGCGCGGGACCAGGCCGTGGAGGCCGCCGAGCGGCAGGCCGGCGCGGTGGCCCGGGCGGTCGCGGACTCGCCCTCGGTCCGGGCGGCCGTCCGCGGCCCCGATCCGTCGGCGGCGCTCCAGCCGTACGCGGAGCGGGTCCGCAGGGACGCCGGGGTGGACTTCGTGACGATCATGGCTCCGTCGGGGGTGCGCTGGACCCATCCCGACCCGCGGCGGATCGGCGAGCGCTTCCTCGGCAACACCGCCCCGGCCCTGCGCGGCCGCACCTTCAGCGAGACGTACACCGGGACCCTCGGCCCCTCCATCCGCGTGGTCACCCCCGTCGTCGACGGCGGCCGGATCACCGCCCTGGTCAGCGCGGGGATCACGGTGCAGTCCGTCAGCGAGCGGCTCGGCCGCCGGCTCGCCGCCCTCGCCTGGGTCGCGGCCGGGGCGCTGGCCCTGGGAGGGCTCGGCACGTACGTGATCAACGCGCGGCTGCGCCGCCACACCCACGGGATGAACGCCGCCGAGCTGAGCCGGATGCACGACTACCACCAGGCCACCCTGCACGCCGTACGCGAAGGGCTGCTCATGCTCGACGGGCGGCGCCGGATCTCGCTCCTCAACGACGGCGCCCGCGCCCTGCTCGGCACCGAGGGGGAGGCGCTCGGGCGCAATCCCGGCGAACTCGGCCTGCCCGCACCGCTGACCGGGGCGCTGCTCGCCGACGGGCCCCGCGTGGACGAGGTGCACCTGACGGCGGACCGGGTCCTGGTGGTGAACACCTCCCCGGTCGCCGGCGGGGGCCGCCGCGGCACCGTCGTCACCCTGCGCGACCACACCGAACTCCAGGCCCTCACCGGGGAGCTGGACCACGAGCGCGGGTTCACCCGGGCACTGCGCTCCCAGGCGCACGAGGCGGCCAACCGCCTGCACACGGTGGTCTCCCTCATCGAACTGGGCCGCACCGAGGAGGCGGTGGAGTTCGCCACCGCCGAGCTGGAGCTCGCCCAGGCCCTCACCGACCAGGTGGTGACGGCGGTCGACGAGCCGGTGCTCGCCGCCCTGCTGCTCGGCAAGGCCGCCCAGGCCCACGAGCGCGGGGTGGAGCTCCTGGTCACCCCGGACAGTGCGCTGCCCGCGGTGCTCCCCGCCCGGGACCTGGTCACGGTCCTCGGAAACCTCATCGACAACGCCGTGGACGCGGTCACCGGAACCCCCGGGGCCCGGGTGGCGGTGACCGCGCGCGGCGGTCCGGACGCCCTGGAGCTGACCGTGGCCGACAACGGGCCGGGGCTGCCCGCCGGGGCCGACGTGTTCGCGCGCGGCTGGTCCGGCAAGGGCCCCGGCCGCGGCCTCGGCCTGGCCCTGGTCCGCCAGACGGCGCACCGCCACGGCGGGACCGTGACGGTGGCCGAACCGGCGGGCGGCGGCGCCGAGTTCACCGTGCGGCTGCCCCTGCCCGGGCAGCCGCCGGCCGTGCCGCGCGCTGCGGAGCGGCCGGTATGACCGCCGCTCCGCCGGTGCGCGTGCTCGTCGTGGAGGACGACCCCGTCGCGGCCGCCGCCCACGCCCTCTACGTCGGGCGGGTGCCCGGGTTCGCCGTCGCCGGCACGGTCCACTCGGTGGCCGAGGCCCGCAGGGCACTGGAGCGGACCCCCGTGGACCTGCTGCTGCTCGACCTGTACCTGCCCGACGGGCACGGGCTGGGCCTGGCCCGCGCCCTGCGTGCCGCCGGGCAGCGGGTGGACGTGATCGCGGTGACCTCGGCGCGCGACCTCGCCGTGGTGCGGGAGAGCGTCTCCCTCGGCGTGGTGCAGTACGTGCTGAAGCCGTTCGCGTTCCCCACCCTGCGCGACCGGCTGCTGCGGTACGCGCAGTTCCGTACGGCCGCCGGGGAGGCGGGCGGTCAGGACGACGTGGACCGCGCCCTCGAAGCCCTGCGGGTACCCCGGCCGGCCGCCCTTCCCAAGGGTCTCAGCGCCCCCACGCTGGACCGGGTGGCGGGGATCCTGCGTACGGCCCCGGACGGGACCACCGCCGCCGCGGCCGCCGAAGCGGCCGGCATCTCGCGGATCACGGCCCGGCGCTACCTGGAGCACCTGGTGGACACGGACCGCGCCGTGCGCACCCCGCGCTACGGCCAGGTGGGCCGCCCCGAGCTGCACTACCGCTGGGTGCCGGGCCCGGGTGCGTGAGCCGGCTCAGGCGGCCGTGTCGAAGGTGTAGAACTTCGTGTGGTCGAGCATGTCCGCCGGGGTGACGTTGTTCCACGGCCGCATGGTGTCGTTCAGGTCGACCACGTTGGCCGTGCCGGCCGCGGGCAGGTAGCCGGACTGCGGGTGCAGCTTCTGCCAGTCGGCCCACAGCTTGTCGATGAAGGCGTGGTGCAGCCAGAACACCGGGTCGTTGGGGGAGACGCCGGTGGCCATCTGCCCGCCGACCCACACGTGCACCCGGTTGTGGAGGTTGACCCCGCGCCAGCCCTCCAGGTTGTTGCGGAACCCGCTGGAGGAGCTGTTCCAGGGCGCGGCGTCGTACACGCTCATGGCGAGCACGCCGTCCACCTCGGCGCGCGTCGGCAGCTGGGCCACGGAGGTGCCGAGCTGGCGGCGCAGGTAATTGCGGCCGTCCACACGGACGTTGATCTCCCACTTGCCGTTGGCGTAGGCGAACGGGCCGTCGATGACCTGGCCGTCGCGGGCGCGCCCGGTGCCGCCGAGGAAGTCGGGGGCCCACAGGGAGGAGCGGGAGGTGCGGTCCGCGGTCCAGTCCCAGTAGGGGAGGGCCACGGAGGAGTCCACGGCCTGGAGGGCCTGCTCGAACTCCAGGAGGAAGCGGCGGTGCCAGGGCAGGAAGGACGGGGAGCGGTGGCCGACCCGGTCGCTGGTGTCGGTGTCCGACATGATGAAGCCGTTGTGCGTGGTGACGAACGCGTCGTACTTGCCGGTGCGCTTGAGTTCGAGCACGGCGTTGACGAAGCGGGCCTTCTCGTCGGCGGTGAGGGCGGCCTGGTTCTTGCGTATGGTCATCGGTGGTCCCCTGTGGTTCAGACGGTCTGGAGCGGTACGAGCACCGCGCCCTGCAGCTCGGTCACGGCGGCGCGGGCCAGCGCCCGCGGGGTCGCGAACGTCTCGTAGTGGTTGACCACGCTGATCCAGCTGCCGTCGGCGTTGCGCATCACGTGGAGCTCGCGGCCGTCGATCTTCACGGCGTACCCCACGCCGTGGTGGCCCCCGTGGCCGGCGTGCGGGTCGGGTGCGCCCTGGATGCGGCGGCCCTGGAACACCTCGTCGAAGGAGGCGGGAGCGGCGGCCGTGCCGTGCCCGGAGTGGTCGGCTCCGTGGGCGGCGGCGTGGCCGGTGTGCGCGGGCTCGCCGGCTGCGGCGGCGCGGGCGGCGGCTGCGGTTCCGAGCGCGGCGAGGGTGCCGGCGCCGGCCATCAGGGCGCGGCGGCGGGTGAGTTGAGACATGACAGTCCTTGTTCGGTCGAATGGTGCGACCGATGACTATCAGTGAGGTTCTGGCCCGGAAAAATGAACAACGGGTGGTTCGCTGCGATCCGGACATCCGGGGATATGTTGCGTGGAAAACCAGTTTGTTGATCTTGTCGCGCCCGTTGACGGCTGTTCATCAAGGGCGGGAAATCCTTCGGTTCTACCGGTGAGTAGCAGTAAAATATCCTGTTCTATGCGCGTCACCGTGGCCACCCTCACAGCGGAAAGGTGGCGGGATCGGTAGCCATGCCGCACGGGGTGAAATGCCCGCTCTTGTCGGGCATGGGGTGATTCACTCGGACGATGGCACTGCACACCACCCGTGGCCCGCGCGGCGAGGGCGCCGACACGGACGTCTTCGCCTCGGCCCTCAGCGAGCACGTCCTGCCGAAGTTCCGGATGCCCGCGCACCCCGCCCCGCCGGGCATCGTCTACTCGATGATCCGCAACGAGCTGCTGCTCGACGGCAATGCGGCACAGAACCTCGCGACCTTCTGCACCACCTGGTCCGAGGACGAGGTGCACCGCCTCATGAACGAGTGCATCGACAAGAACATGATCGACAAGGACGAGTACCCGCAGACCGCCGAGATCGAGGCGCGCTGCGTCAACATCCTGGCCGACCTCTGGCACGCCCCGCACGAGGAGGGCGCCCCCGCCGCGGGCTGCTCCACCACGGGCTCCAGCGAGGCCGCCATGCTCGGCGGCCTCGCCCTCAAGTGGCGGTGGCGCGAGGCCCGCCGGGCTGCCGGACGGCCGGCCGACCGCCCGAACCTGATCTGCGGCCCGGTCCAGGTCTGCTGGGAGAAGTTCGCGCGCTACTTCGACGTGGAGCTGCGCCAGATCCCCCTCGAACCCGGCGCCACCGGGCTGAGGCCGCATCAGATCGCCGCGTACGCCGACGAGAACACGATCGGCGTGGTCGCCATCCTCGGCGTCACCTACACCTGCGACTACGAGCCCGTGGCGGAGATCGCCGCGGCCCTCGACCGGATCCAGGCCGAGCACGGCTGGGACATCCCCATCCACGTCGACGCCGCCAGCGGCGGGTTCGTGGCCCCGTTCCTGCACCCGGACGTGGTCTGGGACTTCCGCCTGGAGCGGGTGGTCTCGGTCAACGCCTCCGGCCACAAGTACGGGCTCGCCCCGCTCGGCGTCGGCTGGGTGGTCTGGCGCTGCGCCGACCGGCTGCCCGAGGACCTCGTCTTCCGGGTCAGCTACCTGGGCGGGGACATGCCCACCTTCGCCCTCAACTTCTCCCGCCCCGGCGGCGAGATCATCGCCCAGTACTACCTGTTCCTGCGGCTCGGCCGGGAGGGGTACCGCCGGGTCCACCAGGCCTGTGCGGACACCGCGGGCCACCTGGCCGGGCTCGTCGCGGACATGGGCCCGTTCACCCTCCTCTACGACGGCCGGGGCGGTCTGCCGGCCGTCTCGTACACCCTCGCCGACCCGGAGGGCGCGGGCTTCAGCCTCTACGACCTCTCCGACCAGCTGCGCCTGCGCGGCTGGCAGGTCCCCTCGTACCCGCTGCCCGCGGACCGGGAGTCCACCGTCGTGCAGCGGATCCTGATCCGCCACGGGGTCAGCCGGGACCAGGCCGTGCTGCTGGCCGGAGACCTGCGGCGCTCGGTGGACCGGCTGACGGGCCCCCAGGCCTCCGCCGCCGCCCGCACCGGCTTCCACCACTGACGGGCGGGGCGGGCCCGGAAACGGCGGGGGCGGACGGCCGCCTCCTGCGCGCCGCCCGCCCCCGCCCGCCTTGCGGGACCGGTTCCGGTTCCGGACCCGGTCCCGGGCGTCAGCCCTGGCAGACCCCCCGCTCGTAGTCGAACGTGGCGGCGTGCCTGGAGTTCTGCCACTGCGGGGCGAGCAGCCCGGAGTCGAGCTGCGCGGCCGCGGCGGGGTTCTCCACGACGTAGCCGAAGTCCTGGAGCCAGGCCGGGTAGAGGTTCTTCGAACCGATGGAGAAGGCCGCGCCGTCCACCGAGATCAGCTTGTGGTGCTGCGCGTACGGGCTGCCGTCCGCCCAGGCGCTCGTGCCGGCGGCGGCCCGGAACGGGGCCAGCTGCAGGTTGGCGCACATGGCGGCGCGGGCCTTGACCGGGTCGCCGGTGAGGCGGCCCAGCCGGTCCCGCAGGGTGTCGCTGATCTCGGACAGGGACTTGATCTGCGAGTAGCCGCCGGCGCTGCCCACGCCTCCCCGGTTGGCCGGGTCGCTGACCACGATGCGGACCTTCACCCCCGCCGCGAGCTTCGCGGCAAGGGTGTCGTACACGCGGACGTCGTAGCGGGGCAGCGGCGGGCAGCTGCCGTTGAGGTCCTGCTGCGAGATCTCGATGTGCCCGGTCGCGCTCGCGAGCAGCGCGCGCAGGGCGCTCTCCTCCGGGTTGACCGTGTCGTAGTCGCGGTCGTTGTTGGTCTTGTCGGGCAGTCCGACGAGCCCGCACCTGGTGTCCGGGGCGGTCGTCAGGACCGGGCGGAACTGCGAGAGCGGGTCCACGCTCCTGATGCCCACGCCCAGGCCCCCCACCGCGATCACGGGGGTGTCGCCCTGTGCGGGGGCGGGCAGGCCCGCGGTCTCCCTCTCCAGGGCGGGCATGCAGTCCCCGCCGTTGGAGGCGGCGAACCAGACGCTCGCGTAGTTGTTCTTGTTGGCACAGGTCCAGCCCCACAGCGTGTCCAGGTAGCGGCCTGCGGAGGCGGCGGCCGGGCCGGACAGGGCCATGTCCACGTCCGTCACCGGGTGGGCGGTGTCGAGGTAGTCGCCCTTCCAGCTGTTGACCCCGCCGGTCACCGCGTACTGGTTGTCGACCACCACCAGCTTGGAGTGGTTCCACGACAGGCTGGTCTTGGACGTGGTCATCGTGGCCACGTTGAAGGTGACGTTCCCGGCGGCGGTCCCCAGCCTGGCGACGAGCTCGTCCCGGTACGCCGAAGGCACGACGTTCATGTGGTACAGCGGTGCCGCGCCCGCCAGGATGCGGACCTTGAGGCGGTTGCCGTCGGCCGCGGAGGCCTTGAGGCCGGCGACGATCGCGTCCTGGAACGCCCCGTCGGGGAACGGCGCCAGCGTGGAGATGTCCACCGTCCGCCGGGCCTTGGCGATGTTCTCGGTGAGCTTGGCGAGCAGCCGTCGGGTGCCCGGGCGGTCCGTGCAGGACGGGTCGCCCCAGCAGCCGGGGGTCGGCAGCAGCCAGCCCTCGGGCTCGGTGGCGGTGCCGTCGAGGCGGTTGCCCGCGGTGCGCTGCCAGACCTGCCCTTCCAGGCCGGGGGAGACCTGGCGGAGGGCCCGCTCCACGGCGTCGAGGTGCGGGGTGCCCGTGTCGGCGGCGGCCGGGAGGGCCGGGAGGAGGGTCAGCGCGAGGGCGGGCGCGAGCGCAGGGAGGAACGAACGGCGGAGCCGGTGGCGGTGCAATGTGCTTCCTTGCCTGAGAGGTGGAACGGGTGGTGCGGTGCGCCGTGCGGGCGCGCGGCCGGCCCCGGAGGAGGCGGCCGACCGGTTCGACGCGCGGAAGTTACCAGTCCGTAGGATGTGTTCGAAGCCGCAAGGGGCGGGAATCGGCCACTCCGCACGCAAGTCGCCTCATTTCTGCTACAACGCGGGGCATGGAACCGCTCAAGAAGTTCGAAATCGCCCCCGCCAGCCACGAGGACATGGGGCTGCTGCGCTCCTGGGCCGACGAGGAGGGCTGGAACCCCGGCGACACCGACACCGCAGCGTTCGCCGTCGCCGACCCCGCCGGATTCCTCATCGGCCGCCTCGACGGCCGCCCCGTCGCCTCGATCTCCGCCGTCCGCTACGGCACCGGGTTCGGCTTCATCGGCTTCTACATCGCCCGCCCCGAGGTGCGCGGCCGCGGCTACGGCATCCAGATGTGGCGCGCCGGGATGGCCCGCCTCGAAGGACGGCTCGTGGGACTGGACGGAGTGGTCGAACAGCAGGACAACTACCGCCTCTCCGGCTTCCGTTCCGCCTGGACCAACTCCCGCTTCGAAGGGCCCGTCCCCCAGGAGGCGCCACCGCTGCCCGAGGGCCTCGCACTCGTCGACGCCGGCACCCTGCCCTTCGACCGGCTGGCCGGATACGACCGCCGCTTCTTCCCCGAGGCCCGCGACGGCTTCCTCGCCGCCTGGACCGGCCTGCCCGGCCGCACCGCGATCGCCGCCGTGCGCCAGGGCCGCATCGAGGGCCTCGGCGTGATCCGCCCGTGCAGCGGGGCCTCCCGCATCGGCCCGCTCTACGCCGACGCACCCGGGACCGCCGCCGCCCTCCTGCACGCCCTCGCCGGCCGCGCCCCGCAGCGCACCGTCGCCGTGGACGTGCCCGACGCCAACCCGGCCGCCGGCGCCCTGCTGTCCGGACTCGGCCTGCAGCCCGCCTTCGAGACCGCCCGGATGTACACCGGCCCGGCGCCGGCGGTGGACCTCACCGGCATCTACGGGGTCACCAGCCTCGAACTGGGCTGATCCCCGAGGGGATTGCCCCCGCCGCAGGACTCGACCCCGCCGGATATCGGCGTACGGTGGAAAGCGAGACGGAGGTCACCATGAGCGCGCAGCCCCCCGGCACCCCGCCCCGCCCGTACGCCGATCCCTACCGGATCCGGGCCGACGAAGGACCCTCGACGATCGCGGAGCTACGCGCCGCCCTCGCCCGGGTCTCCCCCCTGGACCTCGCGGTCTTCAACGCGCGGCTCGACAGTGCCCGGCTGGGCGCCGTGCCCGCCGTGCTGACCGAATACCGGCACGTCCTGGCCCTGCGCACCAGCCCGGAGGTGGCCACCGCCATCGGCGACGCGCTCGACGGCAGCGAGAAGACCATGGGCATGGACGACTTCTTCGCCTCGCTCGACGCCTCGTACGAGTCCGGCTACGACCCCGGCTACGGCGACGGGCCCGGCGGCCGGCAGGGCGAGGGGGGCCGTTGAGCGACTGGAACGTTCTGCTGCCGGAGCGGCTCAACCGCGAGGTCGCCGAACTCACCCCCGGTGAACGCAAAGCCCTCTACCTGGCCCTGAAGCAGCTCGCGGTGGACCCCCGCGCGGGCAGCAGCGCCGAACCGGTCACCGGAGCCGAGCTGCGCCGGGTGCTCAGTGCCCCCGCCGCCGACACCGGCGGGGTGGTCACCGTCCTGTACCGCGTCATCCCCGACACCCGCACCGTGGCCATCATCTGGCTGGTCGCCGGCCCCTGACCCGGCCGATCCGGCAGCGGGCCGTTCCCCCGCGGCCCCGGTGTCGTTGACCCGGGCATGGACGTGTTGCCCGAAGCGGCGGCGCCGGGCGTGGGGGAGCGCGCCGCGGACGCCGCCGAAGCCGCCTGCCACCTGCACGACGCCGCGGGGCCCGGACGCTGGAGCCGGGAGGCGGCCGAGGACGCCCTGGAGGTCATCGAGACCACGGCGCAGGCCCTCGCCACCGCGCACCCGGACGCTCCCGGCGCCCTCGGCCCCGTCTACGCGGCCCTCGCCGGGCTGCGCCACAGCCTCGGCCTGCCGCCCCCCGAACCCGGACTGCCCGGAGGCGCCGGGCCCTTCGCCCCGCGCATGCTCGGCAACCCCCGCCGGTCCCGGCTGCACGGACCGGGCCCCGGACCCTCCGGTGCGCCGGTAGCGTACGTCTCCCGCACCTGATCGTCCGCAGACCGGCAGGAGAGGCATGGACCAGCTCTGGAAGACCATCGGCGCGCTCGCCGACACCTTCGAGGCCAACGGCGCCGAGCTGGGCCTCACGCCGGAGGAGGGCTGGTCGCTCCAGGTGCTCAAGCTGGGCGAGGAGTTCGGCGAGGCCGCCCAGGCCGTCATCGGGGCCCGCGGCACCAACCCCCGCAAGGGCCGCTCGCACAGCTGGGAGGACGTCCACTCCGAGGTCGCCGACGTGGCCATCACGGCCCTGGTGGCCCTCGCCCGGATGCGGCCGGACGCCCCCCGCTACCTGGCCGAGCAGCTCACCATCAAGGCTGGACGCTTCCTCGACCCGGGGGTGACCGGCTGACCGGTGCGCCGTGCGAGGCTGGGCGCGTACGGAATTCGACCACTGGGCACCGACAACGAACGGAGCCGTCCCACCCATGCGCTACGCATCTCTCGGCAACTCCGGACTGCACGTCTCGGCCGTAGGCCTCGGCTGCAACAACTTCGGCTGGCGGCTGGACGCCCGCGCCACCGCGGAGGTCGTGGACGCGGCCCTCGACGCGGGCATCACCTTCTTCGACGGGGCCGACATCTACGGCAACCCGCGCGGCAGCTCCGAGGAGTTCCTCGGCCGGGCGCTCAAGGGGCGCCGGGACGAGGTCGTGCTCGCCACCAAGTTCGGCTACGACTCCGCCGACATGGGCTACGGTCCGGCCGCCGGGGCGAAGGGCGGCCGCGCGTACATACGCCGGGCCGTCGAGGCATCGCTGCGCCGCCTGGACACCGACCGCATCGACCTGCTGCAGCTGCACAGCTACGACCCGGCGACCCCGCTCGCCGAGACCCTGGCCGCGCTCTCCGAGCTGGTCGCCGAGGGCAAGGTCCGCTACATCGGGCACTCCAACTTCAGCGGCTGGCAGCTCGCCGAGGCCGCCCACACCGCCCGCGAGACGGGGGCCGTCCCCTTCGTCTCCGCGCAGAACGAGTGGTCCCTGCTCGACCGCGGCGCGGAGGCCGAACTCCTGCCCGCCGCGCGGAACTACGGGGTCGGCGTGCTGCCGTACTACCCCCTCGCCAACGGCCTGCTGACCGGCAAGATCCGGCGCGGCGCCCCGGTGCCGGCGAACTCCCGGCTCGCGGACGACGACGAGGCGGGCTACATCGAGGACCGCATCGACCGGGTCGAGGCCCTCGCCGCGGTCGCCGAGAAGAGCGGCCGCTCCCTGCTGGAGCTGGCGATCGGCTGGCTCCTCGCCCAGCCCGGCTGCGCCTCGGTCATCTCCGGCGCCACCTCGCCCGAGCAGGTCCGCGCCAACGCCGCGGCCGCGGACGTGGTCCTCGACGAGGAGCTGCTGGCGGCCGTCGAGGCCGCCTCCCCGCGCTGAGCCGTGCGCCCGGGGCCCCGGTTGCGGGCCGCGGGCCGCGGGCTGCGGGCTCCGGTGCAGCGGACCCGCCGCACCGGAGCCCGCGCCCTTCGCGGCCGGGGCGTCCCGGTCAGCAGCTCAGGTTGGCCCCGGGGGCCACGCCGAGCAGCTGGGTGAAGCGCTTGTAGCTGTCGATGCGGCTCTGCACCTGGGCCGGGTTGCCGCCGTTGCACTCCAGGGAGCCGTTGATCGAGCGGATGGTCTCCCCGAACCCGGCGCCGTTGACCATCGCGGCGTGCGGGGTCATCGTGCCCGGCCCGTTCTGGGTGTTCCAGTACCAGAGGGCGGTCTTCCAGGCCACCGCGGAGTCCCGCTCGACGAGGTACGGGTCGGCCAGCAGGTTGATCCCGAGCGCGTCGCCCGCCGCCTTGTAGTTGAAGTTCCAGCTGAGCTGGATGGGCCCGCGGCCGTAGTACGCGGCCCGGCCGGCGGGACAGCCGTAGGACTGCGTGGTGTCGCAGTAGTGCGGGTAGTTGGCGGTGTTCTGCTCCACCACGTGCACCAGCCCGCCGGTCTCGTGCGACACGTTGGCGAGGAAGGCGGCCGCCTCCTGGCGCCGGACCGTGTCGCTGCCGGTGCCGGCGAAGCCGGGGTAGGCGGACAGGGCCGCGGTGAGTCCCGCGTAGGTGTAGAAGGAACTGCGGTTCGGGAACATCTGGTGGAACACGCTCTCGCTGACCACGAATCCGGAGGGCTGCGGGTCCGGGTCGGGAGTGCTGCCGCAGCTTCCCTGGTCGGCCCACACCCCCCAGGGGCCGGTGGTGCCGGGGGTCTCGCCCTGGGTCCACCACTTGGCCTGCCAGTTGCGGCCGGAGTGCGAGACGGTGGCGCCTCCGGTGTAGACGGAGGACGCCGACCACGCGCCGGCGCAGGCGGCCGCGGCGGCGGGGGACGCGGGGAGCGCGAGGAAGAGCGCAGCCGTGGTGGCGGCGGTGGCCAGCAGGGCGACGGTGCGGTGACGGGGCGCACGGTTCACGGAACTGCTCCTGGGGTGGGGGGAGTTGCCGCCGGAGCCGACGGCCTGCCGCCACTGAAGCGAAATGGTCTGGACCTGTCAAGGTCTAGACCAAGAAGGGTCCGGGTCGGGCCCCGTGGGAAAGCCGAGGGCCGGCCGGGCGCAGTGCCCGGCCGGCCCTCTCGCACCCGGTCCGCGGTCGGCGTGCGGATCCGGTGCGTGGATGCGGTGCAGGGAGGCGGTGCAGGGATCCGGTCGCGGATCCCGTGGTGCGGCTCAGAAGTTGAAGACGGTGCCCTTGCCGTGGCGCATGGTGCACGGGTTCCCGAAGGTGTGGGTGTAGGAGAAGCGCTTCCCCTGCCACACGCCGTCCGCCGTCACCGTGTACGGGTTCCACTCCCGGGTGCAGGCGGCCCCCGTGCCGCCGGTGGTGACGAAGTCCAGCTCGGCCCCGGTCTCGTCGAGCTCGGCGCAGGCCCCGGCCGGGTCCGGGTGCGTGCCGCTCGGGGCGGGGGCGCAGGTGAGGGTCACTGCACGCAGGACCGAGGTCCCGTCCTCCGGTGCGCCCGGGGAGACGGTGAGCACCAGCGCCGAGGGCGCGTACAGGCTCTCCGCTCCGCTGGGCGCGGCGCCCGCCGAGCCGGGGACCGCGGCCAGGGCGAGTGCGGCGGCCGCCGCGATGCCGAGACCCCGGGTGATGATCCGCATGTCGAACACTCCTGTCTGTGGACTTCGGTTATCGGACGCGAGTCTTGCCTACGCTCCTTCGGGTCGCCCACCCGAACCGTGAATTCCCGTCACTCAAGGTGAAGCCATAGGCGCAGATCGTGGCAGGTCGCACCGCGCTGACCAGTGCCGCTTCACAGAAGGGAATCGTCCGAAGACCATCGCCGTCCGGCGCCGGGCCCGATCCCGTCCCCGCTCAACGGCCCAGTGGCCTCTGGTGGGTTACCTGGGGCTACTGCCAGGATCGGCCGTACCCACCGGGCGAGCGAAAGGGCACGCGGACATGGCCGAGCTGCACGATCTCACCGCACTGGAGCAGGGAGAGGCGATCAAGGCGGGCACGGTCTCGCCCGCGGAGCTGACCGAGCACTACCTCGGCCGCATCGAGCGGCACGACGCCACCCTCGGCGCCTTCCTGACCGTCACCCCCGAACTCGCCCGCGAGCAGGCGGCGCAGGCCGGCCGGGAGGCGCTCGCGGCCCGCCGGGAAGGGCGCGCGCTGGACCCGCTGCACGGGGTCCCGGTGCCGGTGAAGGACCTCAACCTCGTGGCCGGGGTGCGCTGCACCCTCGGCTCGCAGGCGTACGCGGACCACGTGGCGGACCGCGACGACCACGTGGTCGTGAAGCTGCGCGCGGCCGGAACCGTCATGCTGGGCAAGACCAACACCCCCGAGTTCGGGCTGCCCTGCTACACCGAGAACACCCTGGCGCCGCCCGCCCGCACCCCCTGGGACCTGGGCCGCTCGGCGGGCGGCTCCTCCGGCGGGGCCGCGGCCGCGGTGGCCGGCGGCCTGGCCCCGGTCGCCCACGCCTCCGACGGCGGCGGCTCCATCCGCATCCCGGCCTCGGTGTGCGGCCTGTTCGGCATCAAGCCGAGCCGCGGCCGGGTGGCGGGCGGTCCGGTCATGCACGACGTGACGGGACTGTCCACCCAGGGCCCGCTGGCCCGCACCGTGGCGGACGCGGCCGCCCTGCTCGACGTGATGGCGGGCCCCGCGACCGCCGTGGACCCCTATGCGGCGCCCTCCCTGCCGCCCGGCGACACCTTCCTCGCCGCCGCCCGCCGGGAGCCGGGGACGCTGCGCATCGTGGCGCTGCCGGAGCCGCCCGTGCCCGGGGTCGCCCTGCACCCCGAGTGCCGGACCGCCTTCGACGGCGCCGCGGCCCTGCTGCGCGGGCTGGGGCACCACGTGGACGAGCTGGAGCTGCCGGCCGACGAGCAGCTGCTCGACTCCTTCACCCGGGTATGGCAGGTCATGGCGACGCTGATGCCGGTCGCCCCCGTGGACGAGAAGCTCCTGATGCCGCTCACCCGCCACCTGCGCGAGGCCGGCGGCCGGGTCGGGGCCACCGAGTTCTCCGGCGCCCTGTACGCCTTCCGGACCCTGGGCGATCTGGTCTCCGACGCGCTGCTGAGCACGTACGACGTGATCCTCACGCCGACGCTGGCCCAACTGCCGGCGCTGGTCGGGGAGCTGCGCAACGACGAGGACCCGGCCGCGGAGTTCGCGGGGCTGGCGGCCTTCACCCCGTACACCGCGCTCTACAACGCCACCGGCCAGCCGGCCGTCAGCGTCCCGCTGCACTGGACGGACGAGGAGCTGCCGGTCGGGATCATGCTCGGCGGCCGCTACGGGGACGAGAGCACGCTGATCTCGCTGTCCGCCCAGCTGGAGGCGGCCCGGCCGTGGGCGGCCCGGCGGCCCGCCCTGTGGTGAGGCCGGGAGGCCTCAGCCGGACCGGCTGAGGTGCGGGGCGTACAGGTCGATGAGCCGGGTCCTGGTCTGGTGCAGCCGCTGGGCCAGGATCCGGCCGACCCAGTGCCCGAGTGCCGATCCGAAGGCCGGATCGGCGTCCATCTGCATCCGCACCGCGGTCGCGTCGAACTCGTACGCCCGCACCGGGGTCATCGCCTCGGCGGTCAACTGCCATATGTACGGCGGGAAGAGCCAGGACCAGCCGATGAGCTCGCCCGGTCCCAGGCTCTCGATCTCGGCCGGGCGTCGCCCGGGCACCGGTATCTCCAGCGTGACCGTGCCGGAGCGCACGATCCAGAAGGCCTCCGCCCGGGCGCCCTCGGCGAAGATGCGGTCGCCCTCGGCGAAGCGGACCTCGCGGGCGAGCGACATCAGACGGCCGCGGTGTTCTGCGGACAGCACGGCGGCGATGCGGGTGGGAGAAGGTGTGCTCACGGCGGCCTCCGGTCTCGTACCCCCCGCACCCAGTGTGGCCCGGCAGGGGCCGGGTCGGCCATGCCCGGCCGGGAACCCGCCGGAACCCGTCGGGACCTGCCGGAAGCCGCCGGGACCTGCCGGAAGCGCCCCGGGGCGGCGGGCGGGCCCGGGCTCAGGAGACCCCGCGGGTCCGGAACTGGATGCTGATCCGGGGCCCGACCGCCCGGGCGGACTTCGGCACCGCGTGCTCCCAGGTGCGCTGGCAGGAGCCGCCCATCACCACCAGGTCCCCGTGGCCCAGCGGCAGGCGCAGGGCCGCGGCGCCGCCCCCGCGGGGCCGCAGGGCCAGGTCGCGGGGGTCGCCCACGGACAGGATCGCGATCATGGTGTCCTCGCGGGACGAGCGGCCGTTGCGGTCGCCGTGCCAGGCCACGCTGTCCCTGCCGTCGCGGTAGAAGCACAGGCCGGCGGTGACGAAGGGCTCGCCCAGCTCGGCCGCGTAGTGCCGGGAGAGCTCCTCCCGGGCCTGTGTGAGCACCGGGTGCGGCAGCGCGTCCCCGGCCCCGTAGAAGGCGAGCAGCCGGGGCACGTCCACCTCGCGCTCGTACATCCGCCGCCGCTCGGCCCGCCAGGGCACACCCGCGGCCAGCTCCTCGAACAGTGCGTCGGCCCCGCTCAGCCAGCCGGGGAGCAGGTCGATCCACGCGCCGTCGCCGAGCTCGGTGCGGACCAGCCCGGCGAGGGGGCCGAGGCGGATCTCGTCGTCCTGGTCGAAGAGGGAGCCCTGGAGGGATGCGTGCATGGGCCCATCGTACGCCGCCGTCCGAACGTGTGCTCGAATTGGAGGGCCGGGCGGGGCGGCAGCGGATTCGCCGGATTCGCGGTCGTACAGATGGCGGCCGCGCGAAGGGGGGTCGAAGTCTCCGGGAACGGGCGGGGTCGCCGGCCGTCCGGCCGGGGCGACCGGTTCCGGCCGGATCGCGGCCGGAATGCGACCGCCCGGCCGTGCCGGTCCGCCGTCAGTTGAGGCCGATGACCCAGACCTCGTTGCGGGGCACCCCGAGGGCCTCTCCCACCGTCTGCGGGGACACCCGGTCCCCGGGGGCCGGCGGCCGCACCCGCACCGGGGCGTCGTACGCCGTGAAGTCCTGGCGGCCGCCGTCCGGGTCCGTGACGCGCACGGGATAGGGCTTGCCGTCCAGGGCCACGTACACGGTCCCCATCGGCTCGGAACCCGACGCGATGTCGACCGGGACGGCGCGCACCCCGGCCACCGTGGTCGCGGCGCGCTTGGTGTACGTGGCCTGCGAGCCGTAGCGCAGCTGCTGGTTGCGGAACATCTGGAGGGCCTGGCAGGGGGCCGCGACGACGTTGAAGGCCGCGCCGCCGTTCAGCGCGATCGGCTCGGCGAGGTAGGTGCCGGCGTACCGCTGCGCGGCCGCTGCCGTGCCGGGCGCCTCGTGGCCGTGCCCGAGGAGCGCCGCGTCGGCCTTCGCCCAGACCACGCCCTGCGCGGTGCCCGCCTCCGCCGTGCCGCCGCTGCCGTAGTCGGTGCGGGCCAGGCAGTTGCCCCGGCGGTCGGTCTGCACGGTCAGTTGCGGGCGGTCGCGGGAGGCGGGGCGTCCCGCTGTGGTCACCGTGACGGAGGAGGCCCGCCCGTACGCGGCGAAGGACGCCTCGACCAGGGCCTTGCCGTCGAGCGCGGCCGCGCCCGAGGGGGTGCCGGAGGGGGTGGCCGCCGGGGCCGTGGTGCCCGAGGCCGGGGCGGTGGACCCGGAGGGCCCGCCGCAGGAGGTGAGCGCCAGGGCGGCGGCGGGGACGAGTGCGCAGATCCATCGCTTTCGCATGGCCTGAAACCTACCTGCCGGGACCGTCCGCACCGCACCGCCAGACCGCGGGGGAGGGCGGCCCGCACCGCCGCTTTGCCTCCGGGGCAAAGGAGCTTGCCACTCGGGCAAGGCTCTGGCTGAATCGGGTCATGAACACCGACCCCGAGTCCGGCACCGGAACGGCATCCGGCCAGGATGCCGACGGGCTTCCCGCGGTGGCCCCGCAGCTGCGCGAACTGCGCCGCCGCACCGGGCTGACCCTGGAGGCCGCGGCCGCCCGGGCCCGGCTCTCCCCGGCGCACCTGTCGCGCCTGGAGACCGGCCGCCGCCAGCCCTCGCTGCCGATGCTGCTCGGTCTCGCCCGCGCCTACGGTACGACGGTATCCGAACTGCTGGGCGAAACGCTTCCGGCCGCGGATCCCGTCGTCCGCGGCGGCGGGGCGGGCGCCCGGGAGGCCGACGGCTGGACCTACTGGCAGGCCGGCGGCTCCGGCCGCGGCATGCAGGCGCTGCGCGTGCACGTCCCGTACGGCCGCAGCCAGGGGGAGCTGGTCCGCGTCCACCCGGGCGAGGAGTGGCTGTACGTGCTCAAGGGCGGGCTGCGGCTGCACCTCGGGGACACCGAGTACCGGCTGGAGCCGGGGGACAGCGCCCACTTCGACTCGCTCACCCCGCACCGCATCGCCGCCGTCACCGGCGGCGGGGCCGAGCTGCTGTTCGTCCACACCCTGCTGCAGAGCACCGTCGCCGGGCTGTGCCTGGGCGACGGCGCCCCGCGCCGCTGACACCGCGCCACCGCGCGCCCGTTCCGAGGGGACCACCATGCCGCAAGACCAGCCGACCGAGACCGTCCGCGACCGCATCGAGTCGAAGTTCCCCCGGGGACTCCTGATCCGGCTGGTCGCCTACCTCTTCCTCGGCCACCTGTTCGCCTTCTTCCTCTACCTGCTCTTCGCCCTGGGGGACTCGGGGCAGTGAGGCGGCCGCGGGCGCGCCGGGGGCGGAATCAGGCCGATGCGGTGCGCAGCCTTCGGGTGACCTCGCCCAGGCCGTCCGCGATCGCATCCAGCTGCCCGGGGGTGAGCACGTCGATGAGCAGCTCGCGGACCGTGGTGACGTGTCCGGGGGCCGCCCGCTCCAGGAGCTCCCGGCCCGCCTCGGTCAGTACCGCGTAGACCCCGCGGACATCGGAGGGGCAGCTGCGCCGGCGGACCAGCCCGGCCTTCTCCAGCTGCCCGACCTGGTAGGTCAGACCGCTCTTGGAGTTGATCAGCGCATCGGCCAATTCGGTCATGCGCAGCTCCCCGTCGGGGTGTGCGGACAGCCGGACGAGGATCTCGTACTGCGCGTGGGAGAGGCCCGAGTCCTCCTTCAGCTGCTGGTCGAGGCGCCGGTTCAGCAGGGCGCCGGCCGCGAGGAAGGCCTTCCAGGCGCGCATCTCGCTCTCGTCGAGCCATCTCGTTTCTGCCATGGACCCAGCCTACGGCAGTTGTTCAAATTTGAATCGGGCGGTACTGTCGCGGTGTGGTTCGAATTTGAACCACGCCGCCGCCGTCCGTCCGCCCTCGGGTGCGCTCACACTGGGAGAGAGCACGATGACCACTGCGACCCCCGGGCGCATGCCCGCCCTCTACCTCAGCCACGGCGCACCTCCGCTGGCCGACGACCCCGTATGGCCCGGCCAGCTCGCCGCCTGGTCCGCCGGGCTGCCCCGGCCGCGGGCGATCCTGATGGTCTCCGCCCACTGGGAAGAGGCTCCGCTCGCCCTCGGCGCCACCGCGCAGGTGCCCCTCGTCTACGACTTCTGGGGCTTCCCCGAGCACTACTACCGCGTCCGGTACGACGCTCCCGGCGCGCCCGCGCTGGCCGAAAGCGTGCGGAAACTGCTGCGCGCGCCGGGCGTGCCGGTCCAGGACATCCCGGACCGCGGGCTCGACCACGGCGCGTACGTCCCGCTCGTCGAGATGTACCCGGGGGCCGACATCCCGGTGCTCCAGATCTCCATGCCCACGCTCGACCCGCGCCGGCTCATGGACATCGGGCGCAAGCTCGCCCCGCTGCGCGACGAGGGCGTGCTGATCGTCGGCAGCGGCTTCTTCACCCACAACCTCGCCGCCCTGCGGCACACCGGGCCCGACGTACCCGGGTGGTCCGCGGAGTTCGACGACTGGGGCCGCCGGGCCCTGGAGTCGGGCGACGTGGACTCCCTGCTCGACTTCGAGCACAAGGCCCCCGCCGGCCGGCTGGCCCACCCGCGCACCGAGCACTTCGCCCCGCTGTTCGTCACGCTCGGCGCGGCACAGGACGAGCTCGGCACCCAGCGCACCGCCGTGGACGGCTTCTGGATGGGGCTGGCCAAGCGGTCCCTCCAGTTCGGCTGACCTTCGGCCGAGCCGTCGCGCCCCGCCTCCCGGGGTGCACGTTCCCCGCACGACCCTCCGCGCACGACCCTCCGCGCACGACCCTCCCCGCCCGCCCGCGCCGCCGTCTGCCCGGCGGCCGATCCCCTCGGAGACGCATCCATGAGTTCTGCTTCCGCCACCCCCCGCCCCGCTGCGGCCCCGGCCGCCGCCGACGGGCTCGCCGCCCCGCATCCGGCGACCCTGCACGCCTACGACCTCGGGCTGCTGCTGTTCCGCATCGCCCTCGGCCTGACCATGACCGGCCACGGGGTCCAGAAGCTGTTCGGCTGGTTCGGCGGCGGCGGGATCAGCGGGACCGGTGCCTTCTTCAGCTCCAGCGGCTACCCGGCCGGAGAGGCGATGGCGGTCGTCGCGGGCCTCAGCGAGACCCTGGGCGGGCTCGGCCTGGCCTTCGGCCTCCTCACCCCGCTGGCCGGGGCGGCCGTGGCCGGCACCATGGTCAACGCCCTGGCGGTCGTCTGGAACGGCCACTTCCTCGCCGGGGCGAACGGCGGGGCCGAGTACGAGGTGCTGCTGCTGGCCGGCGCCGTCGCCCTGACGCTGACGGGGCCGGGCCGCTACGCCCTCGACCGCTTCGTGCCGGTCGTGCGCAGCCACCGGCTCCAGTACGGGGCGGCTGCGCTCGCCCTGGCCGCGGTGCTCGCCGCCGCCACCCTCATCGCGCGTTCGTAGCGGCGGCGGGTGCACCGGCGCCCCTGCTGCACCACCCTCCTCGGGAGCCCGACGGCAGAACTGCCGTCGGGCTCCTGCGCGTTGGTGCGCGGGAGTTCCTGCGTACCGATGCTTCATTGCGTGAACGTGCTTGGTAGCAGCCAGTTTCGAGCAACTTCTTTCAAATGGAACCGGCTTCGCGCTATGTTGCCGGGCGCATGCCAAACGACTCGCGCGTCACGAGGGCTGCGCCACCCGCCCCGGGACCGCATGACGAGCTGCTGGAGCTGCCATGAGACTCGGCCTGCCGCGCACCGCCCGCCCGCATCCCGGCCCACGCCCGGACCCGCACCGCCCACGCAAACGCAGGGGCCCCCTGCGCGCCCTGGGGTCCCTCCTCGCCTCCGCCCTCGCCGCCGCGGCGCTGGCCACCGCCGGGCCGGCCGCCCCGGCCGCCGCCTCCTCGGCCGGATCGGTCACCGGCTTCGCCCAGTCCGGCAACACCTTCACGGTCACCGCCTCCACCGGCGCCAAGGCCCGCGTGGTCGTGGCCCGTTCGGACATCTTCCGGATCTGGCTCTCGCCCGACGGCTCCTTCGCCGACGACCCTGCCGGGTCCGACCTCGCCGTCACCACCGACTTCGGCTCCGTGAACACCTCGTACACCGATGCGGGCGGCTACTACCGGATCAGCACCGGCGCCTTGTCCATCCGCGTGAACAAGTCCCCGCTCCAGTTCTCCGTCTACCGGGCCGACAACACCACCCCCGTCTGGCAGGAGACCCAGCCGACCAGCTGGACCGGCACCCAGACCACCCAGTACCTGGCGCGCGGCGCCGACGAGCAGTTCTACGGGACCGGGCTGCGGCTCGGCGAATGGGCCCTGCGCGGCAAGACCGTCCCCGTGGCCGTCGACAACAAGTGGCGCGAGAACAACAACGCCAGCCCGGCGCCCTTCTACATGTCCACCAACGGCTACGGGGTCATGCGCAACACGTGGGCCCCCGGCTCGTACAGCTTCGGCGCCCCCGGCTCCTTCACCCACAACGAAAAGCGCTTCGACGCCTGGTACTTCACCGGCGACTCCCTCAAGGGCGTGCTCGACGCCTACACCGACGTGAGCGGGAAGCCGTTCCTGGCCCCGATGTGGGGCTTCGAACTCGGCAACGCGGACTGCTTCAACGCCTCCAACCCCGACTACCAGGGCGACCACAACCGGGCCCGCCACCAGACCACCCCCGACGTGGTCGGCTATGCCGCCGACGCGCGCGCGGCCGACATGCCCTCCGGCTGGTTCCTGCCCAACGACGGCTACGGCTGCGGCTACACCGCCCCCCTCAAGTCCACCGTGGACGCCCTGCGCGCCAAGGGCTTCCAGACCGGCCTGTGGACCTCCACCGGCCTGTCCGGCATCGCCGACGAGGTCGGGGTCGCCGGCACCCGCGGGGTCAAGACCGACGTGGCCTGGATCGGCAGCGGCTACAAGTACGCCTTCAACGGGGTGCAGCAGGCCGTGGACGGCATCGAGAAGAACTCCGACGCCCGCCGCTACGTGTGGACGGTGGACGGCTGGGCCGGCACCCAGCGCAACGCCGTCGTCTGGACCGGCGACACGTACGGCACCTGGGACGACATGCGCTGGCACGTCCCGGCCATCGCCGGCGCGGGCCTGTCCGGCCTCAACTACGCGGCCGGCGACGTGGACGGCATCTTCGGCGGCAGCCCCAAGACGTACGTGCGCGACCTCCAGTGGAAGGCGTTCACCCCGGCGTTCATGACGATGTCCGGCTGGGGCGCCACCAACCCCTCCGCCGGCTACCAGGACAAGCAGCCCTGGCGCTTCGCCGAGCCCTACCTGTCCATCAACCGCAAGTACCTCCAGCTCAAGATGCGGCTGATGCCCTACCTGTACACGATGAGCCGCACCGCGCACGAGACGGGCGTCCCGAGCACCCGCGCCCTGGTCCTGGAGTACCCGGAGGACCCGGTGGCGCGGGGCAACCTGACCAGCGGCCAGTTCATGGCCGGCGACGCCTTCCTGGTGGCCCCGGTGGTCTCCGACACCTCCGTCCGAGACGGGATCTACCTGCCCGCCGGGACCTGGACCGACTACTGGACGGGCCGCACGTACGCGGGCCCCGGCTGGCTCAACGGCTACGCGGCCCCGCTCGACACCCTGCCGCTGTTCGTCAAGGGCGGCTCCGTGGTGCCGATGTGGCCGCAGATGAACCACACCGGCGAGAAGCCGGTCTCCACCCTCACCTACGACATCCATCCGCGCGGCAACTCCACCTTCACCCTGTACGAGGACGACGGCCTGACCCGCGCCCACCAGAACGGCGCGTTCGCCCGGCAGAAGGTGGACGTCAGCGCGCCCGCCTCCGGCACCGGTGACATCACCGTCTCCGTCGGCGCCCCGACCGGCAGCTACACGGGCAAACCCGCCTCCCGGGGCTACGAGTTCACCCTGCACGTGGCCGCAGCCCCCGGTGCCGTGACGGCCGACGGCTCCGCCCTGCCGGCCCACGCCACCCGCGCGGCCTACGACGCGGCCGCCACCGGCTGGTACTTCGACCCCGCCGATCGCGCGGGCGTCCTGCGGGTCAAGACCGGCAGCAAGTCCGCCGCCTTCACCCTCACGGCCACCGGGACGCGGCTGCCCGCAGCCGAGCCCGTCCCCGCCGCCACCCCCATCCCGCAGAGCGGGTGGAGCGTGGCGTACGCCGACAGCCAGGAGACGGCGGCGGAGAACGGGGCCGCGGCGAACGCGATCGACGGCAACCCGGCCACGATGTGGCACACGGCCTGGTCCGCCGCGAAGCCGGCCGCGCTGCCGCACGAGATCCAGATCGACCTGGGGGCCCGCTACACCCTCGACGGGCTGGGCTACCTGCCCCGCCAGGACGGCGGCTCCAACGGCCGCATCGGCGGCTACGAGGTGTACGTGTCCGACACCACCGCGAGCTGGGGCTCCCCGGTGGCCACCGGCACCTTCGCCGACTCGGCCGCCGCGAAGAGCGTGCCGCTGGCCGGGCGCACCGGACGCTACCTGCGCCTGAAGGCGCTCACGGAAGCGGGCGGACGGGGGCCGTGGACCAGCGCGGCCGAGATCACCGCCACGGGGCGGCCGGCCCCGCTGCCGGCCGACGCCACCCTGGTCAACGCGGAGTCCACCACCTGCGTGGACCTGCCGTACAGCGCGACTGCGCCGGGCACCGAGCCGGCGCTGTACTCCTGCCACGGCGGCGCCAACCAGCGCTGGACCCTCCGGTCGGACGGACGGCTCACCGGGCTCGGCGGCACCTGCCTCGACGGGACGGCGGCGGCCCGGGTGACCATCCAGAGCTGTTCCGGTGGCGCCGGGCAGGTGTGGCAGCTGGGGGCGCAGAGCACGGTGCGCAACGGGGGGCTGTGCCTCGCGCCGGTGGGCGGGGGGAGTGCCAACGGCACGAAGCTGGTGCGTGCGACGTGCGACAACAGCGCCGCCCAGCGCTGGTCCTTCACGCCGTAGCGGGCCGGGCGGCCCGCACTCCCCGTCATGCCGTCCCGGCGCCCGCCGGCCGGGGCGGCATGACGGTGTCCGGGGGCGGGGGCCATGCCCTGCGGGGCTTTCCCCTACCCGCCCCTTCCCGAACCGGGGCTCCGCCCCGGACCCCGCGCCTCAATCGCCGGCGAGGCTGGATCGTCCAGCCCGTCCGGCGTTTGAGGACCGGGGGTGTGGGGGCGGAGCCCCCGCTTCGGGAAGGGGCGGGGAGGGGAAGGGCTCCGCGCAGCGGGGGCCTCGGGCGCCGGCCCCCTTGTGCGCGGGGCCGCGGGGAGGGAGCCTGGCGGGCGCGCGCAGTGCCCTGTCCGGCCGGATCCCCACGCCAGGTCGACGAAAGGTCGAGGTGTCACATGAGTGCGTTACGAGGCAGGCGAACGTGGTCGGTGCTGCTGTCCGCCGCCGCGGCGGCCGCAGGACTCCAGGCCGGGGCCGGGACCGGGACCGCGGCCGCGGCCGCGAGCGGCCCCGCCGCGGTCGTGCCCGGCAGCTGGATCGTCGTGCTGAAGGAACCCGCCGCACACGGCCGGCCCGCCGCCGTCGAGGACACGGCACGGGACCTCCTCGGCAGGGCGGACGGCGCCCGGCTCGGCTACGTCTACCGGTCCGCACTGCGCGGGTTCTCCGTACGGACGGGACGCGCGCAGGCCGCGCGGATCGCCGCGGATCCGCGGGTGGCCCGGGTCGAGCCGGACCGGGTCGTGCGGCTGGCCCCGCCGGCACGGGCCGGGGCGCGGGCGGGCGTGCCCTGGGGCCTGGACCGGATCGACCAGCGCAGGCTGCCGCTCTCCGGGACCTACACCCCGCCGTCCACGGGCGCCGGGGTTCGCCTGTACGTGATCGACACCGGACTGCGCACCACGCACACGGAGTTCGGCGGCCGGGCCTCGGTCGGCACGGACACCGTGGGCGACGGGCAGAACGGCAACGACTGCAACGGCCACGGCACCCACGTCGCGGGCATCGCCGCAGGCCGTACCTACGGGGTGGCCAAGGAGGCCCGCCCGGTGGCGGTGCGCGTGCTCAACTGCCAAGGAGCCGGCACCACTTCGGCCGTGATCGCGGGCATCGACTGGGTGAGCGCGCACGCGGTGCGCCCGGCCGTGGCCAACATGAGCCTGGGCGGGGCCGTCAGTTCCGTGCTGGACTCCGCGGTCCGCAACTCGGTGGCCTCCGGCATCACGTACACCGCCTCGGCGGGCAGCTCGGGCTCCGCGGACGGGGCGTGCAGCACCTCGCCGGCCCGGCTGCCCGAAGTCGTCAGCGTCGGGTCGAGCGACAGCGCCGACCGCCGGGCCGCGTCCTCCAACTACGGGAACTGCGTGAGCCTGTTCGCGCCCGGCGTGGGCATTCCCTCGGCATGGAAGGACGGCGACACCGCCACGGCCGTGCTCAGCGGGACCTCGATGGCCACCGCGCACGCGGCCGGCGCCGCCGCCCTGCACCTCTCCCGGCATCCGGCGGACACCCCCGGCCGGGTCAAGCAGGCGCTCGTGGCCAACGCCACGACGGGCGTGCTCCAGGGCACCCCGCCGGTGGCGCCCGACCGACTGCTCTACGTGCTGTACCGCTGAGGCGGGCGCACCCGCCCGAAGCCGGCCGTACGGGAACCGCCCCCCGGGGGTGGTTCCCGTACGGCCGGCGGACCGCCGTCAGGCTCAGCGGTGGACGTTCCAGCGGATCTTCGACTTCAGGGTCGCGGCGATCTTCGGGTCGCGGACCGAGGGCGTCTTGTCCTCCACGGCCACGCCGAGCTTGTGCGTGCCGCCGTCGGCGAGCCGGCCGCTCAGGTCCGCGACCGCCACCTTGGTACGGCCGCGCAGCGAGCGCAGCTCCTTGCCGTCGAAGTACCAGCGGATCGTGAACTGCCGCCCGTCCGCGCCCGTGAGGCGCGGCACGGAGATCTTGACGGTCTTGCCCGGGCGCAGGGTCGCGCCGGTCGGGGTGAGCGCGGTGACCGGGTTGGCGTGCCGGTGGAACCCGGCGATCATCGCCTCCACGCCCGGCAGGTTGAACGGCTTGCCGAGGATGCGCATGAGGGAGTTGTCGGTGGGCCGGTTGAGGCCCTTGACGTAGTAGCCGCCGCCCTCGTAGGTGCCGACCTTGCCGCCGTCGGGGGAGGTCTCGCCCAGCCAGCGGAACCACTTGGTCCGCTGCGCGGCCAGCGTGTCGGCGGTCAGGGTGCTGATGTTGGAGTCGCCGGGCTCCTCGCCCTTGTACTCCTCGTAGCCGGGGTAGCCCGGGTAGAAGTACTCGTCGGCGAGCTTGCCGAGGGAGTGCCCGGTCTCGTGGATGGCCACCTGGCCGGACTTCGCGTTGCCCGCGGAGGCGGTGGATATGCCCTCGTAGCCGAGGGTCTTGCTCGGCTCGTTGTACCCGGCGCCGCCGTACTTGGTGCTGTTGGACAGCACGAGGACGAGGTCGGCGTCGGGGGCCTTGGCCACGTACTTGTCGACCTTCGCCTGGTCCACGCACAGCAGCCGCTCGATGCCGTCGCACCAGAAGTAGGAGCCGAGGGCGGTGTCGCGGACCGTGTTCGCGTCCGGGTCGCCCGAGACGCCCGACTGGTTCGAGACCGCGTCGACGGTCCACACGTTGAACAGGTTGCGGTAGGTGGTGTACGGCTCCACCGAGGTCAGCTCGGCCCACTTGGCCTTCGCGTCGGCGTGGAACTTGGCCTGCTCGGCGGCCGTGTACCCGTCGCCGACCACGACGATGTCCAGCCGGTCCTTGGTGCGCCCGTTGTAGACGAGCTTGGCGAGCTCGCCGTCCAGGGCCGCCTCGGAGGAGGACAGCGGGCCGGACGGCTTGTTGCGGCCCGCAGCCGGGACTTCGGTGTGGCCGGAGCCGGCGGCGGTGCCGCTCTCGGGGCCGGGGATCTCGACGGTGACCCCGCCCGGCCCGGCCTGCGGGGGTGCGGCGGCCGCCCCTCCCGGAAGGGTGGCCAGGACGGCGGTGGCGGTGGTGGCCACCCCGGCCGCGATGACAGCTCTGCGCAGCGCTGAACGCATGAAAACCTCTCCCCGACGGGACAGTTAAGCAGGCGAATAAGTACGATGAACGAGTTGCTTAACTTAGGGGCGGGCAGGGGTCGTACGCAACGTCCCGGCGCCGCCGGACACGGGAGCGCCGCAAACGCAAGGGGGTCTGCCATGGATGAACCGGCCGAGATCGGACGCCGCGTGCAAACGCTGCGCGGTCGCCTGGGGCTGACCCAGCGCCAGCTCGCCGAGCCCGCGTACACCCCCGCGTACATCTCCACCCTGGAGTCCGGCCGGGTCCGGCCCTCCGAGACGGCGCTGCGGTTCCTCGCCCAGCGGCTCGGCACCACCTTCGAGGAGCTGGCCACCGGACGCCCCGCCCGCCTCGCCACCGAACTGCGCCTGGGACTCACCGACGCACAGCGGCAGCTGGCCACCGGAGCCGCCGACGAGGCCGCGGTCGGCTACCGCCGGCTGCTCACCGACGCCGAGCACCTGGACCTCGTGCCCGAGCAGGCCGAAGCCCTCCTCGGGCTCGGCGACTGCGCCCTGGAGGCCGGTGAACTCGACGACGCGCGCCGCCACTTCGAGGCCGCCGAGGTGCTGCTCGCCGAGGAGCCGCTGCCCCGCCGGGCCCGCGCGGTCCGCGGCCGGGCCGTCGCCCACCTCCTCGCCGGGGAGCTCCGGTACGCCTGCTACCTGCTCGAAGCGGCCATCGACGAGCTCACCACCGGGGGACTGGCCGACCCCGAGGCCCTGCTCCTGCTGTACGCCGCCATCATCGGCCCGTACATCGACATGGGCGCCCACGCCCGGGCCGCGCACGCTGCCGAACTCGCCCTCGCCCTCGCCCCGCAGGCCGCCGACCCCGCACTGGTCGCCGGCATGCACCGGCAGGTGGCGCGGACCTTCCTCGCCGAGGGGCGCACCGCCGACGCCGACGCCTCCCTGGCCAAGGCCCAGTCCATCTACCGCCAGCTCCAGCTGCACACCGACCTGGCGCACTGCCACTGGATGCGCGGCTACGTACTCGCGCAGAACGGCGAACTGGCCGATGCCGAGCGTGAGTTGCGTACTGCCCGGACCATGCTCTCGGTCAAGCGCGCCGCACTGTACACCGCCCAGGTGGAGGTGGAGCTCGCGGACGTGCTGCGCCGCCTCGGCCGGCGGGACGAGGCCGTGGGGCTGCTGTCCGCCCTGCTGGAACTCGACGACCGGCACGGCGCCGTGCACGCCGCCGGCGCCCACCGCCTCCTCGGCCTGATCGCCGAGGAGCAGGGCGAGGCCGAGGAGGCGGAGGAGCACTACGTACGGGCCCTCGCCCTGCTGGAGCGCAGCGGCGCGAGCGGGGACCTGGCCGACCTGTGCCGGCTCCTGGGCGACCTGCTGCGCCGCACCGGGCGCACCGAGGCGGCGCTGGATGTCTACCGGACCGGTCTGGGGCACCGCGCCACCCCGGGGACCACCACCCTCGGACCGGCACCCGCCGGTCCGCAGCTCCCGCCGGGCTGACCGGCCCGCCCGTCCGGCCGCTCCGGATGCGGACTCCTCCACTTCCTGTACAGTTGTCCAGGAAGTGGAGGAGTTCTCATGCATGTCACCGCACAGATCCTGACCGCCGCCGTCGCGGCCCTGCACGCCTACATCCTGGTCCTGGAGATGTTCCTGTGGGAGCGGCCGCCGGGCCGCCGCCTCTCCGGGTTCGACGCGGACCTCGCCCGCCGGACCGCCGCGCTCGCCGCCAACCAGGGCCTGTACAACGGCTTCCTCGCGGCCGGCCTGGCCTGGTCCCTGATCACCGGAGACCTGGGCGTGCAGGTGTTCTTCCTCGTCTGCGTGATCGTCGCGGGCTGCTACGGGGCCGCGACCGCGAACCGGCGCATCCTCTTCGTCCAGGCCCTGCCCGCCGCACTGGCCCTCGGCGCGGCCCTGCTCGCCGCGTGAACCCGGGCGCCGCCGAGGACCCCCGTACCGCCCGCACCAAGGCCCGGCTGCGCGAGGCGCTGCTCGCCGAGTGCGCGGACCGGGCCCTCGGCGAGGTGAGCGTGTCCGCCGTGGTCCGCCGGGCGGGGGTCGGCCGCGCCACCTTCTACCTCCATTACGAGGACCTGACCGGGCTCGCGGTCGACGCCTGCGCGGAGGTGGTGCACGCGGCCGTGGACGCGCTGCACGCCTGGCAGACCGGGCCCGCGGCCATTCCGCCGGTCCGCCCGCCGGCCGCCCTCGCCGAGTTCCTCGCGGCCACCGCCCGCCACGGCGACCTGCACCGCACCCTGCTGCTGCCGGGCGGGGCCGGACCGCTCGGCGACCGGCTCCACGGGGAGCTCCGGGCCCGCGCGCACGCCGAACGGGAGCGGGCCGGCGCCCCGCACTCCGAGCTGGTGGCCTCGGCCGTCGCGGGCACCTTCACCGCCGTGCTCGCCGACTGGCTGCACGGCACCGTCCCCGGCGGACCGCAGCAGCTCGCCGAGCGGCTCTGGCCCCTGCTGCTCGCCCTGCACCGGGCGGGCGGGACCGGCGCGAACTGACCGCAGCCGCCGCCCGGCCGGCCTGCACTCCCTCACGCACGCCGGAGGGGGTTTCCAGTGGTACGCAATGTTTCGCTCCGAAAAGTGGAGCCAACGCAAGGATCCACCACAGAGAAACATTCCTGCATGAAAACTAGCGATCCGATTGCGCGCCCAAATCCTTAATATTGCGCGAGCACGCCCGGGATCCCCAGGGCTGCCACTGCATGAACGGCACGAAGAGAGGTGGCCATCGTGGGACGGGTCGTCGTCATCAGCACCGGCGGAACCATAGCCAGCCGCTGGCAGGGCACCGGCTTCGCCGCGGACGCCCGCGGCCAGGAGGTCATGGCCACCGCATCCGTCCCCGAGGGCGTCACCGTCGAGGTCGTGGACCTCTTCAGCGTGAACAGCCCCCGGCTGACCACCGCCCACCAGCTCACCCTGCTGCGCACCATCCACGAGGTGCTCGCCGATCCCGAGGTCTCCGGCATCGTCGTCACCCACGGCACCGACACCCTGGAGGAGTCCGCCTTCCTCGTGGACCTCCACCACGACGACCCGCGGCCGGTGGTCTTCACCGGCGCCCAGCGTCCGCTGGACGCCCCCGACGGCGACGGCCCGGCCAACCTCTACGACGCGCTGCTGACCGCCGCGACCGGCCGCGACCTCGGCGTCGTCGTCACCTTCGACGGCCGGGTGCACGCCGCCCGCGGCACGGTGAAGACCCAGACCCTCGCCCACGACGCCTTCGCCAACCCCTCCGGGGACGCCCTCGGCAGCATCGGCTTCGGCCGGGTCTCCGTGCCCGTACGCCCCCGCCGCCCCGCCCCGCTGGCCCTTCCCGCCGTGCCCGACCGGCTGCCGCGCGTGGACATGGTCATGCACCACAGCGACGGGGACCCGGTCCTGTTCGACGCGGCCGTAGCCGCCGGCGCCCAGGGCATCGTGCTCGTGGCCACGGGTGCGGGCAACGCGACCCCCGAGATCGTCGACGCCGTCGCGGACGCCGTCTCGCGCGGGGTGCTCGTCGCCCTGACCACCCGGGTCGCGGCCGGACCCGTGTCCGAGATCTACACCGGGGGCGGGGCGGTCGACCTCGTCGCCGCCGGCGCCGTGCCCACCGGCATCCTGCGGGCCGGACAGGCGCGCATCGCCGTCCTGAGCGCCCTGCTCTCCTCCGCGGACCCCGAGGAGCGGCAGCACGCCCTGCGCCACGCGCTCGGCGAGCCCGCGGACACCGAGCCGCCGGCCGTGCCGCAGACCGAGCCCGCCCCGGAGCTCGCCTCGGCCTGACGGCCCTTCAGCAGACGGCGCCGTGACTCTTGCCCTGACTCACGGCGCCGTCCACTCGTGCGGCCGCTCGGTCTCCCAGCTCACCCAGTCCGGATCGTCCAGCACCGCCTCGGTGTCCGGCAGCCCGGCCCGCCGCAGGAAATCCAGCAGCTCCCCGTCGCTGTACGCGATCCCGAGCAGCCGGTCGTGACCGCCCTCGTCGCTGACGGAGACCCGGCGGCCGCCCTGGTCGGTGAGCCGGTGTACGCGAATCGGCGCGGAACCCATGCCCACAGCCTGGACCCGCCCCCGCGCCCGCGCACGCGCAAGGGCCACCCGGAGGGCAGGCAGGACACCCGCCGGCGCGGCTCGTGCGGCGAGGCGACCGGCGGAATCCGGCCGACCGGCAGGCCCGGCCCGGCGGGTGGTCCGTACCATCCGGCAGGGCTCCTCGGCGCGTTCCCCCCGGGCCGTCCCGGCCCGGGCGGGGTGCGACCGGGCCGGAGCGATCCGGCCACCGGCCCCGCGCGGGCCACGGGCGGCCCGGCGGCCGGGCACTAGGCTGCGCCGACCGGGGCGCCCGCAGCCGGCAGCCGCACCTGACGGGGACGTCAGACGTGGAGAACGGCACGGCCGTGCGCACCGGCCGGTCGCAGTGCTGCCCGGACTGCGGGAGCGCACTGCCGGACATGGACGAGCGCTTCGTCCGCTGGTGCGAGTCCTGCGACTGGAACGTGGACCCCGGTGCCCCGGACCCGGAGCCCGGCCGGGTGGCCGCCTTCCGGCGCCGCCTGGCCGCACGGTACGGAGCGCAGCAGCTCGCCGAGGCCGAGAGCGGCGCGGCCGGTCCCGCCGGGTGCCGCCCGGCCACCGTGGCGGCCCTGGCCGTGGCCCTCCTCGTGCACGGGGCGACCGCGCTGCTGCTGGTGGCGGGCGCGCTGGTGGCCGTGCTCGGCTGGGGCGAAGGCGTGCAGCCGGTGCTGGGGGGCGCGCTCGTCGCGCTGGCCGTCCTGCTCCGGCCGCGGTTCGGCAAACTGCCCGAAGACGCCCGACGGCTGGACCGGGCCGCCGCTCCGGTCCTGTTCGGGCTGGTGGACGAGGTCGCGGCGGCCACCGGAACCACGGGCGTGGACACCGTCGTGGTCGACGCCTCGGCCAACGCGGGGGTCACCACGTACGGAGTGCGCGGCCGCCGGCTCCTGGTGCTCGGCCTCGGCCTGTGGGAGATCCTCACCCCGCAGGAGCGGGTCGCCCTGCTCGGGCACGAGCTGGGGCACTTCTCCCACGGCGACGTGCGCCGCGCGGCCGTGATCGGCGGCGCCCTGCGCTCCCTCGGCACCTGGTGGTACCTGCTGGCCCCCTCCGAGCCGCACTCCCTGGCGGACCGCTTCACCAACGCCGCCGTCTTCCTGCCCCGGCAGGCGGTGACCGGGTTGATCCTCCTCCTGGACCACCTCACGCTCCGCGAGTCGCAGCGCGCCGAGTACCTGGCGGACGCCGGGGCCGCACGGGCCGGATCCACCGAGGCCGCGGTGGCCCTGATGGACCGACTGCTGGTGCTGCCGTCCGCGGCCCGGCAGCTGCGGCGGGCGGCGGTCGCTGCCGGGACCCGCGGCACGGCGGGCCGCGCCGCGCACGCCGGGTCCGCCCGGCCGGGCGGGTCGGGCGGGTCCGGAGCCTCGGAGCCGGGGCTGTGGGAGCAGCTGGCCGCGCACGCCGCCTCCGTGCCGGACCGCGAGTACGAACGCCTGCGCCGGGTCTCGGCGCGGCGCGGGCACAGCGTGGACGACACGCATCCGCCCACCCATCTGCGCCGCCGGTGCCTGCTGGCGGCGGGCCCCCGACCGGCGCGGGTCGTCTGCGACGGGACGAGGGCCGCGGCCCTCGCCGCGGAACTGGCCCCGGCCCGCGCCGCCCTGGCCCGCGAGGTCCTGCACGGGCGGGGCTGCTGACGCGGGGTACGCGGGCGGACACCCCCGGACCGGCCGCCGGGACCGGCGCCGGACACGCCGGGGAGCGGGGGCAACCCCGGGGGCGGACCGGGGGCGGGCAGACTGCGGTTCCGTCCGGATCCGTGCGAGCGCCCGCGCCGGCTCCGCGTCCGGGACCATGTCCATGTCCGCGTCCGTGTGCACCGTGCTGGGAGCAGCCCATGAAGGTCGTCGTCTTCGGAGCCTCCGGGATGATCGGTCAGGGGGTGCTGCGCGCCTGCCTGGCGGATCCCGGGATCACCGGCGTGACCGTCGTCAACCGCAGGCCCCTGGGGCACGCACATCCGAAGCTGCGCGAGGTCCTGCACCAGGACTTCGCCGACTACACGGCGGTCGCGGGGGAGTTCTCCGGGGCGGACGCCTGCTTCTTCTGCCTCGGGGTCTCCGTCGCCGGACACGACGAGGCCTCCTACACCCGGGTCACCTACGCGTACACCCTCGCCGCGGCCCGGGCCCTGGCCGAGGCCCACGCGGCGGGCCGGGCCCCCGGAGACCCGTCCCGCCCCGTCTTCACGTACGTCTCGGGAGAGGGCACGGACAGCACCGAGCGCGGACGCCGGATGTGGGCGCGGGTCAAGGGGCGGACCGAGAACGCGCTGCTGGCGATGGACCTCCACGCGTACGTCTTCCGGCCCGGCTACATCCATCCGGTGCACGGCGAGGTCTCCCGCACCCGCGCCTACCGCATCAGCTACGCGCTCACGTCCTGGCTGTACCCGCTGCTGCGCCGGGTCGCGCCCGGCCACACGACCACGACCGAGCACCTGGGCCGGGCGATGATCGCGGTCACCCGGCTGCACGGCACCGGCCCGCGGATCCTCTACAGCAAGGACATCGACCGGCTGGGCGCCTGAACGCCGAAGGGCCCCGGTGGAGACCGGGGCCCTTCGGCGCGTGGTGCCGCGGGGTGCGGCGTACGGGTCAGGCGGAGGTCTCCGCCTTCGCCTTCGGCTGCTCCGCGTCCGCGGTCCCGGCAGCCGCATCCGGGGTACCGGCCGCCGCGGCCTGAGCCGCCGTGTGCGGGCGGTGCTGTCCGCGCAGGCCGATCCCGCCGATGACGGCGACCAGCGCGAAGGCGACGGCGCCGATCACGAAGGTGAGGGTGAAGCCCGACTCGGCCGGGAGGGCGGGGACGCCCGCCGGCAGGTGCTCGACGGTCTTCGAGGCCAGGATGGTCGTGACGATGGCACTGCCGATCGCGCTGCCGGTGGAGCGGGAGATCGAGTTGATGCCGTTGGCGATGCCGCTCTGGTGGTGCGGGACGCTCGCCATGATCACGGCGGGCATCGCGGCGTAGCCGAAGCTGACGGCCGCACCGACGACCAGGCCGGCGCCGATCACCGAGAAGGTGTGGTCGTGGTCGAGGGCCAGCCAGCCGAAGCCCGCGGCACCGAGCGCCGCCGCCAGGCCCAGCGCGACCCGGGGGCCGCGGTGCCGGACGATCTGGCCGCCGACCGGGGAGGCGAGCAGCGAGACGATCGCGCCCGGCAGCAGGAACTCGACGGAGGCGCGCAGGATGGACGCGCCGAAGCCGTAGCCGGTCAGCGCCTCGGGCATCTGGACGAGGTAGGAGACGCCCAGGAAGTTCGCGAACATGCCGAAGCCGACGAGGATGCCGGCCAGGTTGGCCATGAGGACCGGGCGGTGCACGAACATCCGCATGTCCACCAGCGGCTCGCCGACCTTGAGCTCGGTGAGGACCCAGACCACCGTCATGACGGCGGCGCCGGCGAAGCTGCCCAGGGTACGGCCGGAGGTCCAGCCCCACTCGTGGCCCTGGGAGATCGGCAGCAGGAGCAGGAGCAGGGTCAGGCCGAGGGTGAGTGCGCCGAGGAAGTCGGTGCGGCCGCCGGTCTTGTGGCGGGTGGCGGGGACGAGTGCGACGACCGCGACCAGGGCGAGGACGGCGAAGCCGGTCGCCATCCAGAAGGCATTGCGGTAGTCGGCGCCGTCACCGGAGGTGAGGAGCCCGGTGGCGACCAGCGCCAGGCCGCTGCCGAACGCCAGCGTGCCGCTGACCAGGGCCATGGCGCCGGGCAGCTTCTGCGGGCGGACCTCCTCGCGCAGGACGGACAGGGCCAGCGGGAAGATCGCGGTGGCGGCGCCCTGGAGGACGCGGCCGAGGATCAGCAGCGGGAGGGAGCCGGCGAGCGCCGCGATCACGGAGCCCGCGACCATCACGCCGAGGACGGCCACCAGAGTGGGCTTCTTGCCGTGCTGGTCGCCGAAGCGCCCGAGCAGCGGGGTGAAGACCGCGGCCGACAGCAGGGTGGCCGTGGTCACCCAGCTGACCCCGGCGGTGGAGGCGCCCAGGTCGTTGCGGATGAGGCCGAGGATCGGGACGGGCAGGGTCTGCATCATCGAAACGACCATCGCGGCGAGGCTCAGGGCGAAGACGATGACCGTCTCGTTTCGGCTGCGCCCGGCTGCCGGGGCGGCGGGGGACTGGGTGCTCATGGCTGGCAGGACCTTCTGGTTGCTTCTCGGGTGAGGTGCAGGTGCTTCAGGTGGCAGATGTTTCATGACCTCAAGTAACTCGATCGAAGGTAGACCCAAATAGTTAAGGTGGTCAAGTAAACAATTGATAATGTGAAGCAATCTGGGTACGCTCGCCGCATGAGCGCCACCGCAACGCCGCACCCCGTCCCCGGCAAGCTCCAGCTGCTGGAGCTGCTCGCCGCGATCGGCGCTGCCCAGTGGCGGGATTTCGCAGCCGCCGCGGCGCGCCACGGGCTCACCTCCACCCAGGCCAAGGTGCTGGCCCAGCTCGACGGACCGCTGCCGATGCGCCGCCTGGCCACCCTCCTGGTGTGCGACGCCTCCAACGTCACGGGGATCGTCGACCGCCTGGAGGCCCGTGGGCTGGTCCGCCGCGAGCCGGACCCGGCCGACCGGCGGGTCAAGAACGTGGTCGCCACCGACGCGGGGCGCGAGATCATCCGCCGGGTGCGCGAGGAGATGCAGGCCACCCACTCCGCGCTCGACACCCTCGACGGCGTGGAGAGCGCCACCCTCCATGCGCTCCTGGAGCGCCTGCGGCCCACGCTGGAGCAGCGCGCCTGAGGTTTCCGGGTGCATCCGGACCGCCGCGCCGGGCGCCGGGTCGGCCGGATGCGGAACCTCGTCCGCGGCGGGCGGGGCCGGGTGTCCGGTGCATCTTTACCTATCGGTAATCGGGGCCCTGCGCCCGGTAATCGACGGTTGAATCCCCGACTGAATCCCCGTCAACAACGATTTCCGCACTATCTCGATTTGATAACGACATCCTTAAGCGGGACTGGACCACTGGGCGGTGACGCGCGTAACTCCCCACGTCCATAAGCGAATTGAGTGTTCATCAAATCAGACCAGCAGGTAACGGATCGGATTCTCGGGCTCGCCTCCCGTTTGTCCGAATTCTCCACGCGAGACGTCTGGCAGGCTCCGACGCACCCACTCCCCTGACCAAGGAATTGAGGTGTGCATGTCCAAGCATCGAAGGCTGAAAGAACGTCAGCGGAAGCCGCGGGGACGCTTCATAGGCATCACCGCCGCCATGGCGGTGGCCGCCGTCGTGGCGGCCGGAGTCGCGTACGAGGCCGGCCGCGAGGACGCGCGGACCGGTCGGCCCGCCCAGGCCCGGCCGGAGACCGCCCTGCTCGTGCCGGCCGCCGCACCGGCCCGCGACGCGGAACCCGCCCCCCTCGACGAGAAGCCCGGCAACGAGCCGGCCCGCGGCATGGTCTACGACGGCCTCAAGCCCGCGCCCAAGGGCGACCGGTGCGCCGGCGTCTACACCACCGCCGCGGGGCACTGCACCCACGGCCCCGACGCCCCGCCGAAGGGCGTGGACATCAAGAAGGACACCCCGCCCGCGGTGAAGTCCGTGGCCAAGGCCGCCGATCCGGCCACGCCCGGCGGCGACCCCTCCCCGGCGCAGGGCAGCGGACGTGCTCAGGACGCGCCCGCCGTCGACGCGCAGGCCCAGGGCACCGCAGCGGCCGCCCCCGCCCCGCGCAAGTCCGCGAGCCCGGCCCGCACCGCCGCGGCCGGCCCCGCCGGGCAGACCGTGCCCTGCGACGGGGACGGGAACACCGGCAACCGGGTCCAGGTGGTCTACGTCCACCCGCCCGGCAGCGACCGCTACGCGCAGTACGCGGCCTCCTTCCGCAAGTGGGCCGCCGACGCCGACGTCATCTACTCGGCCAGCGCCGAGGAGACGGGCGGCATCCGCCACATCCGGTACGTCACCGCCGCCGACTGCACCCCGACCGTGCTCAACATCGAGCTCCCGGACTCCGCCCTGGCCGAGTTCAGCGCCACCAACCGCGCGCTGGCCGCCAAGGGCCTCGACCGCCGCGACCGCAAGTACATGGTCTTCGCGGACGCCCAGGTGTACTGCGGCATCGGCACCTTCAACGGGGACGAGCGCCCCGAGCAGAACAACCTCAGCAACTTCGGCCCCTCCTACGGCCGTACGGACAGCGGCTGCTGGGGCGGACACACCGCCGCCCACGAACTCGGCCACAACCTCGGTGCGGTGAACAACAGCGCCCCCAACACCAGCCGCGGCGCGCACTGCACCGACGAGTGGGACGTCATGTGCTACTCGGACAGCCCGTACTACCCGCAGATGCGCAACGTCTGCACCAACCGGGCCTCCGAGAACATCCTCGACTGCAACCACGACGACTACTTCCACACCAGCCCGCGGCCCGGCAGCTACCTGGCGACCCACTGGAACATCGCGGACAACCAGTTCCTGATGCGCACCAAGGGCGGCGGCGACACGGACCCCGGCCCGAGCCCGAGCCCGAGTCCGAAGCCCAGCCCCACGCCGACCACGCCCGGACCGGGCACCGGACCCGACGTGACGGTGAGCCAGATCCAGGCCGACTCCGCCGTGGTGAGCTGGCCGCAGGTCCGGGGCGCGGCCTGGTACCAGGTGTTCCTCGACGGCAGGCAGCTCACCTGGGTCCAGGGCACCGTGCTGCGCATCTACCGCCTCCAGCCCGGCACCTCGTACAAGGTGGCCGTCTCCGTGCGCGACGCCCAGGGGCGCGACAGCGGACCCGGCACGGCCAGGCGCTTCACCACCCGGAAGGCGGGCGACGGGGCCACCACCCCGAGCCGCCGCTACGTGCTCGGCAACGGCAGCACCGGCATGAACGCCGAGCTGTGGGGCGGCCGCAGCGCGGACGGGACGCTCCTCGTCGGCTCCGCCGCCAACGGGTACGCGCACCAGCAGTGGTACTTCGACGACGCCGGCAGCGGACTCGTGCGCATCCGCTCCGCAGCCTCGGGCAAGTGCCTCCAGCCCGGCGGCACTCCGGCCCCCGGCATGTGGATCGCCCAGCAGCCCTGCGGCACCGCCAAGGCCCAGCAGTGGAAGCTCGGCACCCGCGGCGCGTCCGTCACGGTCACCGACCGCAGCGGGGACTACGCGCTGACCGTCAGCAACCGCCCGTACTACGGGGCCTGGCTGCTCGACCTCCAGCGCAAGGACGGGCGCCCGGCCCAGGCCTGGACCCTCCAGAAGGCCGGCTGACCCCGGCCGGAGTGCCGCTCGGCGCCCAGGCGCCGAGCGGCCACCCGACCGGGCAGGCGGGCCGTCACGGGGCGGCCCGCCTGCCCGCACCGCACTTCCCGCCCCTCATTCCACCGGGAGCACCGCCATGCACCGAAGAACCACCTCCCCGGCCGCCACCTCCCCGGCCGCCGCCTCCCTGGCCGCCGCCCTCCTGTCCGGCGCCCTGCTCATGGCCGCGCCGGGCACCGCGGCCGCACACGGGGACACGATCGAGGTCACCCTCACCGGACACCGGCAGGGCCGCGTCACCGCCGACGTCACCTGGGAGAACGACGGGGACCCGGTGGAGGAGCGGGTCGCGGCGACCGTCAACGCGGTCAGCGGGGACGGCACGCGCACGGCGGGTCCCTGGAAGCTGGTCCGCGACCCGGGCACCGCGGCCGGCTGGACCACCGCCGAAGCCCTGCCGGCCGGCCGCTGGCAGGTCACCGTCGAGGTGGGCTTCCCGGACCTCGGCCGCGGCCAGGGCACCGTCACGGTCGCCGCCCCCGGCCCGGCCGCGAGCACCGCCACCCCCGCCGGGCCCGGGAGCCCCGGGCGGCGGACGGCCGCGGATGCCCCGAAGGCCGCCGGAGCCACCCGTACGGCCGCCCGGCCCGCCATGGACCCCGTCGCCCCCGACCGCAACCGGGAGCCGGACTCCGGCCCCGGCCGCGGCACGTGGCTGACCACCCTGGGTGTCGCAGGCGCCGCCCTCACCGGCGCCACGGTGGGGATCCTCGTCCGCCGCGCCCGCTCGCGCAAACGCCGCTGAGCCTCCCGCACGGCCGCGCGCAGGCCCGGAAAGCCCGGTGACCCGGCCCCGCCGCGAGAGGGGCCTCGGCGGCCGCCCGGGGCCAACTGCCCCGCGGCGGGCCGTACTCGGGCCCGGGGGTTGTCCCCACCCCGGGCCGACCGGCCCGCCGGATGGGGGGCGCGAACGCCTTCGACCAGGCTGAGGGCATGACGAACCCGATCAAGAAGCCCCTGCTCCTGACCCTCGCCGCCGCGGTGGTGGCGGCCACCCTGACCGGGACCGCGGCGGCCGCCGCCCCCGGGACCGGGGCCGCCGCCCCGCAGCTCGACTGGCAGCCCTGCGCCCGGCCCGGCGGCCCGGCCGGCCAGGAGTGCGCCACCCTGCCCGTGCCGCTCGACTACGCCGAGCCCGAAGGGCGGCAGCTCGGCATCGCCGTCACCCGCCTTCCCGCCGAGCGCGGCGCGGGCACCCGCCGCGGCAGCCTCCTCGTGATCCCCGGCGGTCCGGGCGGCTCCGGAGTGCAGCGCCTGGCCCAGAAGGGCGCGGCCCTCCGCAAGGAGCTGGGGAACACGTACGACCTCGTGGCCATGGACCCGCGCGGGGTCGGCGGCAGCACCACCGCGAGCTGCGCACTCGCCCCCGGGGACCGCTACCTCACGAGCCTGCGCCCGTGGCCCGCCCCCGACGGCTCCATCGGCGCCAACCTCGCCCGCTCGCACCGCATAGCCGAGGCCTGCGCGCGCAACGGCGGACCCGTGCTGCGCAGCTTCACCACCGCCAACCAGGTGCGCGACATGGACCGCTTCCGGGCGGCGCTCGGCGAGGAGAAGCTCTCGGCGTGGGGGGTCTCGTACGGCACCTATGTCGGGGCCGTCTACGCCCAGCAGTTCCCGCACCGCACCGACCGCTGGGTGCTCGACAGCAGCGGCGACCCCGACCCGAAGCGGGTGGCCCGCGGCTGGCTGGCGAACATGTCGGCGGGCGCCGACGACCGCTTCCCCGACTTCGCCGCCTGGGCCTCGCACCCGGACCGGAACCGCGAGGGCCTGCGGCTCGCCGAGCGGGCCGAGGAGGTCCGCCCGCTGGTCCTGTCCCTCGCCGCCGCCCTCGACCGGGCACCGCGGGAGTCCACCACCCCGGGGGTCCCGCTCACCGGGAACGGACTGCGCCAGGCCCTGCAGAACGCCCTCTACGCCGATGCCGCCTTCCCCGCCTTCGCACGCCTGGTACGGGCGGCCGCGGCCGGCGGCGACCCCGTGGCCCTGCCGCCGGAGCTCGCCCGGCCGATCCGCGACGAGGACGCGGCGGTCATGGTCGGCGTCATCTGCAACGACGTGGCCTGGCCGCACACTCCGGCCGCCGGCCACCGGAGGGCGGTCGCCGCCGACCGCGCCGCCCACCCCCTGACGGCGGGCATGCCCGTCAACGTCCTGCCCTGCTCCTTCTGGAAGCACGAGACCGCGCCCGAGCCGGTGCGGATCACCTCCGAGGGCCCTTCCGACATCCTCATGCTGCAGAGCCGCCGCGACCCCGCCAACCCGCTCTCCGGGGCCCTGAAGATGCGCGCGGCGCTCGGCGACCGGGCCCGCATGGTCACCGAGGAACAGGGCGGGCACGGGCTCTACCTGGGCAACGGCAACGCCTGCGGCAACCGCGCGGTCACCGCCTTCCTCACGACGGGGGAGCGGCCGGAGCAGGACGCGTACTGCCCGAACTGACCGGCTCCGGCAGGGCGAAGAAGCGCAGGAAGAACTGGGCCAGCGGGCCGATGGCCACGGCGTACACCACGGTGGCGATCCCGACCGTGCCGCCCAGCAGGAACCCGGCCGCCAGGACGGTCAGTTCGATGCCGGTGCGCACCAGCCGGATCGAGCGGCCCGTCCGGCGGTGCAGGCCGGTCATCAGCCCGTCGCGCGGGCCGGGGCCGAAGCGCGCCGCGATGTACAGGCCGGTCGCGATGCCGTTGAGGACCACTCCGGCGGCGAGGAGCAGCACCTGGACCACCGGGCGCCCGGCCGCCGGCACGAAGACGAGGGTGGCGTCCATGCTCAGACCCACGACGAACACGTTCGAGACGGTGCCGAGCCCCGGGCGCTGGCGCAGCGGCCACCACAGGAGCAGCACCAGCGCCCCCACGGCCACGGACACGGTTCCGATGCTCCAGCCGATCCGCTCGGCCACCCCCTGGTGGAACACGTCCCAGGGGTCGAGGCCCAGCCCCGCCCGGACGAGGAGGGCCGAACTGGCGCCGTACAGGGCGAGCCCGGCGTAGAGCTGGACCAGGCGGCGGGCCAGTCGGCGGGGCGGGGCCGGAGCCGGGGGCGGGGCCGGGACCTCCGGTCCGGCGGCCGCGGGCGGCGGGCCGGAGGCGGGAGCAGGCGGCTGCGCGGGCGCGGCCGGTTCGACAGGGGCGGCGGGGAGCGAGGGGAGTGAGGGGGTGGGCACCGGTGGGGCCTTTCCGGAGATCCAATGGCCGACGCCCCCCAGGCTCCGGCACAGGTGGAATCCGCATCCAGGGCCAATCCGACCCAAGTGGCCTTGTTTCCGCCGTGCGGTCCGTCTCAGCGGCCGGCGGCCAGCGCGGCGAAGGAGTCCAGGGCCGCGTCGAAGTGCCTTTTGGCCTCCCCGGCCCTGCCGACGGGGGCCGAGACCCACAGGTCGTACAGCCGGTTGTTCTCCTCCCAGCACACGTCGAGGGTGTGCCGGGGCCCCTCGACGGACGAGAAGCCGTCCCAGCTGAACTCCCACAGGGCGGCGGGCATCCCGTTGTGGGTCGTGGGGACCACCGAGCCGTCGCGGTAGCCGCGGTTGGTGGACGGGCCGTCGCGGTGCGAGGCCTCCATGACCGCCAGCGGCCCGCCCGCCACCGGCATCCGGAGCCTGATCCCGATCCGCACCGCCGAGTCGGGGGAGAGGTAGAAGACCCGCTTGTCGTCGGTGGCGCGCTGGTACCCCTCCGGCACCGCCAGTCCGAAGCCCTGCACGTCGGGAACGAACCGGTATCCGGCGGGCACCGCCTTCCCGGTCGGAGCCGTGGGCACGACGGACGGGGCGCCCGAGGGCGGGGCCGCGTCCGCCGGAGCACCCGTGGCCGCGCTCCGGGAGCCTCGGGAGGCGGCCGCGCCGGGCGCGGTGCCCTGGGCGCCCGCGGTGCCGCCCGGGCCGGCCGGATCCTTGTCGAGCAGGGCCACCGCCGTCCCCGCGCCCAGCGCGGTGCAGGCGACGAGCGCCGCGATCAGGCCCATGCGCAGGCGCCGCCGCGGGGGTTGCCCCTCCCGCTGGGTCGTCCCGTCGGACACGGCACCCGAACCGGCCGCGCCCCCGGCAAGGGCGGCACCCGCGGCCGCGCTCGTGGCCACTGAGGCCCCCGGCGAGCCCCCGGCCGGTCCCGCCGCCGCGGCTCCGGCCCAGCCGGCACCGAGCACGCCTCCGGCACCTCCCGCCCCGGAGGGCCCATCCCCGGCACCGGACTCCGCTGCCGCGCCGGCCCCGCCCGGCCCCGCCGGCCGGGCCTGCGTCGGCGCGTTCGGAGACGGCCCGGACGCCGGCCGGACGGGTTCGGCCGGGGAGCGGCCGGCGGCCCGGCCCGCGCCGATCCCGCCCGCCCCCGCGCACTCCGCGAGGAGCCGCTCGGCCTCCGCCGCGCCGATGCGCCGCTCCGGATCCCGCTCCAGCAGCCCCCGTACGACCGCGGCCAGCGGGCCGAGCTCCTGCGGCGGGCGGATCACGTCGAAGACGACCGCGTGCAGGATGCCCCCGAGGGAGTCGCGCCGGAACGGGGACTCCCCGCTGACCGCCGCGCACAGCAGGGCGCCCAGGGACCACAGGTCGGACGCGGGCCCGGCCTCGCCGCCCTGCATCCGTTCGGGCGCGGTGTATTCGGGGGAGCCGACGAAAGCCCCGCTCTCGCTGATGGTCGTGGCCCCGGCGAGCCGGGCGATGCCGAAGTCGGTCAGCACCACCCGGTCCGTGCCCGACTCCAGCAGCACGTTGGCCGGCTTCACGTCCCGGTGCAGCACCCCGCCCGCGTGGGCGGCGCTCAGTGCGCCCAGCAGGGCCAGCCCGACCCGGGCGGCCTCGGCCGGGGCCAGCGGGCCCGCGGTCGCCAGCCGGTGCGCGAGGGATCCGCCGTCGACGAGCTCCATCACGATGTACGGATGCCCCTCGTGCTCGACCACGTCGTGCACGACGACCACGTGCGGATGGCGGAGCTGGGCGACGACACGGGCCTCGCGCAGGGCGCTCGCGGCGTTCGCCCCGTCGTCCACGTGGAGTTCCTTGACGGCGACGCGGCGGCCGAGCAGCTCGTCCGTCGCGCGCCAGACCGTACCCATCCCGCCCCGGCCCAGCTGCTGCTCCAGGCGGTAACGCCCGCCGATCACCGTGCTGTTGCGCGGAGCGCCCTGCGACACGCTGTTCTCCCCCTCGATCGGATGGGCCTCATGATGCCGCACGCGCCCCGACCTGCGCCAAGGCCCGGGCCCTCCGGAGCGGAGGACCCGGGCCAGGGGCGCTGCGGCGGGCGGCTCGCCCGTGGGTGCCGGGGCCTCAGGAGGCGGCCGGCACCGGCGGGATCGCCTCGGTCGGGCTGACCGGCGGAGCGATGCGCTGCGGGGCCGTCGTGGTCGGCACCAGGTCCCGGTGGATCACCTTCGCGATCGCCTGGATGGTGGCCACGCCGTAGTCCATCGAGCTGTTGTCCTGGCTCAGCACGGTCATGTAGTAGTCGTGCCCGCCGCCCTGGAACGCGCCGATGCTGTGCACCCGCCAGCCGTGCGTGGCCCGCGGCAGCCAGCCGTTCTTCACGTGCACCTTGACGGTGGACGGGGCGCCCGCGGGCGTGCCCCAGCGCTGCGAGGCCACGACCTTGTTCATCAGCTTCAGGATGTACGCGCGGGAGTTGTCGCTGAGCACCGTGTTCTTCGCGGTGATCAGCGAGAGGAGCCGCTGCTCGTCCTGGACGGTGATCTGGGTGAGCCCCCAGTAGCCGTTCGCCCCGGGAACGGTGTGCGTCATCCCGGCGGCGGTGAGGAAGCCCTTGATCTTCGTCAGGCCCAGCTGGCGCCACAGCGAGGTGGTCGCGTTGTTGTCGGACTTGGTGATCATGGCGGTCGCGAGGTCCGCCTCCCGCTGCGTGAGGTAGCGGTTCGTCTTCTTCGCGTCCCACAGCAGGGCGGCGAGCACGGTCGCCTTGACCACGCTCGCCGAGTCGTACGCCGAGGTGGAGCGGAAGCTGCACGTGGTCTTCGTGGTGCGGTCGTACAGGCCGACCGCGATGGCGCCCTTGCGGCCGCGCATGGCGGCGGTGATGTCCTGCTGGAGCTTGGCGGCCAGACCGGCCTTGGCGGAGGTGCAGGAGACCGTCGGGGCGACCGCCGCCGAGGCGGGAGCGGCGGCGGCGCCGAGCGGTACGAGCACCCCGGCGGCCAGGCCTGCGGACAGCATGCGGGCGCGCCGGGATATCCGGTGAGTCATTGGAGGCTTCCCATCCCCTTTGTTGCCGAGCGGGCGCGCTCGCGCGCACCCGACGGTCATGACTCGTCGACCCACCGAAAGGTTGCACCCGAACCGAAAAAATGTTCAACCGATCGGGTGTCCTATGTCTCGGCCCCCTCAGGAGCCGGCGGGAAGGCGTACGGGAAGCAGTGCGGGGCGCTTCGCGGTGCGCCCCGCACCGGAGGAGCGGCCGAGCAGCCGCCGCCCCAGCCACGGGCCGAGGAACCCGGCCGCCCACCGCAGTTCGGCGGGCGCGGCGCGCAGCCCGGTGGGGAAGGGCACCGCGGGCGGCGGCAGCGGGCGGGTCCAGGCGTCGCTGCTGCCCGGCAGACCGAGGGCTTCGGCCACGGCGCCCGCGATCCGGGCGTGGCCGACCGGCCCCGCGTGCAGCCGGTCCGGGCTCCACAGGCGGGGATCCGCGACCACCGGGTGGTGGCCTGTCTCGGCCACCGCGACCCCGTGCCGCCCCGCCGCCGCCCGGATCCGGGCGTTGAGCGCCTCGACCCGGGAGCCCAGCGGCCGGGCGAGCGGGGTGATCCGCCCGGGGTCGGGGAAGGTCACCGTGGCCACCCGGGCCCCCTGGGCGGTCAGCGCGGCGAACATCGCCTCCAGGTGCCCGGCCACCTCGTCTGCGTCGAAGCGCGGCCGCAGCAGGTCGTTCATCCCGGCCACCACCGTGGCCAGGTCCGGGCGCAGGTCCAGCGCCGCCGCGAGCTGCCCGGCCCGTACCTGCCCCGCCAGGCGCCCGCGTACGGCCAGGTTGGCGTACGCCAGGCCGGGCTGGTGCCGGGCGAGGTCCTCGGCGAACCGGTCGGCCCAGCCGCGCAGGCCGGTCTCCTCGTCCCCGTCGCCCAGCCCCTCGGTCTGGCTGTCGCCGAGGGCCACGTAGCGCAGGTAGTCACGGCCGGACACGGGCGGCCTCCCGCTCCTCCAGGACCCCGATGGTGCGCAGGCACCACTCCAGGTTGCCCCGCTCGAAGGCGAGGCCGCGCAGGCAGGTCAGATACGGGCCGATGCGCTCGCCGTGGCGCAGGAACTCCGCCTCGTCGGCCTCGCCCCGCATGGTGCGCAGCAGGTGTTCGAAGAGGTCCGCCTTGGCGCGGGCGATCCCGGCCCGCTCGGTGAGCTGCGCGATCAGCACGGCGGGATCCACGTGGTCCGCCGCCTGCACCTTGACCACCAGGTCGTCGCGCATGAAGGAGGGCTTGGCCGCTGCCGCGGCGAAGGCGTCCAGTTCGGCCAGACCTGCCTCGGTGACCCGGAACAGGCGCTTGTTCGGACGGGTGTCCTGGACCACCTCGCGGCCGGAGATCAGGCCCTCCTTCTCCAGCCGGGCCAGCTCCGCGTACAGCTGCTGGGGCAGGGCGTGCCAGAAGTTCGCCACGCCCACGCTGAACGCCTTGGCCAGCTGGTACCCGCTGAGTTCCTCGTCGAGCAGCGCCGCGAGGACGGCGTGGCGCAAGGCCATCGGATCCCTCTCCTCCTGCCGCCGCACCCGCCCCGGAACCGTCCCGGGCCCCTTGTCCGCACCGGCCCCTCCGAGCATACTCAAAAATCTGACTAGTCACATCCATGACTACAGGGGAGGACCCGTGTCCGCATCCGCCGCACAGCGCTTCCGCACCGCCGTCGAGAAGCGCGACCTGTCGCTGCTCGACGACCTGTTCACCGAGGACGTGCGCCTCTACAGCCCCGTGAAGTTCACCCCCTTCGAGGGCCGGCCGATGGTCCTGGCCCTCTTCGGCCTCCTGCTGCGCGTCTTCGAGGACTTCCGCTACGTCGGCGGGTACGAGGGGGAGGCGCAGACGAGCGCCGACGGCAGTGCGGCCCCCTCCGAGGTCCTGCTGTTCCGGGCCACCGTGAACGGCAGGGAGGTCCACGGCATCGACCTCCTCCACTTCGCCGCCGATGGCCGGATCAAGGAGTTCACGGTGATGGTCCGCCCGCAGTCCGCGGTGCACGCCCTGGGGGAGGCGGTCCTCGCCGGGCTGGTGGCCGAGGGCCTGGTGCCGACGGCGGACTGAGGGCACCGCGCCACCGGCGGCGGCCGCCGGGCACCCGGCCGGCGCCCGGCGGTGTCGCGGTCGGGCATCATCGGGGGATGTCCGATCGCATCATCGCCGCCTGTGACGGGGCGGCCAAGGGAAATCCCGGCCCGGCCGGATGGGCCTGGGTCATCGCCGACGCCGAGGGCCGCCCCGAGCGCTGGGAGGCGGGCCCGCTGGGCCGCGCCACCAACAACATCGGCGAACTCACCGCCCTCCAGAGGCTGCTGGAGGCGGTGGCGCCGGGCACCGCCCTCCAGGTGCGGATGGACTCGCAGTACGCGATGAAGGCCGTCACCGAATGGCTGCCGAACTGGAAGCGCAACGGCTGGAAGACGGCCGGCGGCAAGCCCGTCGCCAACCGGGAGCTCGTCGAGAGCATCGACGAGCTGCTGGCCGGACGCGACGTCGAGTTCCGGTACGTGCCCGCCCACCGGGAGGACGGCGACCACCTCAACGCCATCGCCGACCAGGCCGCCAGCGACGCCGCCGCCACCCAGGAGGCCGCCGGTACCGCGCACGGGCACGAGGACATCCCCGTACCGGCGCCGCAGCGCAGCGCACCGGCCCGCCGCAAGCCCGGCACGGCCACCGCCCGCAAGTCCTCCCCGGCCGGGGGCTCCGGCGGCCCGGCGCGCACCATCAAAGCGAAGTTCAAGGGCACCTGCCCGTGCGGCCGGACGTACGCGGCGGGCGAGCCGATCACCAAGGTCGGCTCCCGCTGGGGCCACCCCGACTGCCGCACCACCGCCCCGGCGGACTGACCCCGCCCCCCGCCCGGTTCCCCGGGCCGTCCCCTTCCTCGCCCGCCTGGCAGCGCGGGCGGGGGCGGGGGCGGGGGCGACCGGGGCGCCTGAAGGCCCCGCCGCCCGCCCCGCCCCGCGTGACCCGTTCGGGCCGCCCGGGGTGTGGGCGGGCGCCCGCCGGTGTGGACTCGGGGTGCCGAAGAGGCGAGGGGGGACCGCCGACTGGAGGAACGCGCCGATGTCTCCGAGCAAGCCCAGCATCGTCTTCGCCCACGGCCTGTGGGCGGACGGCTCCTGCTACAGCAAGCTGATCCCGGCCCTCCAGAGGGAGGGCCACGAGGTCGTCTCCGCCCAGAACACGCTGGACTCGCTGGAGGGCGATGTCGATGCCGTCCGGCGCGCCCTGGCACGGGTCAGCGCCCCGGCCGTCCTCGTCGGCCACTCCTGGGGCGGTTTCGTGATCAGCGCGGCCGGCACGGACGAGCGGGTCGGGGCCCTGGTCTACATCGCCGCGCTGGCGCCGGACGCGGGCGAGACCCCGGAGGGGCTGATCGGCAAGTTCGACCCGCCGCCCCTCTTCGCGCACCTGGACGCGGAGGACGGCCGCCTGTGGATCGCCCGCGACGGCATCTCCGACTTCTGCGGGGACCTCTCGGAGGCCGATCAGCAGCTGGTGTGGGCCACCCAGGGATCCGCGCGCGCGGAAGTCCTCGGCGCCAGCACGGACGACCCGGCCTGGAAGTCCAAGCCCAGCTGGTACGTCCTCGCCCGGCAGGACCACGCCGTCAACCCCGACCTCCAGCGGTTCATGTCCCAGCGCATGGGCGCCACCACCGTCGAGCTCGACTCCTCGCACGTTCCGATGCTGTCCCAGCCCGAGGCCGTCCTCGACGTCATCCGGACCGCGGCCCGGCACGCGTAGCCGGCCGCCCGGCGGGGCGGACCGGATCGGGCCGGATCGGGCCGGGGCGCGCGGGGCCGGATCAGGCCGAGGCGCGCGGTACGAGGACGGTGGGCGTGATCACCGGCCCGGCCGTCCGGCCCGCGGTCCGGCCCTCCGGGCCCAGCCGCCGCAGCAGCAGCCGGGCCATGGTCCGGCCCATCCCCTCGATGTCCTGGCGTACGGTCGTCAGCGGCGGGTCGGCGGTCTCGGCGATCACCTCCGCGTCGTCGAAACCGACCACGGCCACGTCACCGGGCACCGACCGGCCGCGCTCCCGCAGCACCCGCAGCGCGCCCGTGGCCATCAGGTCGTTCGCGGCGAACACCGCGTCGAGGGACGGGCGGCGGTCCAGCAGTTCGGCCATCGCCCGCGCCCCGCCCGCCGCCGTGAAGTCCCCCTCGGCGACCAGCGCCGGATCCCCGTCCGGCAGCAGGTCCCGGTAGCCCTCGAACCGGTCGGCCGCCGAGGTCTGGTCGAGCGGTCCGGAGATGTGCGCGACCGACCTCCGGCCGCGCTCCAGCAGGTGCCGTACGGCCGCCTGCGCCCCGCCCCGGTTGTCCGCGTCCACGTAGGTGACGCCCTCCCCGTCCGCGGCCCCGGCCGTCCAGGCCGGGCGGCCGCCGAACACGGTGGGCAGCCCGAGGGAGCGCGTCATCTCCGGCAGCGGGTCCTCGGCGTGCAGGGAGAAGGCGAGCGCCCCGTCCACGTGCCCGCCGGCGAGGTAGCGCCCGATCCGGCCGTACTCCTCCCGGCCCTCGACCAGCAGCAGTACCAACTGGGTGTCGTGTGCGGTGAGTTCCCGGCTGATCCCGCGTATCTGGCGGGAGAAGAAGGGGTCCGAGAAGATCCGCGTCTCGGGCTCGGCGATGACCACGGCCACGGCCCCGGTGCGCCGCGTGACCAGGGTCCGGGCCGCCGGGTTGGGCACGTAGCCGAGCTCGCGGATGGCCTCATGGACCTGTTCGGCCAGCCGGGCGCGCACCCCCTCCCCGCCGTTGACCACCCGGGAGACGGTGGCCCGCGAGACCCCGGCGCGGGCTGCGACGGCTTCCAGCGTCGGACGTACCCCGGTGAGCGGTTCGGACACGGGCGCTCCCTCCTGTGCAGGCCGGGCGCCCCCTGCGCCGCGCGAAGAGCAGGGTAGTGCCCGGGCCCGGGCCGCCGGGAGGGGGTGCGGCGGCCCGGGCGGCGCGGCTCGGCGTGCCCGAGGGGCGGCGGGCGGATCGGGGCTCCCGCCGTGATCAGCGGCCGAAGCGGATCCAGTTGACGTTCACGAAGTCGGCGGGCTGGCCGCTGGTGAAGGTCAGGTACACGTCGTGGATGCCGGTGACGGCGCTGATGTTCGCGGGCACGGTCTGCCAGTTCTGCCAGCCGCCGGTGTTCGCCACGGAGAAGCTGCCGACCGGAGCGGCGGTGCGGCTGTCCAGCCGGACTTCGACGAGCCCGCTGACCCCGCCGCCCGCGCCGCCGGCCACCCGGCCGTAGAACTGCCGGGCCGCCGCCCCGGATCCGAAGTCCACGCCCTTGTAGAGGGCCCAGTCCCCGTTGCCGACCGAGGCGAGGTTCTGGCCGCCCCCGCTGTCCGCGGTGGTCTCGCGCACGGTCCCGGACTGCTCGTCGTACGACTCGGCCTCGATCACGGCGTACGCGTCGCGCCTTCCGGCCGGCGGAGTGGTCGGCGGGGTGGTGGTGGGCGGGGTGGTGGTGCCGCCCGTGCGCTGGACGGAGACGTAGTCCACGACCATCGGGTGGCCCGGTTCGGTCCCGGCATCGGGCCCGCCGCCGAAGGCGTCGGGGAACCCGCCGCCCATGGCCACGTTCAGGATGACGAAGTAGCCGTGGTTCGTGGCGGCCGCCCAGGTCGCCGCGTCCACCTGGTCGGCCCGTACGGTGTGGAAGACGGTCCCGTCGACGGAGAAGCGCATCTGCTCCACCGCGGCGGACCGGTCCCACTCGACGGCGTACGTGTGGAAGCCGGCCTGGCAGGTGGCTCCGGGGCAGGTGCGCTGCCCGCCGATGCCGGAGGTCTCGTTGCAGGGGCCGCCCGGGCTCGTGCCGCAGTGCATGGTCGCCCACACCGTGTTCAGGCCCTGGACGTTCTCCATGATGTCGAGCTCGCCGATGCCGGGCCAGTTCCACCAGTTGCCGCGGTAGGGGGTGCCGAGCATCCAGAAGGCCGGCCAGTAGCCCTTCGCCGCCGCCCCGGTGACGTTCGGCATCTGTATGCGGGCCTCGGCGCGCAGTCTGCCGCCCGCAGGGGGCTCGAAGTCGGCGCGCCGGGTCTCGATCCGGCCCGAGGTCCAGTTGCCGGCGGCGTCCCGCCGCGGGGTGATGCGGAGGTTGCCCGCGCCGTCGAGGGAGACGTTCGCCGTGCTCGACGTCATCGTCTCGATCTCCCCGGTGCCGAAGCGGGCGGGGCCGCCGGGGTAGCTGGTGCCGGTGGTGTACTGCCAGCGGTCCGTGTTCACCCCGGAGCCGGCCGGGCCGTCGAACTCGTCGAGGAACACCTGGGTCCAACCGGCCGGCACCGGCGGGGCCACGGCCTGCGCGGATCCGGTGCCGAAGGCCGCGGCCGCGGCGGCGGCCACGGCCACGGCCGCGGTGGTGAGCGCGGCGAGCAGGGTGCGCCGGGCCGGGGCCCGGGTGGTGCCGGATGTCGGGTGCATGAGTCACCTCTCTGAGGCGCCGCGAGGCGCGGTCCGGGGGGAGGCGCACGAGGGCGTTCACCGTTCTGAGAGCGCTCTCAGGCGCGCCGCTGGACACTGTCCTCCGCGCCGGTGCGGGCGTCAAGAGTTGGAGGCGCCAACTGCCTCGGAAGCAGAGTGGGTTCACTGGATGACGGCAGCGGCGCCGCAGCCGGCCCGGCGGTGGGCCCGCCGGGCCGGACGGACCTCAGGGCGCCAGGCGGCGGCAGAGCAGCGCGTCCGGCCGCCCGGCCGAGCCGACCCGGGTCGTGAAGGCGACCCCGGCCGCGTACTCGTCGGACCCGCACTGCCCCTTGAAGTGGCCGTACGCGAAGTCCGCCCCGGGCGAGCCCGCGGGCCGGTTGTCGCCGCGGTCGAACCAGAGGGTGCGGCCCGCCGTGCCCAGGGCCTCTCGCGCCGGTACGCACAGCACCGCGGAGGTGCGGTCCCCGCGCCGGCTGAAGCCGATGGCGAACTGCTGCGGCGGGCACTGGAGTTTGGTGTAGCCGCCGGCCCAGTCCCCGCCCGCCGGGACGTACCGCTCGTCCCGCACCACGGTCTGCGTGCTGCCCGCGGCCCGCAGGTCGCCCGGGGACGGCCCGTCGGTGCACAGGCCGCGGCCCCCCGAGTGGCTCAGGCCCACCAGCCGCTCGCCGTCGGGGCACACCGCCTTGCGGGCCCCGCCGTCCCAGTCGCCCAGGGCCCGGGTGCGCAGGGACTGGACGTGGTCGCGGTGGTCGGTGGTGAGCAGGTCCCAGGAAGCGGTCCGGGGCACCGGCCCGGTCCGGCCGGGGGCGGTGGTCAGCGAGGTCCAGTCGGCGGACCGCCAGTCCCCGCCGTCCAGGATGCCGCTGCGGGCGCCGGAGGTGTCGTAGCGCAGCAGGGCCCAGCTGTCGTGCCCGGTCCACCCGATGGCCGGCCAGTACGCGAAGTCGGCGTCCGCGGCGGCCAGATGCCCGGCGAAGCGGGTGAACCAGGAGCGGGGCACGGGGTTCTGCTCGTCGGAGCCGATCCCGAACTCGCTGATCCACACCGGGGCGGTGAAGTGCGCGCCGGTTTCGGCGGACACGAAGAAGGCCTGGTCGTACAGGACCCGTTCCAGCTCGGCGGGGCTCAGGTCCTGGTAGCGGGGGTCGTGGGTCTCGCCCATGCCGGTGGCGCCGCTGTGGCGGGGGCCGGTGTAGCCGTAGAAGTGGGCCGAGTAGACGAGCTTGCCGGAGACGGCGAGGGTGTGCGACAGGGTCCGGGCCGGGGTGAGGGTGGGCCGGCCGTGGGCGAACCCGTCCACGGGGATGCCGGTCCAGTTGATCCCCTCGACGATGACGAGGAGCTCCGGATCGGCCTCGGTGAGGATGCGGTCCGCGGCCTCCTGGGCGGCGGCGTACCAGTCGTGGTCGTCGCCCAGGCCCCAGTTGGGGTCGTCGAGGACGGTGCGGCGCACCTCGTTGTAGAGGTCGGCGCCGGCCACGCGGGGGTTGTCCCGGTAGCGGCGGGCCATGAAGACCCAGTCGTCGGCCCAGGCCCGGGTGGACTGGCTGGTGTTCCAGCGCTCGTTGCCGTCGAGGGCGCAGCACCAGCGGCTGGTGTTGGTGTGGTTGTTGAGGATCACGGCGAAGCCGTCGGCGGTCAGGGCCGAGACCACCGCGTCGTACACCTCCAGCGGGGTCTTCCCCCGCAGCCCGGGGTTGGCCGCGACGGCGGAGTCGGGGACCGGCCGGGCGGTGTGGACCATCTCGTTGGAGAACGGCAGCCGGATGCTGTTGAGCCCGAGCCGGTGCAGGTCGGCGACGATCGCGGCCAGCGGGGCGCGGTCCAGCCCGAGCGGGATGCCGTGGGAGTCCTGGCCGCTGTGGTGGGAGGCGGGGTCTGCGATGTCGCCGGAGCCGGACCAGGAGCCCTGGGCGCCGTCCCAGTTCCCCGACCGCAGGCGGAAGCGCTCGCCCCGGGCGTCCACGATGTAGCGGCCCCGGGTGGACAGGGGCGGCGTCCACGAGGCGGCGAGCGCGGGCCCGGTGGACGGAGCGGAGACCGGGGCTGCCGCTGCCGCCGCGGCGGCCGCCGGGGACGCGAGGGCCGGTGCGGGCGCGCCGGCGCAGGCGGCGGCCAGCAGTGCGGACACGGCCGCCAGGCGGCGCAGTGCGCGTAAGGGAGATGTCAAGGGACCTGCCTCGGAGACGGCGGCCCGGGAGCGGCCGGAGCCGGCGGGTGGGTGAACCCGGCCAAGTTACCGACGAGTTGGCGAAGGGGCCAGAGATCTGCGCGGGCCGGCGGGACGCCCGGCTCCGGACTCCCGGGCCTGCGGTGGGCTGAACCGTATGGTTCGGCGCCCCCGGCGCGCGGATACGGAACCGTTCAGTTCATATACTGAGATCCCCCACACCGCAGAGCACGACCGGAGGACGGCCCCCATGGACGCCGGCGCGACAGACACCACGGACGAGTACGGCATCCCGGTCATCCCCGACTGCTCCGAGGCCACCCGGCTCAAGCGCCGCGCGATCATCGACGCGGCCGTGGCCGAATTCCTCGCCGAGGGCTACGCGGCCGCCTCCATGGACGCGATCACCAGCCGCTCCGGGGTCTCCAAAGCCACCGTCTACAAGCACTTCGGCAGCAAGGAACGGCTCTTCCTCGCCGCCATCGCGGGCATCCTGCGCGAGACGTACGCCGGCCTGGAGCCCTGCAGCCACACCATCGCCCGGGCCCCCGACCTGCGGGCCGCCCTCGTCCACCTCACCCGCGACTGGGCCGGGCTGCTCCTGCGCCCCGACATCATGTCGCTGCGCCGCCTGGTCATCGGCGAGATCGACCGGTTCCCGCAGCTCGGCCGGCTCTGGTACCGGATCACGTACGACATGAACAACGGCCCGCTGATCGCCGCGGTCACCGAGCTCACCGAGCGCGGCCGCCTCGACGCCCCCGACGCGGCCCTCGCCGTCGAGCAGCTCGTGGCCGCCACCGTGGGCGTGCCCCAGCTCGTGCGCACCTTCAGCCCGGACGCGGCGATCGACGAGGCCGAACTCACGCGCACCGTCACCTCGGGCGTGGACCTCTTCCTTGCCCGCTATCTGGTCAACCCGGCGCGCTAGCCGGCCTGCTGGCTACGGTGCCGGGCATGTCAAAGCCGGTACAGCTCGTCATCCTGATCACCACCCAGCCGGGCCGCGGCCCGGAGCAGACCGCCGCCTTCGAGCGGCTCGCCCCGGTCGTGCGGGCCGAGGAGGGGTGCCTCCAGTACGACATGCACCAGGTCTGCGGAGACCCCGACCGCTTCGTGCTCATCGAGCGGTGGGCCTCGGCGGAGGACCTCGCGGCGCACGACGCCACCCCGCACATGCTCGCGGCCGACGCGGCCGGTCCGGGCTTCCGGGCGGGCCCGGCCCAGGTCTTGCGACTGGACCCCGCCCCGCTCGCCTGACCGCACCGGCCGACCGCCGGTCCTGCAGGCTCCCCGCGCGACTGCCGCCCGCCGCACCGGCGGCGGCAGTCGCGCTTTTCGCTGCCTCCGGCCCGCCCGCGGGCCCGTCCGCGGGCCCGTCCGCGAGCCCGTCCCGGGTCTGGTGTGAAGCAGTGAATCAGTGCTTCAATCCTTGCCGTGCCCTACCGACGCCCCGCCTCCGTACAGGCCCGCCTCGACGCCCGCCGGGACCGCGTGCTGGACGCCGCCGTACGCCTGCTCTCCCGCGAGGGGTACGCCGGCTGCTCGGTCGCCGCGATCGCCGCCGAAGCCGGCATCTCCACCGGCAGCGTCTACCAGTCCTTCTCCGGCAAGTCCGAGCTGGCCGCCGCCCTGTTCCGCACCCTCGTGGCGCGGGAGCTGGAGGCGGTGGCCGCAGCCGCGGAGGGCGCCGGCCCGGCCGGAGCCGGCCCGGCCGCCGGACGGGTGGCCGCGGCCGTGGAGGTCTTCGCCTTCCGGGCCCTCCAGGCCCCCCGCCGCGCCTTCGCCCTGCTCGCCGAGCCCGCCGACCCGGCGGTGGACACCGAACGGCTCGTCTTCCGCCGGGCCTTCCGCGACCTGTACGCCCGGCAGATCGCCGCGGGCGTGGCGTCCGGCGAACTCCCCGCCCAGTCACCGGAGCTGACCGCAGCCGCCCTCGTCGGCGCGATCGCCGAAGCGCTCGTCGGCCCGCTCGCCGACGGGGACGCGACCCCCGGCGAGGTCATCCCCGGCCTGATCACCTTCACCCTGCGTGCCCTTGGAGGACACGATGCCGCAGACGCATGAGGTCACCAACCAGGTTCCGCCGCACCACGGCCACGACACCGCCGCCGACCCGGCCCTGCTCGCGGCGGTCGTCCGCGAGGGCGCCGACTGGGCCCTGCCCGACCTGCACCGCCTCGGCGTCCTCGCCGGATCCGAACAGGCCGCCGACTGGGGCCGCCTGGCCAACGAACACCCGCCCGTGCTGCACACCCACGACCGGTACGGCCACCGCATCGACGAGGTCGAGTTCCACCCGTACTGGCACGAGCTGATGCGCACCGCCGTCTCCCACGGCCTGCACGCCGCACCCTGGGCCGAGGACCGGCCCGGCGCACACGTCGCCCGCGCGGCGAAGTTCCTCGTCTGGGGCCAGGTCGAAGCGGGCCACTCCTGCCCCGTGTCCATGACCTACGCGGCCGTCCCGGCCCTGCGCGCCACGCCCGCACTGGCCTCCTGGCTGGAGCCGCTGCTCGCCTCCCGCACGTACGACTTCGGGCTGCGGGCACCCGCCGGCAAGCAGGGCCTGATCGCCGGCATGTCGATGACCGAGAAGCAGGGCGGCTCCGACGTACGCGCCAACACCACCACCGCCGTGCCCGCCGGGGACGGCACGTACCGGCTCACCGGCCACAAGTGGTTCACCTCCGCCCCCATGTCGGACGTCTTCCTCACCCTGGCCCAGGCCCCCGGCGGGCTCTCGTGCTTCCTGCTCCCGCGGGTGCTGCCGGACGGAAGCCGCAACGGCCTGTTCCTCCAGCGCCTCAAGGACAAGCTCGGCAACCGCTCCAACGCCTCCGCGGAGATCGAGTACGAGGACGCCTTCGGCTGGCTGGTGGGGGAGGAGGGCCGCGGGGTCGCCACCATCATCGAGATGGTCAACACGACGCGCCTCGACTGCGTGCTCGGCGGGGCCTCCGGCATGCGCCTGGGCGCCGTGCGCGCCCTCCACCACGCCACCCACCGCCGGGCCTTCGGCAAGGCGCTCGTGGACCAGCCCCTCATGCGCAACGTGCTGGCCGACCTCGTCCTCGAATCCGAGGCGGCCACCACCGTGGCCCTGCGGCTCGCCGGGGCCACCGACCGGGTCGCGCGCGGGGACGGCGACGAGGCCCTGCTGCGCCGGCTGGGCCTGGCCGTGACCAAGTACTGGGTGTGCAAGCGGGCCCCCGGCCATGCTGCCGAAGCGCTCGAATGCCTGGGCGGCAACGGCTACATCGAGGACTCCGGCATGCCCCGCCTCTACCGCGAGGCCCCGCTCTCCTCCATCTGGGAGGGCTCCGGGAACGTGGCCGCCCTCGACGCCCTGCGGGCCATGGCCCGCCAGCCCGAGACCGTCGAGGCCTTCTTCGCCGAAGCGGGCCGGGCCGCCGGGGCGAACCGGCACCTGGACGCGGCGGTCACGGGACTGCACAAGCAGCTCGCCGACCCCGCGGAGGCGGAGTACCGGGCCCGGCAGCTCGCCGAGACCATGGCCCTGGTCCTCCAGGCGGCCCTGCTCCAGCAGCACGCCCCCGCCGCGGTCGCCGACGCCTTCTGCGCCTCCCGCCTCGGCGGCGAACACGGCGGCGCCTACGGGACCTTGCCCACCGGCGTCGACACCGAGGCCATCCTGAGCCGCGCCCGGGCGGTCACCGCCTGAGCCGCGCCCGCGACCGTGCCCGGGGGCGGCCCGCGCCCCCCGGCATCCCCGCACCCCCGCCGCCTCCGCGCCGCCCCCGGGACGTACGCTTGCCACGCATCCCGAAAGGACTCATGTGATGAGTGAGAAGGCCCGCAAGCTCTTCGACGCGCTCGACCTCAACCACGACGGCATCCTGACCCGCGCCGAGGTGATCTCCGCCCTGCGCAGCAAGGGCCCGACCCTGGCCGCCCAGGGCGACCTGCCGTTCTGGGGACTCGGCGACGCCGACGCCTCCTCGGCGCTGTTCGACGCCGCCAACGCCGACGGCGACTCCGTCCTGACCTTCGAGGAGTTCCAGCGGGAGGTCGACCGCCGCTTCGGCTGGTGACCCCCGGGGCGGCCCCGCCGCCCGCCTCAGCGCGAGGTGAAGCCGCCGTCGATCGCGAGCGCCGCGCCCGTCACGAACGAGGACTCGTCGCTGAGCAGGAACGCCACCAGCGGGGCGATCTCCTCGGGCTGCGCGATCCGGTTCACCGGGTGCAGCCCCGCGATGTGCGCGGCCGCCTCCGCCGTGGTGATCATGGTGTCGCGGGACAGCGGGGTGTCCACCCCGCCGGTGGTGATGGCGTTCACCCGGACCCCCTGCTCGGCCACCTCCAGGGCGGCGGCCCGGGTCAGGCCCACCACCGCGTGCTTGGCGGCCACGTACGGGGCCACCCCGGCGAAGCCGACGACGCCCAGGTTCGAGGCGTTGTTCACGATGGACCCGCGGGTCCGGGACACCGCCGGCAGCTGGTGCTTGAGGCAGTGGAAGACGCTCGTGGCGTTCTGCGCGAGCTCGGCCTCCCAGGCCGCGGCCTCGATGCCGGGGAGCGGACCGCCGGCGTTGATCCCGCCGGCGTTGTTGAACGCCCCGTCCAGCCGCCCGAATCCGGCGACCGCCGCCTCCACCAGCGCGGCGGCGTCGGCCTCGACGGCCACATCGGCGGGGACGAAGAGGGCCCGGCCGCCCCCGGCGCGCAGCTCCTCGGCCGCGGCCTCGCCGACGTCCTTGCGACGGGCCCCCAGCACCACGGCCGCCCCCTCCGAGACGAGCCGCCGGGCCACCGCCAGACCGATCCCGGAGGTTCCGCCGGTGACGATGAAGACCTTGGACTCCAGACGTGCGGACAGTAACGCGGACGTACGAGCAGACATGGTCGGTCCTTTGCATGAAGGGTGCGGAAAACCGCGGGACACGGTGACGCCCCCGGCCGGGAGTGGCGATCACTGCGTCCAGCCTGCGGGACCGGGAGCCGCGCGGCTGGCGGAAATCCGACCTCGCGTTTTCCGGTCCGGCCCGCCGGGAGGAGGATGGGAAGCGGGCCGCACGCCCGGCGCATGCGGCCCGGATCCCCGCGCGCCGGCCGGGGCCGGCGGGGCGGGCCCGCGGGGGGCACAGCAGAAGGAGACCGTGATGCTGGGAGAGAGCAAGGCCTTCAGCGGGTTCTCGGTCGACAGCCTCGATGCGGCGAGGAAGTTCTACGGCGAGACCCTAGGGCTGACCGTGTCCGAGGACCGCGGGATGCTGTTCCTGCAGCTCAACGGGGGTGCCACCGTCCTGATGTACCCCAAGGACAACCACGAGCCCGCCTCGTTCACGGTGCTCAACTTCCCCGTCGGCGACATCGACGGGGCCGTGGACGCCCTCGTGGCGCGCGGCGTGTCCATCGAGCGCTACGAGGGCTTCGAGCACGACGAGAAGGGCGTCGTACGCGGCGGCGGGGGCCCGGAGACCGCCATCGCCTGGTTCAAGGACCCGGCCGGCAACGTCCTCTCCCTGATCCAGGAGGGCTGATCCCGCCGTCACCGGGGGCCGCGCCGCCTGTGCGCGGCCGCCCGCCGCGCACTACCGTCGGCCGGATGGAGCGAATCCGAGGGGTCCTCATCGACATCGACGGGGTGCTCACCGTGTCCTGGAAACCCATTCCGGGCACGGCCGAGGCCATGCAGCGGCTGCGTGCGGCCGGACTGCGCCTGGCGCTGCTCACCAACAACACCTCGCGCACGAGGGACGCGATCGCGGCCCGGCTCGGCGCGGCGGGCTTCCCGGTGTCCGCCGAGGACGTGCTGACGGCCCCCGCGGCCACGGCGGCGTACCTCCGCGAGCACCACCCGGGAGCGCGCTGCCTGCTGCTGGGCAGTGGTGACGTACGGGACGACCTCGCCGGAGTGGACCTGGTGGACGCCGGGGACCCGGACGCGGAGGCGGACGTGGTGGTACTCGGGGGTGCCGGGCCGGAGTTCGGCTACGAGGCCCTCAACCGGGCCTTCCGGCACGTGCAGGGCGGGGCGCACCTGGTGGCCATGCACCGCAATCTGTACTGGCGCACCGAGAGCGGGCTCGACCTCGACACGGGGGCCTTCGTCCTCGGTCTGGAGCGGGCGGCGCGGGTGGAGGCGGCGGTCACGGGCAAGCCGGCCCGGGCGTTCTTCGAGGCCGCCCTCGCCCATGTGGGCACCGGGCCCGCGCAGACCCTGATGGTGGGCGACGACGTCGAGGCGGACGTGCTCGCGGCGCAGGACTGCGGGCTCACGGGCGTCCTGGTGAAGACGGGCAAGTACCTGCCGGAGACCCATCGCGAGGCTCCCGGCACCCCGGACCACGTGCTGGACTCCTTCGCCGGGCTGCCCGAGCTGCTGGGTCTGTAGTGCCCGGGGGCGGGGCAGCGCCCCCGGGCACGGGCCCTCGGGTTTCCTGCGGCGCCGCTGACCCACGGCTCCGCAGGCTCACCGGGAGCCCGGGGTCATCAGGAGGTCCGCTTGATGGACCAGGTGTTCGGGCTGAAGCTGGTCACGGAGAAGTAGCGGCAGCCGTCGGTGTAGAAGGAGCTGGTGATCGTCCAGCCGGCCGGCGGGTAGGCGGAGCCGCAGGCGTTCAGCGTGGTGCCGATCGGGAGCCCCTCGAGGTTCTTCATCTGCTTGGCGTTGGGGGAGAGCGTCGAGCCACAGGTGCCCGTGCTCCACCAGTTGACGTCCACCCAGCCCACGGGCGTCATGGTGCTGGCGCAGACGTTCAGCGTCTCGCCGGCGGCGTTCGCCGGGGCCGAGCCGAAGGCCAGGGCGGTGACGGCCACGGCGGCCAGGGCGGCAATACGAGTGCGGATCACAAGAGTCCCCTTCTCTGCGTCCGGAGGTGCCCGCCGACGGTCGGCGGGCCTGCCAGGACGATGGGTCATTACTATCCGGCCGGTTGTGATCGCGGACAGCCAGGTTTTGGGCAGAGCCCGGCGTCGATTTATGGCCGCGATGTGCGGGTTTCGCGACGACTTTGGCAATTCTGATGAAACGCCAACCTGCTTGTGTGACAGGCAAGTTCGGATAACCCGGTTGGTGGGTGCCGACCGGGAGTTCATCCGGCAGCCGAGTGACCGGGCACGCGTCGGGAGCGGAGTGCGCGGGGAGCCGGGACTTAACTGGTCACGACCCCTTCCGACCGGCCGCCGCCGCCGTGCGGCCCTGCGCCGGTCCCGTCGCCTTCCCCCGTGGAGGAACACACTTGTCTGCTTCCCGCTGCACGTCTGCGGCTCTGGTGGTCGCGGCGATCACCGCGGCCTGTCTGGTGCCGACGGCCCCGGCCCTCGCCGACCAGGCCCGCGCGGACTCGTCCGGCATCCGGTTCTCGCAGCCGTACGTCCCCTCGATCGCCCCCGGGAAGACCGGCCGCGTCGTCATCGTGGCCGACAACGGGGCCGAAGCGGCCTTCAGCCGTTCGTTCCGGATCACCGCGCCCGAACAGACGACCTTCCCGGAAGCCCGCTTCTACTGGAACGGCGAGCGGGCCGCGGCGCCGTGCGTACGGTCCGAGGACGCGCGGCACCTGACCTGTGACGCGGGCACCCGGGTGGGCTTCGCCTTCCCGGCCGAGGACCGGGTCCGGCTGGGCGTGACGGTGAAGGTGGCCGCGGGCGCGGCCGAGGGGACCACCCTCGACGGCGGGGAGTGGGCGACGGACGCCGACTTCCCCGCGCTCTTCGCCGTGGCCACCCCGGTCACCGGCCCGAAGGGCGACGACGGCGAGCCGGGGAAGCCGGGGAAGCCGGGCAAGGAGGGCAAGCCCGGGAAGGACGGCAAGCACGGCCACCACGGCAAGCCCGGCCGCCCCGGACCCAAGGGAGACAAGGGAGACAAGGGCGACCGCGGGGACACCGGTCCGGCCGGCCCCAAGGGAGACCAGGGCCCGAAGGGCGACCGCGGGGACACCGGTCCGGCCGGCCCGAAGGGCGACCAGGGTCCGTCCGGCGGGCCGAAGGGCGACAAGGGCGACCGCGGGGAGAAGGGCGACCGCGGTGAGCGCGGCGAGCGCGGTCAGAAGGGCGACCGCGGGGACACCGGTCCGGCCGGCCCGAAGGGCAAGACGGGCGAGCGCGGACCGAAGGGCGACAAGGGCGACCGGGGCCGCACCGGAGCGAAGGGCCCCCAGGGGCCGAAGGGTCCGAAGGGTCCGAAGGGGCCCCAGGGTCCGAAGGGTCCCAAGGGGCACACCGGTCCCCAGGGTCCGAAGGGCGACCGCGGCCTCCCGGGTCCCAAGGGCGAGAAGGGCCCCCAGGGCCCCCAGGGCAAGCAGGGCGAGTGCAAGTGCGGCAAGGGCCACAAGCCCGGGAAGCCCGCCAAGCCGGGTAAGCCCGGTAAGCCGGGCAAGGACAAGCTCCAGGCCCGGATCGTGGCCAAGGGCCACGGCCTGGGGATCCGCCGCGGCCCGAGCCAGGACCACGAGCTGAACGGCACGATCGGGAACGGCGCCGTCGTCGATGTGATCTGCAAGGTCAACGGCGAGGAAGTCAAGGGCAATTCGATCTGGTACAAGCTCGCCGACGGGCGCGGCTGGATCGCGGCCCGCTACGCGGAGAACCTCAACCGCATCCCCGTCTGCTGACGCAGGCGGAGCACGCCGGTGCACGGCCGGGCGCACTCCCCGCCCGGCCGTCCACCACCGCACACGGCGCCGCCGTGGCCCCGTACGACCGCAACCGCGTTGACCGGCAAAGCCGTTGCTCCGCGCCGCCGGGCCAGTACCGTTGATCGGCAACCGCAGGCACGTCGGCAACGGAGGGCACCGCTCATGGCAGACACCCGCACGGTGGGGATCCTCGGCACCGGGATCATGGGGGCCGCCATGGCCCGCAACCTCGCCCGCGCCGGGCACGCCGTCCGCGCCTGGAACCGCACCCGCGCCAAGGCCGAGCCGCTGGCCGCCGACGGGGTGCACGTCGCCGCCGGCCCTGCCGAGGCCGTCCGCGGCGCCGACGTGGTGCTCACCATGCTCCACGACGGTCCCGCCGCCCTCGAAGCCATGCGGCAGGCCGCCCCCGGACTGCTCCCCGGCACGGCCTGGATGCAGTCCACGACCGCCGGGATCGACGCCCTCGGCGACCTCGCCGCGTTCGCCGCCGCACACGGCCTGGAATTCTTCGACGCACCCGTCCTCGGCACCCGCGAGCCCGCCGAGGCCGGGCGGCTGGTGGTCCTGGCCGCGGGCCCCGTCCGCGCCCGGGACGCCGTCCTCCCGGTGTTCGAGGCGGTGGCCGCCCGTACGGTGTGGACCGGCGAGGACGGGGCCGCGGGCAGCGCGACCCGCCTCAAGCTCGTCACCAACAGCTGGGTCCTCGCGGCCACCAACGCCACCGGCGAGGTCCTGGCCCTCGCCCGCGGCATGGGCGTGGACCCGCAGGACTTCTTCGGCGTCATCGCCGACGGCCCCCTGGACATGGGGTACCTGCGCGCCAAGGCCGCCCTCGTCCTGGAGGACCGGCTGTCCCCGGCCAGTTTCAGCACCGCCACCGCAGCCAAGGACGCCGCTCTGATCGTGGAGGCCGCCGAGCGCCACGGGGTCCGCATGGACGTGGCGGCCGCCTGCGCGGAGCGCCTGCGGCGCGCCGTGGCCCAGGGCCACGGCGAGGAGGACATGGCGGCCGCCTACTTCGCCAGCTTCGAGGAGCCCCCGGCCTCCTGACGGCGGGGACACGCAAGGGGCGCGTGCCTCATGTGCCCGGAATGTCGGGATCGCGAAAATCAGGGTGTTCTGTCCATCGGTGCATCCGCGGTGATCGCGAACGAGGAGGCCGACATGACCACCCCCTCAGCCCTCGGCGGCCGGTGCGGTCCCGTCCGTGCCCAGGCCCGCGTTGCGGGCCCGGACGATCGCCTGCGCGCGGTCGTTCACCTGGAGCTTCGTGAAGATGTTCGTGACGTGGTTGCGGACCGTCTTGTCCGAGATGGTCAGCCGCCTCGCGATCTGCCGGTACTCCAGCCCCTGGGCCAGCAGGTCCAGGATCTCCAACTCCCTCGGGGTGAGGTCGGGGAACGCCTGCCGCCCCGGGGCGGCCGCCAGCGAGCCGAAGAACGACTGCAGGCGGGCGGCGACCCGCGGTCCGAACACCGCGCCGCCCGCCGCCACGGTCCGTACCGCCGCGAGGATCTCCGCGCGGTCCGCCCCCTTCACGAGGTAGCCCCCCGCCCCGGCGCGCATCGCCGCGAGCACGTTGTCGTCGTCGTCCGACATGCTCAGCACCAGGACCCTGGTCTCCGGCCGCTCGCTCAGCAGCCGCCGGGTCACCTCGATCCCCGAAGCGTCCGGCAGTCCGAGGTCCAGCACCACCACCTGCGGGCGGTGGTCGGCACTCAGGGTGACCGCCTCCGCGGCCGTTGAGGCCTCCGCCACCACGTGGAAGCCCTCCTGCGGAAGCAGCGTCCCGCGCAGCCCTTCCAGGAACATCGGATGGTCGTCGACCAGCAGGACCGTCACCGGGTCCGCCTCGGCCGGAGTTGCGCTCACGTCCGCCATGATCGGCACTATAAGGGGAACGATGACCACTCTGAGTAAGCTCGCGCGGTCCCGGGCCGGGCGGCTGACCCTGTCGGCGCAAGGCGAGGGCCAACTGGCGGCGGCCGCCCTGTGCGCCGGCGTGCTCCTGGTGCTCAGCGGCCTGTGGATCCTGTACCTGATCGCCAACCGGGGCTCGCCCGGGGCGGCCGCCAGCGCGCGCGACCTGACCGTCCTCGTGTACGGGCTGCCCGCCGCGGCCGCGGGCGTGCTGATCCGCGCCCACCTGCCCAGCCGGCCGGCCGGCTGGGTGCTCCTGGCGTACGCGGCCTGCGCGATCCTGCCCTCGGTGCTCTCGGCCCCGCTGTGGATCGCCGGGCCCGGGCAGACCGTCCGCACCGTCGTCGCGGTCTGCGCGGGGGCGGCCACGTTCGCGAAGGTGGTGCTCTTCTACTCACTGCCGCTGTGGGTTCCGTACGGCAGGCTGACCAGCCGCTGGTGGTGGCTCTACCTCGGCGCGGTGGCGCTGTGGTCGGTGCCGATGGTCTTCGCCTACACCGTGGCGACCACCGGGTTCGGCGGCTCCAGCCCGCTCGACCACGGCTGGGCGGCCGAGACCGCCGCGGCGCTCCAGGACAGGCTGGCCACCGCCCAGGAGACCAGCCACTTCGTGCTGATGGGCGTCGGAGTGGCCGCCATGCTGTGGCAGGTCCACCGCAGCTCGCCCCGCTACCGGCGCCCCACGCTCCTGCTCCTCGCCACCTACGTGGTCTGGGCCGGGGCCCAGGTGCTCCGCTACTACCACCAGGCCGCGCACTTCTGGCCGACCTTCGTGCTGTTCCTCGCCGCCTCCGCCCTGTGGTGGGTGTCGGTCGGCTACGTGCTCACGTACACCGGCGCCTGGCGGGTCAGCCGGTCGGCCCGGCGGATCCTCGCCGGGCTGGTCGTGACCACCGTCATCACCTTCGTCTACGTCTCCTCCGCCGCCGCGCTCGCCGCCGGGACGGAGCCCGGGCAGGCGGCGGACGCCCTCGCGGCGCTGGCCTTCCTGCTCGGCGCCGGACTGCGCCGCACCACGGCCTGGGCGGTCGGCCTCGTCGACCGGCTCTACTACGGCGACCGCGCACACCCCTACCGGGTGCTCCAGACCCTCGCCCAGCGGCTCAGCCGCGAGGTCGGCCCCCAGGAGGTGCCGGCCGCCCTCTGCCGCACGGTGGTCGAGATGCTGCGGCTGCCCGGCGCCAAGGTGGCCGTGCACACCCGGGCGGGCGCACGCGTGCTGGCCGCCGCCGGCACGGAAGGCAGCCACGAGCAGCGCTTCGACCTGGTGCACCAGGGCGCCGTCATCGGCCACCTGGCCGTGAGCCCCCGCGAGGGGGAGCAGGCCTTCGACCCCCGGGACACCGGGATCCTCACCTCGCTGGCCGACCAGGCGGCGCCCGCCCTCGCCTCGCTCCGCCTCCAGGAGGACCTGCGCAGCAGCCGGGAGCAGATCGTCAGCGCCCGCGAGGAGGAGCGGCGCAGCCTGCGGCGCGACATCCACGACGGTCTCGGCCCAGCCCTGGCCGGCGTACGGCTGCGCGTGGAGAACGCCGTGTCGCGGCTGCCCGCGGGCGAACCCGTACGGGAGGAACTGGCAGGGGTGTCCGGAGACCTGGGCATGGCCATCAAGGAGGTCCGGCGCATCACCGACCGGCTGGGCCCGGCACCCCTGCGGGAACTGGGGCTGACCGGGGCCCTGACCCAGCTCGCCGCCGCCTTCGACGGCAGCCGACTCGCCGTCACCGCCGCCCTCGTGCCCTCCCCGCTGCCCCCGCTGCCGGCAGCGGTGGAGGTGGCGGCCTACCGGATCGCCGCCGAGGCACTGAACAACGTGCAGCGCCACGCGCAGGCCGAGCACGCGGAAGTGCGGGTGCGCGTGTACGACGGGGTGCTGGTGCTCTCCATCCGCGACGACGGGACGGGGTTCCCCGAGGACCGCTACTGCCCGGGTGTGGGCCTGCGCTCGATGGCCGACCGGGCCGCGGAGATCGGCGGGCGGTTCACGGTGTCCCGGCTGGAGCGCGGCACCCGGGTGACGGCGGTCCTGCCGCGCCCGGACCATGCGGCCCCGGCGGCGGACGGCGCCTGATCCCGCGGGCTCCGGCCCGCCGCACGGCCCGGGATCCGGACCGCGGACTTCCCCGGCTCCCGGACCGCGGACGGCCGGCGGCGCCGGACGGACGCGCAGAAGACCGCCGCCTCGGTGAGGCGGCGGTCGTGCGGGCCGTGTGTGCGGGGCCGCGGGACGGACGGGGAGGCGGGCGGTCAGAACCAGGAGCGGATCGCCTTCCGGATCCGCTGGCACGGGATGCAGCCCGTGCCCCCGCTTCCCCCGCGCCCGCCCCGCGGGGCCGGCCTGCCGTCGTTCTGCGCCTTGGCCAGCAGCGTCGCGGTCAGTACTGCTCCTGCCGCCGCCAGTGCGATGATCTTCTGCTTCATGTCGGGGGTCTCTTCCTCTGGGCGGAAATCCACCGCTTCTCGGGCCGGCCGGGGGTTCCGTACGGCCTCCACCACAGTGGTCTCCCGGACGTCCCGGATGCATGAGGCCCGTGACCCAATCCTGGCTGCCCGCCGCCGGCCCCGCCGCAGGCATCGGCGGACGCGCTACGCCGACCAGGTGATGCGGCCCGAGCCCAGGGCCACGGCGGCCCGCGGCCGCATCGGATCCCCGTCCCCGCGCCGGGACAGCAGGACCAGCTCCTCCACCCGGGCCGCCGTGCTGCCGAGCCGGGCTGCGCACGCGGCGCAGAGTTCGGCGGGACGGCGGGTCCGGCCCAGCGAGAGGTGCGGGGTGAAGCCCTCGCCCCGCCCGCGGCAGGCCGGGAAGGCCCCGGCCAGCTCCCGGTGCAGGACCGCCCACGGCTCCCGGCCCGCCGCGGCCGGGTCCAGCCAGACGGTCGAGTACGCACGGTGGCGGAAGGCGCGGACCCCGGACAGCAGGATGTCGAAGACCGGGACCTCGGCGGCCGCGGCGGACAGCAGCGGGGCCGCCCGGCGGAAGTCCGCCTCCGGGACGAAGCCGAAGAGGACGTTCACGTGCGGCGGCCAGCGGTGGACCTGCGGGTCGTGGGCGATCCGGATCTCCTGGACCGCGGGCAGCAGCCCGGCCGGCGGCAGCCACGCCAGCGCCGTCCGCGCGGTGGGCCCTCCGAGGGGCCCCGCGCCCCCGCCGTACTCCGGTCCGGGTTCCACGCAGCCAGTATCGGGCGCGGGCGGCGCCGCGCACCCGGGCCGGGCGCAAGGAGGTTGAACACCCGCTTGAACACCGGAAGCCGCGGCACGCGGCGGCCGCCCGGGGGCGGCACGCACCCCAACTGGCGTTTTGGCAAGACCCGACTTGGTGAGGTGGGGTCCTTTCCCGCATCACCGCAGGAACGAGAGCAATCTGGAAGATGTGACCCCCTCGGGTCGCAGCTACTTTCCGAAGTGCCGGAGAAGCGGGGAAGGGCTTTTTCCGGCTCTGCACAAGGAGATCGAGAAGGTTGTGTCCGGCCGCCGGGGGAGGGGATTCCGGGGCCGTCTGAATTTCCGGTCCTATGGATTCTGGGGTAACCATGCGCGAATTCGTCATCCGGGCCGAGCCCGGCGTCATCGGCTTTTTATCGGTGCGAGCCCTGATCGGTGCGGGAGCCCCCGCGGAGTGGCCCCGGCAGGCTCGCACCGCACTGCGGCTCGTCGCCCCCGAGGACCCCGCCTGCGACCTCGACGACCTCGACGGCCAGGAGGAAGGGGAGGCGGCGGCCGCCGCCGCGGCCCGCGCGCAGGACCTCTACCGGCTCCCGTACCGCGCCTGGGTCCTCGCCAACCTGCGCGACATCGCCGAGGCCTGGCTGGACCGGGTGGGACCCTGCCGCATCGACGTGCTCGACGCCGATTGGCTCGACGAGGGCAGCAGGCTCTTCCTCGCGGTGCTGGTCGAACAGTCCGAAGGGCGCGTCGACTTGCGCTTCCCCGCCGCGGCCGACACGGGTCCGCCCGTCCCCGTGGTGACGGGCTTCCGCGAGCGGAGGATCGACCGTCTGGTGGCCGCGGCCGGCGAACTGCGCGGCGAGGAGGCCGACTTCCTCTACACGCAGGCCGTCGCCTACCTGCTCGGGGGGGACGCATGGACCGCGGAGCGGCTCCTGCGGGTGGTGGTCGAGCAGCGCCCGACCCCGGCCGTGTGGGTCAAACTCCGGGCCGCCTGCGCCCTGTTGGGGCGGCCCCTCGACGCCGGACGGGCCGCCGGGCCGACCCTCGCCGCGATCCCCGCACAGGACACCGGGACCGGGCCCCGGCCCGCCTCCGGCCCGGCCGAGCACCACGCGCCCGGCCACCTGCCCGTACCCGTCGACCCCTCGGCCTGCCGGCAGCTGCGGCTGCGCGCGGGCTGGGAGCGGGTGGAGCAGTGGGCCGAGGGCGCCGGCCAGATCCAGAAGAACGCGCTGCACAAGGCGCTCTTCGCGATCGCCGACCGGACCGTGTTCCGGCTCTACGAGACCCACGACGACCCCGAGCAGCCGCTGGACTTCTTCGTCCGGGTCAAGGGCGGCCTGGTGCTCAAGATCCGCGTCCTCGGCCTCGACGCCTTCGACATCATGTACGTCGGCACGGTCGGCGAGGCGGCCGGAATCTCCGGGGGAAACGACCGGGCGGCCTGAAGCGGGCCGTGTGCGGGCCGGTGTTCAACCCCAACACCGGCTCGCACAACCGTGCTTGACAGGGTGCACGCCCTGTGAAAATGTCGGTGGCACTTGTGACATCGGGCCTTCCTCGTGCAGGAATTCAGGGAGATGACATGGCGCCGCTCGAAGTTTCCGGATTGGACGTATCCTCTCGGGTCCGCGCCCGGGATATACAAATGGCCGGAGTCGCCGACATACGCCGGCACGTGCTCATGATTTCAGGCGCCATCGACACCGTCGACCACGACGTTTCGGTGTGCGTCAACCTGCCCGAGCCCGGCCGCTGGCAGATCATCAAATCCGAGACCAACCTCACCGACCGCACCTGGGTGGCCATGCAGGCGTCCACCGACGAGGACTCGGTCTTCGTCAACGACGCCGACACCCTCGTGATGTCGCGCCAGTTCTCCAAGTCCTTCATCACCCCGGACCAGCGCCGCCTCACCTTCCACGGCGGCGAGGTCCGCCCCGGCGAGGCCGTGGTGAAGATGTACACCCTGGAGACCACGAGCCGCCGGCCCACGTACGCGTACTCGCGGTACAGCCCCGTCGTCACCGACACCCCCGACGTCACCGCCAAGACCGTCGAGCAGCTGGTCGCCGAGGGACTGCCGCAGCGCCCGGTCATCGAGATCACCGTCCCGGTCACGGTCATCGGGTGATCACCTTCGTTCCCGAGCCCCACCTGCTGGACTCGCCCCGGGGCCGCCACTGGCCGCCGGCCCCGGGCACGGGCCCCCGGAGCTCGCTCACCGAACCGCCGCCCGCCACCGCGGACGTGGCCGTCGTCGGTGCCGGCCCCGCCGGTCTCGCCGTCGCTTCCGCGCTCTGGCACCTCGGCATCCACGACGTGGTCCTCATCGACCGGCACGGCACGCCCTGCGGCCGCTTCTTCGACCGCATCGACACCCTCGGGCAGCGCGTGCTGCGCTCGCCCTACGAGCACCACCCCGGGGTCGAGGGGTACAAGGACTGCGAACTCCTGGACTTCGCCCGCCTCCACTGGCAGCTGCTCACCCCCGTGGAACGCCGCGAGATCCGCATGGCCCAGTCCGGCCACCGCTCCGTCGTCCCCGTCGACGTCTTCGAGGCGTACTGCCGGCACGTGTCCACCCTGCACCACGTGGACGAGCGCACCTGGCAGGGCTCCGTACGCGAGGTCCTCCCCACCGCCGACGGGGTCACCGTCCGCGGCGAGGGCTTCTCCGTACGCGCCGCGACCGCCGTGCTCTGCCTCGGCGAGGAACGCCGTCCCGCCCCCGCCGACTGGTGGGAGGGCGAGGCCGTCCCGCGCGGGGTCGGCTACTGGGACGAGCCCGTGCCCGAGGACGCCGAGAGCCTCGTGGTCGTCGGCGCCGGCCTCAGCGCCGCCCACCTCCTCGCCAACGCCCTCCAGGCGGGCAAGCGCGCGCACTGGGTGCTGCGCGCCGCCGAGGAGCGCTACCAGTGCGCCGACGTGAACGCCTCGTTCTTCCGGGCCGAGGGCCGTGCCCGCTTCGACGGCACCGACTGGGCGGACCGCGCCACCCTCATGGGCGCGCACCGCCGGGCCTCCGTCATGTTCGAGTTCCGCCCGCTGCTGCAGCGGGCCGAGGCGGAAGGCCTGCTGACGGTCCACCGCGGGCGCGCCGTCACGGCCGTCACCCCGGACCGGGCCGGCCGGACCGCCGTCCGGCTGGAGGACGGCGGGCTGGTGCACGGCGACCACATCGCCCTCGCCCTCGGCACCACCGTCTCCAACGGCGACCGGCTGCTGCCCGCGGGCGTCGCCGCACCCCGCGACGGCTGGCCCGACCTGGACGAGCAGACCCTCTCCTACCGCAACGCCCCCCGCGTGTTCGCCGTCGGCGCCGCCGCCTGCATGGTGCTCGGCCCCGCCGCCCGCAACATCGACGGGCACCGCGTCGCGACCGCCCGGGTGGCCACCGCCGTCGCCGCACACCTCCGGACGCCGGGCCCCGCCCTGCGGCCGCGCGCCGAGGACCGGGTGATCGCGCATGCCTGACCGCCCCCACCTGTCCGGGCTGCCCGGACCGTCCGCCGGGCAGCCGGAGGAGTACGACCCGCGGTTCGCCCTGAGCCCCGTGGACGAGCCCGCCTTCACCGAGACCGGCGTGATGCTCATGGGCCTGGAGGCCGACCGCCTCCTGGCCGGGCTCGGCATGGCGGCCCTCGCCGACGACCCCGCCCAGGTGCTCCTGGCGGTCGACCGGATCCGGCACGGGGTCACCGCCGTCCTCGACTTCGACGCCCTGGCCGCCGCCGGCGCCCGCCGCTGGCGGGACGGCCGTACCGCGCTCGATGCGGCGGGGCCCCCGCCACCGGCGCCCGCCGCACTCCGCAGGGCCTGGAACGAGACCCTGCGCATGATCGCCCACTGCGACATCGGCGAGGCAGGCCCGGCCACCACCGCCCACCTCGCCGCCTGCTGGCTCCGCCGGGAGGACGTCGACCGGTGTGCCGACAGGCTGCTGACGTGATCCCCGGGCCCGGGATGGGAGAGTAGAAGCATGTGCGGCCGTTACGCCTCGTCCCGGGCCCCGGAGGACCTCTCCGATCTCTTCGGAGCCCGCTGGGACGGCACGGAGACCCTGGCGCCGAGCTGGAACGTGGCCCCCACCGACCCGGTGTGGGCGGTAATGGAACGCCCCGACCGGACCACCGGCGAGGTGGAGCGCACGCTCCGGGCCGTCCGCTGGGGCCTCGTGCCCTCCTGGGCCAAGGACCCCGGCATCGGCTCCCGGATGATCAACGCACGGGTGGAGACGGTCCACGAGAAGCCCGCCTACCGCCGCGCCTTCGCCAAGCGCCGCTGCCTGCTGCCCGCCGACGGCTTCTACGAGTGGCAGGCCGTGCCCGCCACCGGCACCGCCAAGGCGTACAAGCAGCCGTACTTCATCCGCCCCGAGAACGAGGCCCTCATGGCCATGGCGGGCCTGTACGAGTTCTGGCGGGACCCGGCCGTCGCCGACGAGGAGGACCCGGCCGCCTGGCTCACCACGGCCACGATCATCACCACCGAGGCCACCGACGCCGCCGGACGGATCCACCCCCGCATGCCCCTCGCCCTGGACCCCGAGGACTACGAGGCCTGGCTCGACCCCGCCCACGAGGACACCGACGCCCTGCGCGCACTGCTCCACACCCCCGGCGGCGGCCGCCTCGACGTCCGCGCCGTCTCCACCGCCGTCAACAGCGTCCGGAACAACGGCCCCCACCTCCTGGACGCCCCGGCCTGATCCCGGGGCGCCCGGCCCCCGGCCGGACGGCGGGAACCCGGGCCCGCCCGGACGCTCAGCTCCTCAGCACGACCAGCTGCCGGGTCGCCCGCGTCATCGCCACGTAGCGGTCCACGGCCCCCGCCACCCCCGCGCCGAACCCCTCCGGGTCCACGAGGACGACCAGGTCGAATTCGAGCCCCTTGGTGAGCTCCGGCGCCAGCGACCGCACGCGCGGGGAGGCCGGCCGGTACGCGGGAGCGCCGATGACGCAGGCCGTCCCCTCCGCGTGCGCGGCGAGCCAGCCTTCGAGGACCCCGTCCAGCTCCGCCGCGGACCCGTGGACCACGGGGACCCCGCTGCGGCGCACCGAGGCCGGCACGTTGGCATCGGGGAGCACGGCCCGGATCACCGGCTCGGCCTCCGCCATCACCTCTTCCGGGGTGCGGTAGTTGATGCCGAGCGAGGCCACCGTGATCCGGTCCAGCCCGATCCGCTCCAGCCGCTCCCGCCAGGACTCCGCGAACCCGTGCCGGGCCTGGGCCCGGTCCCCGACCACGGTGAAGCTCCGGGAGGGGCAGCGCGCCAGCAGCATCTGCCATTCGGCGTCGGTGAGTTCCTGGGCCTCGTCCACCACGATGTGTGCGAACGGGCCGGTCAGCGGCTCCCGTTCGACCCCCGGCAGCGCGCGCTCGTCGATGAGGCTGTCCTGCAGGTCCCGGCCGCGCAGCATCGTCACCGCCCCCTCGCCGTCGTCGTCGGCCGCGAGCACGTTGTCGATCACCCCGGCCAGGCGGGCGCGTTCGGCCGCCACGGCGCTCTCCCGGCGGCGCCGGCGCAGGGCCGCGCCCGGGTCCCCGAGCCGCTGCCGCGCCGCGTCGAGGAGCGGCAGGTCGGAGACCGTCCAGGCCTGCGGGTCCGCGCGCCGGAGGCGGCCGGCCTCCTCGGAGCCGAGCCAGGGGGCGCACAGCCGCAGGTACGAAGGGACCGACCACAGGTCGCCGACCAGGTCGGCCGCGTCCAGCACCGGCCAGGCCCGGTCGAGGGCCGCGACCAGCTCCTCGTCCTGCCGCAGCGACCTGCGCAGCTGCTCCGGGGGGACCTCCTCGTCGTGCTTGTCCAGCAGGATCGCGGCCAGTTCCTCCCAGATCTGCTCGCGCGCCTCGTTGTGCGGGGTGCCCGGCGCGGGTGCCCGGAAGGCGTCGGCCCAGTCCTCGGCGGTGAGCCGTACGTCCGCCCAGGGGGTCGAGACGGTCATCCCGCGGGCGGGCGGCTCCTCGTAGAAGGCGACGGCCTTCTCGATCGCCGCCACCATCCGCAGGTCGGCCTTGAGGCGGGCGGCTGCGGGATCGCCCTCCTCGCCCGCGCCGGCCCCTTCCGCGACCAGGTCCCGGAGGGTGCAGGTCTGCACCCCCTCCTCCCCGAGACCGGGCAGCACATCGGCCACGTACGACAGGTACGGCTGGTGCGGGCCGACGAAGAGCACGCCCCCGCGGCGGTGGCCGAGCCGCGGGTCGGAGTACAGCAGGTAGGCCGAGCGGTGCAGGGCGACGACGGTCTTGCCGGTGCCGGGGCCGCCGTCCACGACGAGGGCGCCGCGGGACCCGGCCCGGATCGCGGCGTCCTGGTCGGCCTGGATGGTGGTCAGCACGTCCCGCATCCGCGCCGACCGGCTGCTGCCGAGGCTCGCGATGAAGGCGGACTGGTCGTCCAGAGCCGCCCGGTGTTCGAGCCCGTCTGCGGTGAACACCTCGTCCCAGTAGTCGCTGATCCGGCCCCCGGTCCAGCGGTAGCGGCGGCGGCTCGCCAGGCCCATGGGGTCGGCGTGGGTGGCCGCGAAGAAGGGCGCGGCCGCGGGCGAGCGCCAGTCGACCAGCAGCCGCCGCCCCGCGGCATCCGTGAGGCCGAGCCGCCCGATGTACACGGGCCCGGAGTCCCCTTCGGCGGGGACGATGTGCCCGAGGCAGAGGTCCAGCCCGAACCGGCGCAGGGCGCGCAGCCGGCCGGTCAGCCGGTGCACCTCGGCGTCCCGCTCCATGGCCTCCCGCCCGGCACCGCCGGGTGCCCGCAGGACCGAGTCGAGGCGCTCCGACAGCTCGGCGACCGCCCGCTCCAGGCTCTCCGCGACGGCCTCGAAGTGCTTCTCGTCGCCGGCGATCAGCGCCGGATCGGCCTTGGCGGAGAGCCGGGCGGGAAGGTCGAACGCCCCGGCGTCCGACCCGGTGAATGACGACAGCGCACGCACGCGGCAAGCCTCCTGGTTTCCCCTGTTTCCGGGTTCGGCCTGCGATTTTGCGGCATCCCGGGGGCCTTGCGGCAAGCCCCCCGGTGCGCTATATGTTGAGAGTGGCAAGGAGTGGGTTCGCTCCTTGCCTTTCGTGTTGTGAGGAGCAACTCGGAAGAAGCGGGCCGGACGAGCGGCGACGGGGCCTGCGACTGGGAGGTCCGGCTGGGCTGGGCCTTCGGGCTGACGGCCGAGGATCCGGCGGTGCGCGCCGCCGCGCTGGCCCGGCACACCGCGGCGCAGGAGCGGGTGCACGCGGCCCTCGACCGCTTCAACGCCCACTGGTGGCGGACCCGGCCCATCGCGGGCCGGGAGTGGGAGGACCCCGACTTCCTGAAGGCCCATCAGGACCACCGGGAAACCCACCGGCACGTGCTCCCCAACGCGTTGTGGGCGCGTCCGCGCAGCGACCTCCGCGCCTGGCCGGGCCTGCCGTATGCGCTGCTGTTCCTGGAATGGGAGGCGCAGTACCCGGAGGACTGGACCCGGCACGCCAGGAAGTGGGGCTCGAAGGAGGACCTGATCCGGGACCTCGCCGTCCCCGGCCACCGGGAGCCGGTCCGGGAGCGGCTCGTCGGGCTGGTCGACACCGTGGTGCGGCGCCCCTACCGCTGCAAGGACCGGCTGTACGTGCGCGTGGCCCGGGCGGTGGACGGCGCGGACCTGCGCGCCCGGCTGGGGTCGATCGCCGCCTCCGGGGGGCCGTGGGCCCGGCGGCAGGCCGGCTACGTGCTGCACCTGCTGGACCACCCGGGGCTGCCCGGCACCCGGCACACCTGGGAGACCTGGCTCGCCGCCTCCGGCGAGGGCGGGGCGCTCAGCCGCGGAACAGGTTCCCCATGACCTTCCGGGCCGCGGCCGCCGGGTCCTGGCCGGCCAGGTCGGGCAGGGCGCCGTTCACCCACAGGGCGGCGAAGCCGTGGGCGATGGACCAGGCCGCCAGTTTGGCCTCGGGCTCGCCGGTGCGCTCCGGACGGGAGGCCGCGAGGGCGGCGGTCAGGGCGTGGTCGGCGCGGGTGCGGGCGGCGGCCAGGTGCGGGTCGTCCGGGTGGTGCAGGCCCGGCTGGAACATGACCTCGAAGTGCGAGCGGTGCTCGACGGCGAACCGTACGTACGCCACTCCCGCCTCGACCAGGTCCGGACCGGCGGCCCGGACCGCCTCGGCCAGCAACTCGTAACCCTCGGCGGCCAGTTCGGTCAGCAGGCCGGCCTTGTCGCCGAAATGGTGGGCGGGGGCGGCGTGGGACACGCCCGCGCGCCGGGCCAGGTCGCGCAGGCTGAGAGCGGCCGGGCCGTGCTGCGCGACCGCCTCGACCGCCGCGGAGAGCAGGGCGTTCCTCAGATTGCCGTGGTGATAAGGGCGCTGCGTCATGCCCGCACCTTAACTTGTCATTGACAAGTTCGTTCGCATGTCCTTGACTTGACAGTGTCAAGATGTCCTCGGGGCGCAGGCCCCCGGCCTGCTGGAGGCAGTGATGGAGCCCTTGATCGCCCTTGTCGCCGGATTCCTCGGCGCCCGCCTCGCCGGACTCGCCGGCGTGGACGCGCTCGACGGCTGGCACCCGGCGCTGCGGGTCGGACTCGCGGCGATGTTCCTGCTCACCGCCTTCGCGCACTTCTTCCCGAAGCTGCGCGGCACGCTCGTGGCCATGGTGCCGCCGGGCCTGCCCCGCCCGGAACTCCTGGTCACCGCCACCGGCGTACTGGAACTGGCGGGCGCCCTGCTCGTCCTCGTCCCGGCGGCCGCACCCTGGGCGGCCGCCGGACTGATCCTGATGATGCTCGCCATGTTCCCGGCCAACGTCTCCGCCGCCCGCCGCAAGCTCCCCGGCGCCACCCGGCTCGCCCCGCGCACCGCGCTCCAGGTGCTGTTCATCGCCGCCGCGGCCCTGGTCCTGGCCGGCTGACGGGGCGGCGGGGAGGGGGAGGCAGGGGCGGGGAAGGGCGGACGCGGGTTACGGTCCGTCGTCCCCGGCGGGATCCGCACGGGCGGTGGGCTTGGCGCGGACGTGCATGCGCTCCCCCTGGCGGCCGAAGAGGCTGAGGATCTCCGCCGGGCGGCCGTCCGCGCTGCTGAACCAGTGGGGCAGGCGGGTGTCGAACTCCGCCGCCTCGCCGGGCCCGAGGACGAGATCGTGCTCGGCGAGCACGAGGCGCAGCCGCCCGTCGAGCACGTAGAGCCACTCGTACCCCTCGTGGGTCCGCAGGTCCGGCTCGGGGCCGCGGTCCGGGATGACCATCTTGTACGCCTGGAGCGGGCCGGGCCCGCGGGACAGCGGCACGACGGTGCCGCCGTTCGCCATCGGACGGGGGGTGAGGCGCACCCGTGGATCACCCACCTCGGGGGCTCCGACCAGGTCGTCCAGCGGCACCCGGTAGGCGGCGGCGAGCGGGAGCAGCAGCTCCAGGCTGGGACGGCGCTGCCCGGACTCCAGCCGGGACAGGGTGCTCTTGGAGATGCCGGTCTCCTCGGCGAGCACGGCCAGGGTCAGCCCGCGGGCGGTGCGCAGGCGCCGCAACCGGGGGCCGACCGCGTCGAGCACCGACTGGTGGGGGAGGGGTTCGTCCGTGCGGGTCATCGGGCCATTCCACCCCCGCCGTCCCGGAAACGGCAACAGGAATTGCCGCCCGCGGGCCACGGGTGCACGCTCCGGGCATGACGAAGAACCACATGTCCGACGAGGACGGGGACCGGCGCCACGGGGCCGGCCGGGGCTGGGGCCACGAGCAGGGCCGGGGCCACGAGCAGGGGCAGGGCCACGGCGCCGGCCACGGCCACGGCCACGGCCACGGCCACGGCCACGGCCACGGTGACACCGGCATCGACTGGGAGGAGCTCGCGGACCACTTGGAGCGCAACGCGGAGGTCCACCTCCCGCTGCTCCGCCGGACCGCCGGGCACTTGAGGGACCTGCTCGGGCCGGGGCAGGAGGTCCGCCGCGTACTCGACGTCGGCAGCGGCCCCGGAGTGATGGCCTGCGTGCTGGCCGAGACCTTCCCCGCCGCGGAGGTCGTCGCGGTCGACGGGGCGCCCGGACTGCTGGAGCGGACCCTGGCCCGCGCCGAGCGGCTCGGCCTCGGCGGCCGGGTGGCGGTACGGCGGGCCGACCTCGCCGAGGGGCTCGGCGGCGGTGACGGAGCGGCCGGAGCGGTCGGCGACCTCGGTGGCGCGGACCTGGTCTGGAGCAGCAAGGCCGTGCACCACCTCGGGGACCAGCAGGCCGCACTGGGCCTGCTCGCCGGGGCGCTGCGGCCCGGCGGGCTGCTCGCGGTGGCCGAGGCCGGACTGCCGATGCGCTTCCTGCCGCGGGAGATCGGCACCGGCCGGCCCGGCTTCCAGGCGCGGCTGGACGCCGTACAGGAGGACTGGTTCGAGGCCATGCGGGCCGGGCTGCCCGGCAGCACCGCCGTCACCGAGGACTGGCCCGCGATGCTCGCCGCCGCCGGGCTCACCCGCACGGCCGCCTTCACCGCCCTGCTGGACCTGCCGGCCCCGCTGGACGCGGCGGCCCGGGGCTTCCTCCTCGCGCACCTGACCCGGCTGAGCGAGAAGGCGGGCGACGGCATGGAGGAGGGGGACCGCAAGACGCTCGGCATCCTGACCGACCCGCAGTCCCCGCAGGGCATCCTGCACCGGCCCGACGCCTTCCTCCTCTCCGCCTCCACCGTCTTCACCGGCTTCCGCCCGGCCGGCTGACCGCCTCCTGGCGGCAGGTCGGAAAAAACCTCCGCCCGAGGCCGTGACCCCGAGGGTGGCGAATCGTTCTTTCTGGTGTCGCATCCGATGCACACACCACCCGCGTCCCCTGCGGCGTGCGCGACACAGGGCTCCGGGACGGTCATCCGTCCCGGAGCCCCGCCGTTTCCCGATCGGGCACCCCGGCCCGCCGGACGGCCACCCCGCCCGTGCACGTCCTGTCCCCCGCACGGGCGGGGCCGGGGCGTACCGGCCCGGAGCGGCCCCCCGGCCCGCGTAAGGTGCTGGGTACCGATCATGGGTAGGGATCGGACCGGGTGGTGCCGGTCACGGGCGGCGGGGAGCAGGGGAGTCGTATGGGGGGAGAGCGCGGGCGCCGGGCCGGGGTGGTGCGGTACTGGCGGGCGACGGAACTCTTCAGCCCGCAGAAGATCCCCGCGACCGCCCCCCGGGAGCGGGTGTTCGGCGCCGAGCCGGGCCGGCCGCTGCCCTGGCAGGACGGGCACCCCCTGCGCGCCGTCCCCCCGGCCGAGGACCACGTCTGGCAGCACGTCGTCTACGGCGGGGTGTACGCACTCGCGGCGGTGCGCGAGGCCCTCGTCCGCGGATACGGAGGCAGCCTGGAGGACCACGACGGCCGGACGGACGGCGAGAGCGCCCTGTTCGCCCTGACCCTCGCCGACGACGGCACCCTGTTAGGGCCCGCCCCGGTGTTCTCCGCCTGCGCCTGGGCCACCGGGCGCCTGCTCTCGCCCGCCCCCGCGGGCGGCGCAGGCCGGCTCGAAGGCTTCGAGGCGGAGAGCGAAAGGCTGCGCGCCCGGGCCCTCGAACTCCTCTGCGGGAGCCGGTACGAGGAGGCGGCGGACGGCGCCCCGGCGCAGGAGCCGGTCCGCCCCGGACCCGGATTCGCGGACCTCGCGGAGCTGGCCGGGCAGATCGCGGAGGCCTGGGGCATCGCGGAGGCGCTCGCACCCGCGGGGATCCGGGTGCGGAGCGTGGCCGTACGGGCCGGGCGGCAGGCCCCGGCCGACCCGCAGGACCTGCTCAACAGCCCCCTCGCGACCGACCTCGCCCGGGTGGCCGGCGAGCTGGCCCGCCACGACCCCGGCCCCGCACTCGCCGCCTACCTCACCCCGGGGGCCGCGCTCGACACGGGCTCCCGCATCGACCTGCGCGCACATCCGCGGACCGTCCTCGACGGGGTGGCCCCCGGCCGCACCCCGCCCGGGCGGTGGCCGGCGCCGTCCGACCGGCCCCTCGACCTGAGCCGCCAGTTCGCCGTGAACACCGTCCAGGAGGCCGCGGCCCCGGGGCCCGGCGCGCTCCTGGCCGTCCACGCCCCGCCCGGCACCGGCCGGGCCGGGGTGCTGCGCGACTGCGTCGCCGCCGCCGTCGTCGAGCGGGCCCGCCGGCTGTCCGGGCTGCGGCTGCCCTCCCAGGCGTTCGCGGACCGGCCGCCGTACGTCTGGCAGCACGGCGAGCACACCCGCACCGTCACCGCCCTGCGCCCCGAGTTCACCGGCTTCGAAACGGTGGTGGCCGCCGAGGACGGGAGGGCCGTGGACGAGACCGCCCGCGGGCTCCTCGCCCGCGCCGCCCTCGGCGAGGAATGGCGCGCGGACGCCGACTACTTCGCCGAGCAGGCCACCCGACTGATGGCGGGCACCCCGGCCTGGGGCGCCCTCGCCGCCCGCCTCGGCGGCGCGCGCGAGGGCACCGGGTTCGTCCACCGCTTCTGGCACGGCCGCCACCGCCGTACGGACGCGGGCGCGCCCACCGTCCCGGCCCAGGCCGGCGCCGGCCGCCGCGGGCCACTCGACCGCGATCGGCCGCGGGACACCTGGCTGGAGAGCGGCAACGGGCTCGCCCACGTCCTGCGCGACTGGCGGGACGCCTCCCAGAGCGGGGTGTGGAGCGAGGCCCGGCAGCGCTTCCAGGCGGCATGGGACGAGGTCGAAGGGCTGCGCGCACACCGCATCGCCGCGGCCGAGGCCCTCGCCGCACGCGCGGGCGCCGAGCAGTCCGTACGCGCGGCCCGGAGCGCGGCGGCCGCCGCCGCGGGCCGGCTGGAGCGGGCCCGGGAGCAACTGGCCGCGGCAGAAGCAGCGCTGCCGCCCGCACAGCGGGCACTGGAGGACACCGAGGAGGAGCACCGGACCCACCTGGCGGGGCGCCCCGGGTTCACGGTCAGCGTGTTCACCAGGGGCCGGGCCGCCCGCGACTGGCACGACGCCGAGGCCGAACTGATGGACCGGGTCGCCGCCGCCCGGGCGGCGTGCGAAGGCGTGCGGCGGCAGATCGACCGGGCCGGGCAGGCGGTCTGCGAGGCGCAGGCGGAGCTCGGCGGGGCGGAAGGGGCACTGGCGGACGCGCGTGCGTACGCTGCCGGTCTGGACGCGTGCGTGAGCGCGGCCCGCGCGCGCTGGGGCCCTCACGTGCCCGAGGGGCCGGGGTCCCCGGACGGGGGCCGGACCGGGGACGCGGCCGGTACGGTCCCGGCCGGGACGGGCGAGGCCGGGACGGACCCGGCCGCGCGGGAGCGGTCGGCGCCCTGGGCGGACCCGGAGCTGACGCGGGCCCGCAGCCGGCTCTTCCTCGCCGCGCTCGACCTGCACCAGGCCTTCGTCCGCTGCACCGCCCACACCATGTACCAGAACCTCCTGGGTGCGATGGACGCGGTGGCCGGGGCGGTGCCCGCCGGCGTGCCCGAGGCCCACCTCCGGGCGGCCTGGCAGGCCCTGTTCCTCGTGGTGCCGGTGGTCTCGGTCCCCTTCGGCGACCTGGAGCGGGTGTTCGGCGGGCTCGGCGCCGAGGCCCTCGGCACGCTCTTCGCCGACGAGGCCGGGCGGGCCGCCCCCCAGCTCGCGGTGGGCGGCATCTGGCGGGCCCGGCGCACGGTGGCGATGGGCGACCCGATGCAGCTGGAACCCGCGCCGCTGCTGCCGTGGAGCGCCCGGCGCGCCCTGTGCGAGGAGTTCGGCGCGGCGGAGGAATGGATGCCGGGCCGCACTTCGGTGCAGCGGCTCGCCGACCGCTCCGCCCGCCACGGCACCCTGCTCCGGGACGGATCTCCGGGCGGACTTCCGGGCGGATCTCCGGGCGGATCTCCGGGCGGATCTCCGGACCGCGGCGGGGAGACGTGGGTCGGGATGCCGCTGCGCGTGCACCGCCGGTGCGGGGAACCGATGTTCGGCATCGTCAACCGCATCGCCTACGGCGGCCTGATGGTGCGGGACACCGCGGACCGCGACCCGTACCCCGGCCCGCCGGAGAGCGGCTGGGTGGACGTGGTGTCCGGCCAGGCGGACGGCCTCTGGGTGCCCGAGGAGGGCCGGGCGCTGCGCCGGCTGCTGGAGCGGCTGCGGGACGAGGGCGGGGTGGACCCGGCCCGGGACGTGCTCGTCCTCAGCCCGTTCCGGCCCGTCGCCGAGGGTGCACGGCTGCACTGCCGCGACCTCGTGCCGGTGGAGCGGGTGGCCACGGTGCACGCCGCGCAGAGCGCGGAGGCGGACGTGGTGGTCCTCGTCCTCGGCACGGATCCGTGCTCCCCCGGCCCCCGCGCCTGGGCAGCGGCCCGCCCGCGCCTCCTGAACGTGGCGGTGAGCCGGGCGCGGCGCCGCCTGTTCGTCATCGGCAACCGGGAATGCTGGCGGGACCACCCCTTCTTCGCGGACCTGGCGGCCGCCCTGCCCGTCCACACCGCGCAGTTGCAGCACCGGCGCGGCTGAGGGAGCGGGCCGGCCCCCGTCTCCGCCCCGGGGCCGGGGGAGGAGACGGGGGCCGGCCGGCTCAACGGCGCCCCAGCACCTCCGCCACCCGGATGAAGCCGTCCTCGCCGTGCCCCAGCCCGATCGTGCGGCGGGCCATCCCCTCGGCGGCCCGCATGACGCCCGCGTCGATGCCGTGGTCCTCGGACGCGTGGATGATGTGCGCCATGGACGAGGCGCCCGAGGTGAGCGGATTGCCCTCGCCGGAGAAGGTGCCCCGATCCGCCTCCTGCGCGGTCTCGGCGAAGAGCGGCGGCAGGATCGCGGCGATGCCCTGGGCGAACGGGGCCAGTTCCGCAGCCGTGATGCCCTCCGCCCCGGCCACGGCCACGGCGTGCGCCCACCCGGCCATCGAGGTCCAGAACACGTCCAGCAGGGCGATGTCGTAGGCCGCCGCCCGGCCGATGTCCTCGCCGAGGTGCGTGTGCGTCCCCGGCAGGGCGTCCAGCACGGACCGGCTCTCCTCGTACAGGTCCCGGGGGCCGCTGTAGATGAAGACCGAGGCGGGGGTGCCCATGGTGGTGGTCGGGGTCATGATCGCGCCGTCCAGGTAGCGGACCCCTTGCCGCTCCGCCCATGCGGCGGTGTCCCGGGCCCGGCCGGGGGTGTCGGCGCTCAGGTTGACCACCGTCCGCCCCTTGAGCGCGTCGGTGACCTCCGTGCTCCGCAGCACCGCGTCGGAGGCGTCGTAGTTCACCACGCAGACGACGGTCAACGGGCTTGCGGAAACCGCCTCTTCGGGGGTGGCGGCGCTGAGCGCACCCCGCTCGGCGAGCTCCCGGTCGCGGCCGGGGGTCCGGTTCCAGACCGTGGTGCGCAGTCCCGCGCCCAGGAAGACGCCCGCCAGGGCCCGGCCCATCGGCCCGAGGCCGAGGACGGTGACATCGGAGGCCTGGACCCCGGTCCGGACATCGGAGCGGCCCGTGGAGTCCGTTCCCTTGTGTGTTGGCATGATTGGTCCAACTCCCTTACGCACATGAGTGATCAACGAGAAAAAGGACGAGGATGACGCGCAGCCGGGCCCACGATCCGAACGTCTGCGGAGTGACCGCCGCGATCGCCGTGATCGACGGCAAATGGAAGACGTCCCTGCTGTGGCTGCTGGAATCCGGCCCGCACCGGCCCGCGGAGCTGCGCCGGCTGCTGCCGGGGCTCAGCGAGAAGGTGCTGACTCAGGCCCTGCGCGAGATGGAGGAGGACGGGCTCGTGCACCGGGAGGTGCACGACGTGTTGCCCCTGAAGACCGTGTACTCGCTCACGGACTTCGGCCGCGACCTCTCCGAGGCGCTGGGTCCCCTCTCGGACTGGGGCCACCGCCGCCTGGAGCAGCTGGCGGAGCGGGCGGCACCGGCTTCCTGATCCACCGTCACCACCCCTTCCGCCAGGCCCCCGACCGCCGCCCGGCCGTGCCCCACCAGATTCCCCCGGCAGCCCCGGCCTGCCAAGTACGCACAAAAAGGTGGGTATGCGGGGCGGCCGCCGCGGCACGGCCCGCGCCGGGCGGGGCGGGACCCGACGCGGCCGCCGGCCCGGCCGGAACCCGGTTGCCCCGCCGCCCGCGATGCCCGACAGTGGCGCGGTGAACGGGATACGCGACATCGTGGGGCTGGTCGGCGACGTGCTGGGCCCCGACGCACTGGGCACCTGCCTGCACGGGTCCGCCGTGCTCGGCGGGCTGAGGCCGGCGAGCGACCTCGACCTCCTCGTCGTCTCCGGCCGGTCCCTGGGCGACGGGCAGCGGCGGGCCCTCCTCGCCGGTCTCCTCGGGATCTCGGGCTCCGCACGCGGCGGCCGGCCCGTGGAACTCGCCGTCGTCGTACGGTCCGCGGTCCGCCCCTGGCGGTACCCGCCGACCGCGGACTTCCTCTACGGGGAGTGGCTGCGGCAGCAGTACGAGGACGGCCTCGTCCCGCAGCCGGAGCCCGCACCGGACCTGGCCGTCCTGCTGACGACCGCGCTGTCCCACGGCAAGGTGCTGGCAGGCCGGCCCCCGGCCGCACTGCTGGACCCCGTACCGCACGGCGACCTCGTACGGGCGACCCTGGCGGGGGTCCCCGGCCTTCTGGAGGACCTGGAGGGGGACACCCGCAACGTCCTGCTCACGCTCGCCCGGATCTGGTGCACCCTGGCCACCGGCGGGATCAGGCCGAAGGACGCCGCTGCCGCGTGGGCCCTCGACCGGCTCCCGCCGGAACACCGCCCGGTGCTCGGCCACGCCCGGCGCCTGTACCTCGGATCCACCTATGCGGAGGAGGAGTGGAGCCCCGCGCTGCGGGCCCGGGTGCGCCCGCACGCGGACCGGGTGCTCGCCGAGATCGGCCGGCTCAGGCCGTCGGGCAGATGAAGGTGCGGACCGCGCCGTTGACCGCGATGGCCTCGGCCTCGGTCACCTCGTGCTCGGACGTGCTGAAGCGCTGCCGGGCCTTGCCCTGCGGGTCGTCGCCCGACAGGACCGTGCACTGGTGGCGTCCGTTGTCCAGCGCCCGGTCCGCGTCGGCCGCGAGTGAGGGGTGGATGGCCTTGAGCGCGTCGAGGTAGCGCTGCCGGTCGTCCCCGGTGGGGGCGTCGGGCAGGTTGGAGTCGTCGTGGGTCGCACCGGCCCCGGGAGCGGTGCTTCCCGAGGGGGCCCGGCCGGCCGGGCGGGTGGTCTGGCGATCGGGCTCGTCCGCCGTCGAGTCGTTCGAACAGCCGGCGAGACCGAGGAGCACAAGGGTGGCGGCGGCCGCGGCTGCCGCACGTCGCGTGTTCATGGCGACATGCTCCCAGGCCCGCCCCGCGGCGGGCAGCCGGAAAACCCGACCCCCTGCGGGCCCTTTCGGCCACATGCCCGCCGCCGGGCGCTGCCGGATCAGTTCCGGACCCGTCGCTTAGGGTGGGGAAACCGGCACAACTCACAGTGAGGAACACGGTCATGGGCATGGGCAACGGGGGCGGAGCAGTGCGGCAGGGGGCCGGCTGGCACGGGGAGGAGCTGGACCTGGACGCCTACCTCGGGCGCCTCGGGTACACCGGCGAGCGGACGCCCACGCTCGCCGTCCTCCGGGCACTGCACCGGGCGCACGTGGTGTCGATCCCCTTCGAGAACATCGCCGCGGTGCTGGGACTCCCCGTGCCGCTCGACGTGGAGTCCGTACAGGCGAAGCTGGTCGGGAGCGCGCGCGGCGGCTACTGCTTCGAGCACGTGACGCTGTTCGCGGCCGCGCTGGAGCGCCTGGGCTTCCGCTTCACCGCGATGAGCGGACGGGTCACCATGGGCGCCGCCAAGATCCTGCCCGCCACCCACGCCCTGCTGGCCGTCCACCCCGAGGACGACGACCGCACCTGGCTGTGCGACGTCGGCTTCGGCGCCGGGCCCCTCGGGCCGATCGAGCTGGCCGACGGGGCCACCGCCGCGTACGAGGGCTGGCAGTACCGGCTGGAACGGCAGCCGGGGGAGCACGGCTTCGACGAGTGGTGGACCTACCAGTCGGCGCCCGCGGGGTGGGTGCACCGGCACGTGTTCACGCGCAACCCGCAGTACCCCATCGACTACGTGGTCGGCAGCCACTTCGTGGCCTCCCACCCCCGCTCGCCCTTCGTCAAGCGGCTGTTCGCCCAGCACTTCGCCGTGGACCGCCACCAGCAGATCGACGGGCTCACCTGGACCGTGACCCGCCCCGACGGCACCCGCACGGAGAGCCGGATCGAACCCTCCGACCTGCGCGCCGTCCTGTCCAAGGAGTTCGGCATCGACGTGGACGAGGAAGTGGCGGCCCGGCTGGCCGCAGCGGCGGGCTGACCCGGCCGGTCCGGGGGTGGGCCGGGTCCTCCCCGGGGGCCGGTCCGGCCGGCCCCCGGCGGCGGGCCGGACCGCCGCCCGCCCCTTGACCTCAAGCAAGGTCGAGGTCCTAGCGTCACGGTCATGGACATGGAAGTCACGGCCTGGACCTCGCTCCACAGCGCCGTCAACGCACAGGCGGACCGCCGGCCGTTCTCCGCCGCCACCCTCCGCCGCATCGCGGCCTTCGCCCGCCCGCACCGCCGCGGGCTGCTCGCGTTCCTCCTCGTGAGCGTGGTCACCGCGCTGCTGGCCGTGGCCACGCCGGTGCTGGCCGCCCGGGTGGTGGACGCCATCGTCGACGGCCGCGACAGCGACACCGTCGTACGGCTGGCCCTGCTGATCGCCGTGGTCGCCGTCGCCGAGGCCGGGCTCGGGCTGGTCACCCGCAAACTCTCCGCCACCCTCGGCGAGAACCTCATCCTCGACCTGCGCACCGCCGTCTTCGACCACGTGCAGCGGATGCCCGTCGCCTTCTTCACCCGCACCCGCACCGGAGCCCTCGTCAGCCGGCTCAACAACGACGTCATCGGCGCCCAGCGGGCGTTCAGCAACACGATCTCCGGCGTCGTCGCCAACGCGGTGACCCTCGTCCTGACCCTCACCGTGATGCTCGGCATCTCCTGGCAGATCACCCTGCTCGCCCTCGTCCTCCTGCCCGTCTTCGTGCTCCCGGCCCGGCGCATGGGCGCCCGCATGGCCCGCATGCAGCGCGAGGCCGCCCAGCTGAACGCGGCCATGGGCACGCAGATGACCGAGCGGTTCTCCGCCCCCGGCGCCACTCTCGTCAAGCTCTTCGGCCGCCCGGCCGAGGAGTCCGCGGAGTTCGCCGCCCGTGCGGCCCGGGTCCGCGACATCGGGATCCGCACGGCCATGGCCCAGTCCGTGTTCATCACCGCCCTCACCCTCGTGTCCGCCCTGGCCCTCGCACTCGTCTACGGACTCGGCGGCCACTACGCCCTGCGCGGCACCCTCGACGCGGGCTCCGTGGTCGCCCTCGCGCTCCTGCTGACCCGGCTGTACGCGCCCCTCACCTCGCTCGCCGGGGCGCGCGTCGAGGTCATGAGCGCCGTGGTCAGCTTCGAGCGGGTCTTCGAGATCCTCGACCTCCGCCCGCTGATCGCCGAGCGTCCGCAGGCCCGCCGGGTCCCGCCCGGCCCGGTCTCCGTGGAGTTCGACCGGGTCTCCTTCGGCTACCCGGCGCCCGACAAGGTGTCCCTGGCATCCCTGGAGGAGGTCGCGACCCTCGACGCCCGCGGGGGGACCCCGGTGCTGCACGAGGTCTCGTTCCGCGCCGAACCCGGCCGGATGATCGCCCTCGTCGGCTCCTCCGGCGCCGGCAAGTCCACCATCGCCCAGCTCCTGCCCCGGCTGTACGACGCCGACGCCGGAGCGGTCCGCCTCGGCGGCATCGACGTACGCGACCTCACCGCCGACTCGATCCGCGAGACCCTCGGCATGGTCACCCAGGACGGACACCTCTTCCACGAGTCGGTCCGCGCCAACCTCCTGCTGGCCCGCCCGGACGCCACCGAGGAGGAGCTCCGGGAAGCCCTGCGGCGAGCCCGGCTCGACACCCTCGTCGACTCCCTCCCGGACGGCCTGGACACCGTCGTCGGCGAGCGCGGCTACCGGCTCTCGGGCGGGGAGCGGCAGCGGCTGACCATCGCCCGCCTCCTGCTGGCCCGCCAGCGCGTGGTGATCCTCGACGAGGCCACCGCACACCTCGACGCCACCTCCGAGGCCGCGGTCCAGGAGGCGCTGGCCGAGGCGCTGGACGGCCGCACCGCGGTCGTGATCGCCCACCGCCTCTCGACGGTGCTCGCCGCCGACCAGATCCTCGTCGTGGAGGAAGGGCGCATCGTGGAACGCGGCACCCACGCCGAGCTCCTGGCCGCCGGCGGCCGCTACGAGGAGCTGTACCGCACCCAGTTCGAGAAGGCGGCGGCGGACCGGTCGCCGGTCTCCGGCAGCTGACGGCCGGAACCCGCCGGTGCGCTGCCGCCCCCCCCGCCTGCCGGTGCCGGAAGGCGCTCTTGTGAGGGCCGCACGGGCTGATCCACCATGACGCGTGCTCACAGGTGCCCCACAGCATCACCACAGGGCACCCGCACGCCCGGACACCCCTTGCCCGGACACCCCTTGCACCACGCCTGTCCTTCCTGCGCACCAGCACGAGGAGACCACGTGGCACGACGCAGCACCCCGTTACGCACGGCCCTGGCCGCCCTGACCGGCGCCGCCCTCTTACCCCTGGGCGCCGGGGCCGCAGCCGCCGCCCCCGAGCCCCCGCCCCCGCCCACCGCGGCCGAGCAGAAGATCGAGCCCGCCCTGCGGGCCCGGCTCGACGAAGACGGCAAGACCGCCTTCTGGGTCTACCTCGACAGCGCAGCCGACCTCACCTCCGCCGGCCGTCAGCACAGCCGGGCCGGGAAGGCCGAAGCCGTCCTCAAGGCGAAGCAGGACCACGCCGGGCGCACCCAGGCCGGCCTGCTCAAGGCGCTCGACGGCGCGCGGGCCGACTACACCTCGTACTGGATCGTCAACGCGGTGCGCGTCGTCGGCAGCGGCAAACTCGCCGACACCCTCGCCAAGCGCCCCGAGGTCGCCACGATCGAGGCCGACGAGAAGGCGACCCTCCCCAAGCCGCTGGACGGCCGGCGGGAGGCCGCCGCGGACGCCGTCGAGTGGAACATCGACCGCATCAACGCCCCCGAGGTGTGGGAGCAGTTCGGGGTCCGCGGGGAAGGCATCACCGTCGCGAACATCGACAGCGGCGTCGACTACACCCACCCCGCCGTCGCCGCCCAGTACCGCGGCCGGGCCGCCGACGGCACGTACGACCACAACTACAACTGGTTCGACCCGGCCGGGGTGTGCGCGGGCGCGGCCCCCTGCGACAACAACGACCACGGCACCCACACCATGGGCACGATGGTCGGTGACGACGGCGGTGCCAACAAGATCGGTGTCGCACCCGGGGCCAAGTGGATCGCCGCCAAGGGCTGTGAGACCAACACCTGCTCCGAGGCCTCCCTGCTGGCCGCCGGGCAGTGGATCATCGCCCCCACCGACCTCGCCGGCCGCAACCCGCGGCCCGACCTCGCCCCGCACGTCGTGAACAACTCCTGGGGCAGCTCGGTCCACGACGACTGGTACCAGCAGGTCGTGGACGCCTGGCGGGCCGCCGGCATCTTCCCGGCGTTCTCCAACGGCAACTCCGGCCCCGGCTGCGCCACCAGCGGCTCCCCGGGCGACTACGCCGGCTCCTACAGCTCCGGCGCCTTCGACGTCAACAACGCCATCGCCTCGTTCTCCTCCCGCGGCGCCGGTCCCAACGGCTCCGTCAAACCGAACCTCGCCGCACCCGGGGTCAACGTGCGCTCCTCGGTGCCCGGCAACGCCTACGAGTCCTTCTCGGGCACCTCGATGGCCTCTCCGCACACCGCCGCCACCGTGGCCCTGCTGTGGTCCGCCGCCCCCGCCCTCGAAGGGGACGTGGCGCAGACCGAGGCCCTGCTCGACGGCACCGCCGTGGACACCGACAGCACCGCCTGCGGGGGCAGCGCCGCCGACAACAACGTGTTCGGCGAGGGCCGCCTCGACGCCCTCGCGGCCGTGACCGCCGCCCCGCGCGGCGCGACCGGCTCCCTCGCGGGCACCGTCCGCTCCGGCGGGAACCCGGTGGCCGGGGCGAAGGTCACCGCCGACGGCCCCATCGACCGCACGACCACCACGGCCGCGGACGGCAGCTACTCCTTCCCCGCCCTCTCGGTCGGCCCATACGCCCTGACCGCGGGCAAGTTCGGCTACGGGACGGAGACCGCCGACGCCACCGTCACCGAAGGCGCCACCGCCACCGGGGACTTCACCCTGACCCAGGCCCCCTCCGCCACCGTCACCGGCACCGTCGCCACCGGATCCGGACCGGCCGCCGGCGCGGCTGTCACCGTCGCCGACACCCCCGTCACCGCCACCGCCGACGCCCAGGGCCGCTTCCAGGTGACCCTGCCGCACGGCTCGTACGAGATCCGCGCCGGCCACTCCTCCCGCTGCGTCACCGCGGGCAGCACCCGCGTCACCGTGGCCGCCGACACCACCGTGGCCGTGAACCTGCCCGACCGCACCGACGCGTACGGCTACGCCTGCGCCGCGGGGGACCGGCCCTACCAGGCCGGCGAGCAGCAGCTCGCGCTCACCGGGGACAACACCACCGAGCGCGTCCCGCTGCCCTTCCCGGTCCCGCTGTACGGCAGCACCTACCCGGTTGCCTGGGTCGGCACCAACGGCACCGTGAGCTTCGGCGGAGCGCACACCGGCGACATCAACAGCGACATCCCGTCCGCGGCCACGCCCAACGCCGTCCTGTACCCGCTGTGGGACGACCTCGTGGTCGGCGCCGCCGGCACCGGCTCCGGAGTCTTCACCTCGGTCACCGGCACCGCGCCGCACCGCTCCTTCGTCATCGAGTGGCGGCAGGTCGCCCACTGGTCCGCCCAGGCCGACAAGTTCTCCTTCTCCGCCGCCATCGGCGAGGACGGCCGGATCACCTACCACTACAAGAACACCACCGGCACCGGCCTCAAGGCGGGCTCCAGCGCCACGATCGGCGTGGAGAACGCCAGCGGCACCGACGCCTTCCGCTACTCCTTCAACACCCCGGTGCTCTCCGACGGCCTGTCCCTGTCGTTCCGCACCACCCGCAGCGGGGTCGTCACCGGCCGGGTCCTCGACGCCAACGACGGCAACGGGGTGGCCGGCGCCACCGTCACCGTGGGCACCGGAAGCACCGCCGTGACCGCGACCACCGGCACGGACGGCGCGTACGCGGTCCAGAGCCCGGCCGGGTCCCTCCCGGTCTCCGTGACCGCGAACGCCTACCAGAGCGAGCAGGCAACGGTGCAGATCGATGCCGATGCGGTCACCGGCGTCACCCGCTCCCTGAAGACCGGCAAGGTCACCGCGTCCCGCCCGGCCCTGGAGGTCGTCGCTCCGCCCGAGCAGAAGCGGACCCGCTCGCTGGAGCTGGCCAACGCCGGATACGGGACCGCGTACACGGTCGCCGAGGACGCGGACTGGCTGGCCGTCACCCCCGCCGCCGGCGACCTGCCCACCGGCGCCAGGACCTCGCTGGCACTCGCCGTGGACACCGCAGGGCTGCGGCCCGGCACGGTGCTGACCACCGATCTGAAGATCACCTCGGCCAGCGGCCGGTCCCCGGTCCTGACCGTTCCCGTCAAGGTGGTCGTGCCGCGCTACCAGGCGGCCGTCGACACCGGCGCGGACTACCCCGCGACCGACGCCCTGGGCGACACCTGGTCCCCGGACCGCAAGTACGCCCCCGGGTCCTACGGCTACCAGGGCGCCTCGTCCGCCAAGGCCACGGGCGCCGTCATCAAGGGCACCGAGGAGCAGAAGCTGTACCGCAACGCCCGCGAGGGCATGTACGAGTACCGCTTCGACAACGTGCCCAACGGCACCTACACGGTGGAGCTCGGCTTCGCCGAACTCTCGGCCACCCGGCCCAACAAGCGCGTCTTCGACGTCCTCGCCGAAGGCGTCCAGGTCCTGCCCGCCCTCGACATCTCCCTGGAGGCCGGCACGTACACCGCCCTGGCCCGCACGTACACGGTCACCGTCACGGACGGCACGCTCAACGTCCGCTTCGTGGCCCGTTCCGGCTACGGCAAACCCCTGGTGAACCTGCTGCGCGTCACCGAACGCCCCGACCGCGGCTGACCCACGGCCGCGGCCGGCCGGACGCACCCGGTCCCCGGCTCCCGGCGGTCCGGCGGCACCCGCCTCAGGGCGCGCGTGCCGCCGGACCGCCGGCACCGGCCGGTGCGGCACCCGCGATCCGCTCCAGGTCGGTCAGCAGCCCGTCCAGCCAGGTCACGGCCACGTAGTAGACGCGCGGCGCCCCCTCCGGCTCGGCGCCGAAGGTGTCGAACGCCGGATCGCGCAGCCGGACCGGGGTCTCCGGGGTATCGCCGCCCGGGTCGAGGACCGCCGACACCAGCAGCATCCGCCCGGCCACCCGGTCCCCGAGCCGCATCAGCTCCGCGGCCGCCACCCCCTCCAGCGGCGCCGCGAACTCCGGCGCGCGCGGGATCAGCAGCCGGTCCGACCCCCACAGCGTGTGGTGCCCGGCGAGCAGCACGGCCTGCCAGTCCGGCTCCGGCCGCCGCACCGATCCCTCACCCGCGCGCTCCGCCGGCCCCGCCCGCTCCGCCGGCCCTGCCCGCTCCGCCGGTTCGCCCTGGAACTGCGCGTACGCCGATTCCGCGAGGGTGAGCACGTGCTGGAGGGACCGGTGCCCCGGCGCCGCCGTGCGCGGCTGCCGGGGGCCGCCCGCGACCACCGAAGCCGTCGTCGCCACCACGATCTCCGCCGTGTGCCGCATCAGCACCGCCGCCGAACGGCGCAGCTCGTCACCGCCCCCGCGCGGCCAGGCCAGCAGCCCGAACACCGCGCCGACCGCGCTGCCCAGCAGCACGTCCAGCACCCGGAACTCCGCCAGCTGCCAGGTGGCGGGCGCCAGCTGCGCGAACACCAGGGCCACCACCAGTGTGAACATGCCCTGCGCCCAGCCGACCCCCTTCACCGGTCCCAGCGTGAAGGCGGTCAGCATGAGGAACGGCAGCACGGCCGCGTACACCGCGATGTCCGTGCCCACGAGGTACAGCACCACCGCCGTCAGCAGCGCACCCGCCAGCGTGCCCGCCAGGGCGAGGCGGACCGTGGCCCGGGTCTCGGCCGCCGTGGTCCGCGTCAGCGTCAGCGTGGCCAGCAGCATCCAGAACCCGTGCGGCAGCGTGTCCAGGCCCGCGACCAGCCGGGCCGCCGCCAGTGCCAGGCTGATGCGCGCCGCGTTCTGGAAGAACACCGAGCGCTGCCCCACGTTGCCCGCCAGCCGGTGCCACCACAGCTGCGGGGTGGACATCCGCGCGTACCAGAACCGCCCCGGGGCCGCCTCCGCCGCCCCGGCCCGCCCCCGTACGGCGATGCCCACCGCCACCGACATGGCCAGGGCCGCATCCGCGATCGCCACCACGGCCGCGTGGCGCCGGAGCACCGCCGGAGCCGCGTCCCCCGCCGGTCCCGAGGCGAGGGCGGCCCGGGCCGCGGCGAGCGCCGTGCGCGCGGCCCGCGCGGGCTCCCGGCCGGGCGCGGCCCCGCGCAGCCGGGCCGCGGCCTCCGCCGCCACCGGGCCCAGCGCGCGCATGGCTCGGGCGGCCGGGTCCGGAGGGCCGCCGTCCGGGACGGGCCGGTCCGCCGGCGGCAGCAGCACGAGCCGGCTCAGCAGCGTGCGCGCGGCCAGTCCGGCATGCGCCAGGGCCCGCTCCCGGACCCCGGGCCCGGCGGGCCGGTCCGCCTCCGGCACGTTCAGCGGACGCAGGGCGGCCACCGCCTCCTGCACCGGCTGCGGGCCGGCCCCGGCGCACGGCTGCCGGTCCGGATCGCGTACGCAGTCCCCGACGCGGTCCAGGGCGCGCGCCACCCGTTCCCGGTACGGCAGCGGCGGCGGATCCGGGAGCAGCAGCGCCTCGGCGAGCACCAGCAGCACCAGCCCCGCGGTGGTGCCCGCCAGCCGCTCCCCGAGCGAACCGGGGTCGTAGGGCGGGAAGGAGGGCAGGATGTAGAGCAGTTGGAGACCCGGCGCGGCGCCCGCCGGGCGCGGCCCGCACACGGCGAGGAAGGCCAGGGCGAAGCCGATGACCAGCATCCCGGCCACCGCGCTCCACGTGCGCACCGACAGGAAGGTGCCCGCGGTGACCAGGACCCAGCACAGCGGGAGGGCCTTGAGGACCACGGCGGCCCGCTGCCGGCCGGTGCCGGGGATCCGGGAGAGCCCGGCCAGGGCCACGGCGGCGAACAGGGCGTACGTGGCGGCCACGGTCAGGCCGAGACCGTAGCGGAACGCGTAGAACCCGGCGCCCGCGGCCACGGTGACCCGCACCGCCCGGCGGCCCGGGCCGCGGTACGCCTCGGGAATCCTGACCACCCCACCAGCATCACGCCGCCGCCGGGGGAGGGCGCGCCGACGCCGGAGTGCGGCCCGGCGTGCCGGGGGCCCGGGGGGGGGGGGTGGTCCGCCGCTTCCCGAGGCCCAGGGGCGATTCAGGGGGGGTTTGGATTATTTGAGGGGGTGGGGGGTACCCCTTTGTCTACAGGGGGGAAACAGC